>NZ_JAYRLV010000009.1:0-119168 GCF_041912815.1 Allobrachymonas sp. | reverse complement strand
ATGAGATCAGCATGGCGTCTCTCCTGTCTCGATGCGCCATGTTGCCACAACCGTTTTAAGTACCTCACGGCTGAGCAGTAGCGGACGCTTGGTTTTTACAATCCAATCATCCGGGACCTGACAACTATGCGGCCATAGACAGAGAACTGGATCATGTCATAGCCGTCATTGAGCAGAAACCGGCGAAACACAGAGTAGGCGCGTCGCTCAGCCTTGGTGACTACGGGTAAATCAAAGAACACCAGTATGCGCATAAATCGTCTCGTGCTCTGGCTCATGGCGTGCGAAGCTACATCTCGTAGGTGTGTTGCCTCAGACCGATGAGGCTGGGCAGCTCCAGCAATTGCTCGCTGCCCCCGTCGTACATCCGCGCCAAGGATTGTGCTGCTTGCTCAATGGATGCAAGCACACTCATTTGTCCGCGTGGCATAGCCACGTCCACATTGAGCAACCCCACGAGGGCAGCTTTTTCGCAGGATTTCAACTCAATCTCGCCGTGCTGCGAGCGAGTTTGTGCCACGTGCAGGTCCACAATGGGACGGTAAGGCTCTATGAGGTCATCTGCCAAATTAAAGGAATTCTGCTCACTGCTATGGAAGAGCCCAAAACTTGGCAGCATTCCATATGCCACGAGTCCCCGCGCACAGGCACCACGGATAATGGCATAACCATAATCCAATGCAGCATTAATCCAGCCATTTTGGCCGCGATGGAAACTGCGACCAAACACTTGGGGAAAATAATAAGCGCTGGCCTGTGCCTCCAAGTTTCCTCCATCGCCAGAGCGCACGCGACGTGCATAGGAATCCAGACGATCAGCGCCAGTGATGGACAATAGTGACATACAGCGTGCCTGGTTCTGAATCTTGGACTGCACGATACGCGCCCAGGCGCGTTTGCATGTCGGCTTGTCCAGATCCAATTGGAGCCGCTGCATACGGGTAGTGCGACTATGCTGCAAAAATGGGATGAACACCCCGTTGGGCTGATGATTATCGCCCGTGCTGTAGAGTCCAATTCCGTATTCCGCGCAGGCAGAAAGTACCGGATGAGTCAGTGTGATCTCACGATGGTTGAGCACGATGACAGCGATGTCCTCAAAAGGAACACGAGCACTTTGTTCCTGTACCACTACCAGAGAAAAATGCTCACGCTTGAGCATCGCAGGACGATTGATGACCACACTACGCCAGACCACGGCGCACCTCCAGAGGGGCTGCATAGACATGACCAAGCACGTCGACGTTTAACTTTTCAATAGCAATGGCAGTTTTTACACCAATTCCACGAATAAGCCCATCCTTACCCATCGACGAGGCGCGATCTGGAGCCCATAAATTCATACTTCCAGATGCTCGATCACAGCCTGCGTAGTATCCAACGAATTTCTTTGTCTTTTGTTTAATACAGAGAAGGTCATTGGGATAGATTGAAAACAAAAAATGGTAGCTCTCATCTATGAGGGGCCATTCTATTTCGTCTTTATGGGCAACAATCGCTCTGTTTGGCAGTCCGGTTACCCGGTGATGCACATATACTGGTACAAGATAGAACTTACCTATCTTGGTAAAAAGGTCTACTCTCAACATGCTGTCGTTCTTTGCCAGTCCACCTCGAATAGAAATCCCAGTTAACTTATCTCGCAACAACCTGACCGAATGTACCACAGGTCCGGTTGGGCTGCCATTTTTATCTGGTTTATACAAAGGATTACCCAAGCCAAACGCCTTTTCTGCTTTTCCGCCATATGTTTCCAAACGCAAGCGGATGGCATCGTACAACTTGACATTGCGATGTGGATCGACCAGCTTTTCAAGATCTTTCATCGTCAGACTGGTCAATGGAACTTTTTCAATCACACCACCTTGTGTTTTCACCCGTTCCGGTTGCGCGTAGATCGTATCTTTATGAACAGCACCTCCGTTGCGACGTTGCGGCGCACGAGAAACAAACACCGGACGAAGACCTTGCAGGTCCTCATCGGTATAAGTGCCTAAGCGCCTCATATCCTCTTTAAGAGATACAAGGTCATCGGTAAAAAGCCGACTTTCCAGTTCATGTCGGAAATGCGGCCAAGGCTCTGGAAAATGTTTGCGGCCTCGATCAAACATCGTAGGGTTAAGAATTTCTCCTGTGTCCGGATCAGGGAATCCCTCCTTCAGAAATTCCAGTTCCTTGGTGCGCGAATAATCTGAAATAGCCTTTACCATGCTGTGAGTGCATGCTGCTATCACAGTAGCGTCCAGCGCGTGATGTCGGTCACTCTCTGAGCGATTTTTGGTCAATCCCCATCTAGCTCGCAAAAACGCGGTGAGCTTCCCATTGACCACCACGCAACGACGATTGATTTCCCCATCTGCACGGGACGCTAACTGCAGGTGTTCTTCCACGTAGTTCTTAAAGAATCTGCAGATATAGCGAGTGTCATTGAGGTTTCGGTCGATGAAGTCACGCGATTCTTCCTGCCCGTAGTTCTTACGCAACAG
Source organism: Allobrachymonas sp. (assembly GCF_041912815.1). Lineage (NCBI taxonomy): Bacteria > Pseudomonadati > Pseudomonadota > Betaproteobacteria > Burkholderiales > Comamonadaceae > Allobrachymonas > Allobrachymonas sp. Next base: position 116,682 of record NZ_JAYRLV010000009.1, on the reverse strand, counting down.
ACGATTGCGCTTGGCCATACGATAAGCCTTGTTTTGCTGTACCCAGGCAACAAAATTTCGCCAGCGCTCCCCATCTTCCCCTCCTAGAAAACTGGTGAGGTATTCAAAAGGCGTGCGATTGCCTTTATTTTGATTCTCACGTGTGAGCACTAGTACCTTATTATTCTTGCTGTCATCATAGCTGCGAGAGTAAGGAAGAACATGATCAATTTGAACGTAGTTGGGGTCTTCCAGCACCCGATTAATATCCAGCGCCTGTTGGCTATAAGCGCATTGGCCATGCTGTTCTCGATAAAGCATCCACTTCTCAAAAATAACCGACTTTGGCCGGTATCCAAAATCCTTCTCAAAGTCTTCTCTGGCCTTGCTATTGCGATCACGAAACTCGTCTTGAGCTTTCTTGATCTTGTTGCGTTCATCCATTGGACGCGATAGATCTCTCGCCATCTCAATGTGTATAGCCATCGGACTCCCATAGTGTCGAATCAATGCATTGACCACCTTACGCGTCTGATTGAGTGAGCGCAGCACAACGGGATTACGCGGAATATTGGCATCTTTTCGGAATTTCATCGCCCCCACATGATCATTTTTACCTCGATATTCCCGTTCGTTTTCATAGAATGGTGGAAGGTAAAGATGTTTGGCGGCACTTGGTTGAACCAACAGACTATGGTGACCATACTCTGGAATTTTTGCAACGGCTTCATCGTAGCGCATGCCACGCTCCATGAAGGGTACGATGCGGCGCAGGGCCTTGAGAGAGAGACTGGAAAATTTGTCGAAGCTGATTTTTTCCAGAATGGCAATGCTGGTTTCTGGCTCAGGAAGATCAAGTTGATGCAGTTGACGCGTGACCTCAGAACCATCTTTGTAAACACTAAGCACCCAACCAATCTGATCAAGCAGACTAGGTTGCCCTTCCAAGGCAGGTGTACTGATACGCTGCCATAGCGTTTCTTGGCGAGCGTGTTTGAACGCCAGTCGCATTTCATGCCAAGCAGACAATTTTACCAGTATCTGATCTTCAGGATCTTTGGCTTTTTCTTCAATAATTTGTGCAGAGCTTGGGTAAGACATGCCTGCAAAGCGAATGTCTGCGTTCCACAGACCGACTTTAATTAGAGCATTTTTGATTGATTTGAATTTAAGGTTTTCACTTTGATATGGAAGAGGCAACACGATGGCGCGCTCCACTTCGTTTAGTGGACGAGTCTGCCCATCTTCTACGATGCGCAAATTATTCAGTCTAGTCAGCCATACATGCCGCTCCGCAGTGAAACTGGCTTTGGGGGCACGGTACTCGGATTTTTCAAATGTACATTTTCCAAGCATCTTCAGTAGATCTGCGCCAGACAACGCGGGCTTCTGTTGCCAGAACAAGCCGCTTCGCTGATCGCCGTTGCCAAGAATGAGTGTCTCGAAACTTTCGCTGGCATGGGGATTTCCCAAACGGCGTTGCGTGGCAAACAGCAGTGTCAGTTCTTGACCGAGCAAGATACGTGAAAGCGCTTTATCGTACTGGCCACATTTGTTGCGTTGGGCAGTCGGAAACTCTGCCAAAATCATTTCTGCTGCGCTACGGTAGCCTTTTTCTGCCATCAGGGTCGTGGTTTTCTTCAACCCTTCTTTGACGCGACCGCCTTCGGCATCACTGACTGCCTTGGCTTCTTCTGCCTTGCTTGTCCAATAGAACCCCCTGTGCTTGCACAAGTGGTAAATCACACGTGCCCATTCGATGGACGATAGCAGACGATCCAGTCCTTGTCGACGCAGCTCCCACGTACTGATGACTGATTCTTTTCCTGTGCCGTCTGTACTGGTGAAGGATGGTGTGTTTAAAAAAAGTTGGGCATCATCAATCAGACCCTCCCGCTTGAGCAAACGTGCCAGCTTGGTCAACCGCCATGCACGTCGGTAAAGCCGACGTCGCATAAGGCGTGCTTGCCGACGTACGAGGTTGAGGGGATCTCCTTTTTTGGCCGTCTCTGCCTTGTCAAAACAGCGAACACCAAGATCTACCAGATGTGTGTCACCTAGCACAGCCCATCCAACGGATGCAATCCCAATGTCAAGTCCCAGCACATAGGCGGCCATAAAAATCTCCTGTATACTTCCTCGTAGATTGTAGTTATCCGGGGTGAGAGCCGTTGCTGCAATAAGGAGGAATTGAAAAATTCCGTCCGAACCCAAAACCCAGCCGGTCACACTGGCTGGGTTTTATTTTTTCATCTTCCTTGCAACAAAAAACCCGCATAGCAACCAGGTCGCCATGCGGGTGTGAATCATGCAATGGGGGCTGTGCCCCTTGTGGTGTAGTTAGGCATGCATGGTGCCTGTCTCCTCGAAACGCTGGTGCCACGAGAGGGCCTCGGGCAGGAGGTGGGGGGTGTGCTTGCCGTGGGAATCACGGAGCGCACGCTCGTAGTAGTCGCTGATCTGGTCGCGGTAGCTGGGGTGGGCGCACTTGTCGATGATGAGGCGGGCGCGTGCCTTGGGGGCGAGGCCGCGCAGGTCGGCAAGGCCCTGTTCGGTGACGAGCACCTGCACGTCGTGCTCGGTGTGGTCCACGTGGCTGACCATGGGGACGATGCAGGAGATGGTGCCACCCTTGGCGGTGGAAGGGGTCATGAACGCGGAGATGTAGGCGTTGCGGGCAAAGTCGCCGGAGCCGCCGATGCCGTTCATGATGCGGGTGCCCATGACGTGGGTGGAGTTGACGTTGCCGTAGATGTCGGCCTCGATCATGCCGTTCATGGCGAGCACGCCGAGGCGACGGATGATTTCGGGGTGGTTGCTGATTTCCTGCGGGCGCAGCATGATCTTGCTGCGCAGTTCTTCGAGGTGTTCCTTGAAGTACTGGAACTTGGGCCCGCTCAGGCTCACGGCGGTGGCCGAGGCAAAGGCGAGCTTGCCGCTGACGATCATGTCGAGCATGCCGTCCTGCAGCACCTCGGTGTAGGAGGTCATGTTGTTGAAGGGGCCCTTGTTGAGCCCGGCGAGCACGGCGTTGGCGATGTTGCCCACGCCGGACTGCAGCGGCAGCAGGCTGGGGGGCAGGCGGCCGACCTTGACTTCGTGCTGGAAGAAGTCGAGCAGGTGCTCGGCGATGCGCTCGGAGTCGGCATCGGGCTCGGAGAAGGCGGTGTTGCGGTCGCTGGCGTCGGTTTCGACCACGGCCACGACCTTGGCAGGATCGACGCGCAGGTAGGCGTCGCCGATGCGGTCGCTGGCGCGCGTCATCATGATGGGCTGGCGGTTGGGCGGAACCTGCGTGCCGTAGTAGATGTCGTGCATGCCCTGGAGCGCGAGGCTCTGGTGGCTGTTGACTTCGAGGATGACCTTGTCGGCCTGGTCGAGCCAGGTTTTGTTGTTGCCGATGGAGGTGGAGGGCACGAGTGAGCCGTCTTCCAGCACGGCGGCCACTTCGACCACGGCGACGTTGAGCTTGCCGTAGAAGCCGAACCACACATACTGCGCGACGTGCGACAGGTGGATGTCGGCGTACTGCATGGTGCCTTCGTTGATCTTGTGGCGGCAGATGGGGTCGGACTGGTAGGGCAGCCGCATCTCGATGCCGTTGACCTTGGCGAGGGCGCCGTCGAGTTCGGGGGCGGTGGAGGCCCCGGTCCAGACGCTGATGCGGAAGGGTTCGCCGCGTGCGTGGGCGCCTTCGATGCGGCGGGCGAGTTCCAGCGGAACGAGCTTGGGCGCACCGGAGCCGGTGAAGCCGCTCATGCCGACGTTGTCTCCGGGCATGATGTGGGCGGCTGCCGCTTCGGCGGACATGATTTTTTGACGGAACGCAGGGTGCAGGACGCGCGAGGAAGCTGTCATGGCATGGAACTCGGTTGCGAGAGAGAGCCGGCGACCAGAATCAGGAAGGATTGCAAGGCTGGCCAGCCGGTGCGGTGCTTGAATCTCCTAGGGGTTTCCCTCTTCGTGGAAACCCTCAAAGCCAGAAAATTCTAGGCAGGCAATCCTACCCTCTGCTTACAGATTGAACGCAACTGGACGCAAATTCCATGCGGAATTACCCCTCATCTGGCGGCATTTTTATGCTGCGATGCAGCATCTGCGCTTATCTTGCACTGCAGCACGCAAGAAAAAACCGCCGGCAAGCGGCGGTTGAGAGGGGTGGGGCGGAGGAGGTGAACCGGGCCGCCCCGGGAGAAGCGCAGGGCTTGCTCAGGCAGCGGCCACCGTGTCGCCATCGACGGCGGAGAGCCAGTACTGCGCGTTGAAGGGGCTGCTCATGCGCAGCGCCATGGGGGTGACGTCCACGATCTTGTCGGTGGGCATCTTTTCCTCGGATTCTGCTGCCTCGACTTCGGCAGCTTCTTCATGTTCGGCGTGGGCCAGGTGCGCCCGTTCTGCTTGGCCAGCGTGTGCAGAACGGGCTACTGAAAAGAATAGAAGCACCTGAAGGGGACCTTGCGGTCCGACCAGTAGTCGGCGGCATCACGGAAGATGTCGAGCAGCTGCTCGCGGCTTTCCTTGTCGAACTTGGCGTTGGTGGGGATCTGTTCGAGCACCACGATGAAGCCGGGCTGGGGGCCGGACTTGTGCAGGGGGTCGGTGATGCAGTCGTAGAGGGCGTCGAAGTTCTTGCCGTAGTGGGCAGGCAGGTTGAACTGTTCTCCGAGCAGGTCGAGCACGTCCTGCTTGGTGTGGGCCTCTCCGAGGTTGGCGTACAGGAAGTGCTGACCCAGGCGGGCCGCGGTGGCCTGCAGGTCGGGCACCCGGAATGCCCGGATGGACTGGACGATGTTGCTGCGCACATTGCCCAGGAGGTTGTCGTGCATGGTTGCTTCTGGATTCACGGTGATTTCGGGCGACCGGGTAAGAGGCCGCCCCCTTGGTTACGTTATGGCTCTATCTTCTGGAAACTCGCGTAGTGGTCGGCGCTGTAGTAGCACGCGTCCGGCTGCTGTCTGGGGCCACCGCACACGATGCGGCGCGGGCCCCGGTTGCGGGCATCGGGTTCGGCCACGGTGTATTCGCGGTAATAGCCACGCGGGTGGGCGGGCAGAATGCGTTCGCGGTTGGCAAAGATGACGCCGTCCTTGTCGAAGGCGTAGGGGCCTCCGCCAAGGATGGCGGCATAGACCTGCTGGCCGCGCGGCGGCAGCTGGGCCAGGGCGATGGTGGAGCCACCGGAGGGCAGCAGCGCACGCGCTGCAGGTGCAGCCCAGCGGCCGCGCGATGCGGCAGCGGCAGGCGCGGTGGCGTGCGCCACAGAAGAGGAAACGGGAGAGGAGGGTGCCTGCTGCTCGCGTGGAGAGCAGCCCGCCCACAGCACGGACAGGGCCGCGAGGAACGGGAGCACGAGGGCAAGGGAGACCCGGAAGCGTCCCTGCTGCGTTCTGCTGCTGCCCGGAGCCTGGCGCGGCGCGCGGCAGCCTGTGGGCAGTTCGGCAGTCTTCGGGGCGGTGGGAGCCATGGGCAGGGAGTAACGCAAAACCTGTGCAGATGACCATGGCGGCATCTGCGGATTGTTCTTTTGGAAGGCCCGCATCCGGCCCGTGAAAAGGCGGGGCGGGGCAGGTGTTTCGGGGCGCAAGTTTGCCCCAAACGTCTCGAAAGATCAATACTTTCGCTGCATTGTGGGGGCCTGTGCATGGGTTACGGCAAAAGCTTGCAGGGGGCAGGGGGATGTGCTATTGCGCCGCATCATGGCGGCCCGATCTGCAGCATGGAACGACGGGAGACACGGCCAGCGGCCGGTCTGCCGGGTGTCCGGCAAGGGCCGGGGGTGGATGGAAGGCGGAGGGTGGGCACATACTATGCACATGGCTTCCTTTTTCGTGCGGCATGGCCGCAATCTCCGGGGCACGGATTATGCGGTGGGGGATATTCACGGCTCCTTCACGGCGCTGGCCGCGATGCTGGATCGGGTCGGGTTCGATCCGGCACGCGACCGGCTGTTTTCGCTCGGCGATCTGGTCAACCGCGGACCGGATTCGGCACGGGTGCTGGAGTGGCTGGACAAGCCGTGGTTCCATGCGGTGAGCGGCAACCACGATTTCATGGTCTGGCGCGATGCGGCGGGTGATCCCTACCCCTATGTGGATCACCGCGAGCATGGCGGAGGCTGGTTCGCGCGGCTGCCGGCGAGCGAGCGCCGGCTCATTGGCCAGCGGCTGCGCGCGCTGCCGCTGGCAGCCGAGGTGGAGACGCCCGACGGGCCGGTGGGGCTGCTGCATGCCCAGTGCCCGACGGATGACTGGGACGATGTGCGCGAGGGCCGCCTCTCGCCCGAGCAGTGGCACACCTGTCTGTGGGCGCGCACGCGCTACCGGGCGCAGGACCCGGCCGTGATTGCCCATGTGCGGGCCGTGGCGCACGGCCACACCACCATTGCCGAGGCCCGCCGGCTGGGCAATCGCCACTATCTGGACACGGGGGGCTGGATGCCGGGGCAGGGGCATTTCACGCTGCTGAACTTGCACACGCTGGAGACGGTGAAGGAGCCGGATGCACCGTCCCTGAAATAAGAAGCGGGGGGGTGCGCAGGACCAAGGACAGCCCCTGTCCCGGGACGACCCGAGACGGATCAACACCAGACGAGACAGGGCCCCTGACTCCCGGAAGGTTCCGGAAGGGCAGGGGCCCTGCAAATCCGGCAACCTGTGACTGCCCGACGCCCACGATGGACGCCGGCCAGCGATCACGCTGCCGGAGGGACTGAAGCGACTCAGAGGCCGTCGGCGTAGGCGCTCACGGGCACGCAGCTGCAGAACAGGTGGCGGTCGCCGTAGACGTTGTCGATGCGTCCCACGGGCGGCCAGTACTTGGCCTGGGCGCCGACGCTGCCGGTGTGGCGTGCCGCCGCGATGTCGCGCGGGTAGGCATGGGGCCAGTCTCCGGCCAGGAGGCTGTCGGCGGTGTGCGGGGAGTGCTTGAGCGGGTTGTCGTCCTGCGGCCATTCGCCCTGTTCGACGCGGCGGATTTCGTCACGGATGGCGAGCATGGCGTCGATGAAGCGGTCCAGCTCCTCGCGGGTTTCGCTCTCGGTGGGCTCGACCATGAGGGTGTTGGGCACCGGGAAGGACAGGGTGGGGGCATGGAAGCCGTAGTCCATGAGCCGCTTGGCCACGTCCTCGGCCATGACGCCGCTGGTGTCCTTGAGCGCGCGCAGGTCCAGGATGCACTCGTGTGCCACATGGCCACTGGCGCTGGCGTACAGCGTGGGGTAGGCGTCGGCCAGCCGGGTGCTGATGTAGTTGGCACTCAGGATGGCGGCCTCGGTGGCATGGCGCAGGCCGTCGGCGCCCATCATGCGGATGTACATCCAGGAGATGGGCAGCACGGAGGCGTTGCCGTAGGGAGCGGCACTCACGGCACCACCCTGACTGGGTACGCCGCCGGTGCGATGGCCGGGCAGGTAGGGAGCCAGATCGGCCACGCAGCACACGGGACCCACGCCGGGACCGCCACCGCCGTGGGGGATGCAGAAGGTCTTGTGCAGGTTGAGGTGGCTCACGTCGCCGCCGAATTCGCCGGGAGCGGCCACGCCGACGAGTGCGTTCATGTTGGCGCCGTCGACATAGACGCGACCACCGTGGCGGTGCACCAGCTCGCACAGCTCCTTGACCTGGGTCTCGAACACGCCGTGGGTGCTGGGGTAGGTGATCATGACGCACGCAAGGCGGTCGGCGTACTCGGCGCACTTGGCGGCCAGGTCGGCCATGTCCACGTTGCCCTGGGCGTCGCACGCGACCACCACCACGTCGAGCCCTGCCATGTGCGCGCTGGCGGGGTTGGTGCCGTGGGCGCTGCTGGGAATGAGGCAGATGGTGCGGTGTGCATCGCCACGCGCGGCGTGGTAGCCACGGATGGCCAGCAGTCCGGCGTACTCGCCCTGCGAACCGGCGTTGGGCTGCAGGCTCACGGCGGCATAGCCGGTGGTCTGGGCCAGCCAGGTGCAGAGCTGGTCATTGAGCTCGGCATAGCCTGCCAGCTGGTCGGCCGGGGCGTAGGGGTGAAGGTTGGCGAACTCGGGCCAGGTGATGGGAATCATCTCGCTGGTGGCGTTGAGCTTCATGGTGCAGGAGCCGAGCGGGATCATGCTGCGGTCGAGCGCCAGGTCCTTGTCGGAGAGCATGCGCAGGTAGCGCAGCATGCCGGTCTCGGAGTGGTAGCGGTGGAACACCGGATGCGCCAGATAGCCGCTGGTGCGCAGGAGGCCTTCGGGCACGAGGGCCGGAGCGCTGGCGTCGAGGGCGTCGATGTCCGGCAGGGCGGCACCGTCCTGCCCGAAGATGCGCCACAGCAGGGCGAGGTCGTCACGGGTGGTGGTTTCGTCGAGCGACACGGCGACCAGATCGGCGGCCACGCGGCGCAGGTTGGCGCCCAGGGTCACGGCACGCGCCTGCAGGCGGTCGGCCTCGGCAGCGCCCACGCGCAGGCAGAGGGTGTCGAAGGCGCTGTCGTGGTGGTAGGCGGTCCAGCCCAGGCTCACCAGGCCGGCCTTGAGGATGGCGGTATAGCGGGCCACGCGGCTGGCGATGCGGCGCAGCCCGTCGGGGCCGTGGTAGACCGCGTACATGCTGGCAATGACGGCAGGCAGCACCTGCGCCGTGCAGATGTTGCTGGTGGCCTTTTCGCGGCGGATGTGCTGCTCGCGGGTCTGCAGGGCCAGCCGGTAGGCGGGATTGCCGTGCACGTCCTTGCTCACGCCGACCAGACGGCCCGGCATGGAGCGCTTGTAGGCATCCCGGCAGGCCAGATAGCCTGCGTGGGGGCCACCGGCGCCCATGGGCATGCCGAAGCGCTGGGTGGTGCCCACGACGATGTCGGCTCCCATCTCGCCCGGCGCCTTGAGCACGGCAAGGGCCAGCAGGTCGGCCGCGAGGATGAACGCTGCGCCCTTGGCATGGATGGCCTCGGCCGAGGCGCTCCAGTCGGCCAGCCAGCCGGTGCTGGAGGGGTACTGCTGCAGAGCTGCGAAATAATCGTCCCCGGCCAGGGCCTGCCACCATTCCTCCTGGCTGTGCAGAAGGCGCAGGGTGAGGCCCAGCGGCGCAGCGCGGGTCTGCAGCACCTCGATGGTCTGGGGATGGCAGTCGGCCGACACCAGCAGCACCTGCCCCTTGGCCTTGACGGAGCGGCGCGCCAGGGTCATGGCCTCGGCGGCGGCGGTGGCCTCGTCGAGCATGGAGGCGTTGGCGATCGGCATGGCGGTGAGATCGCTGATCATGGTCTGGAAGTTGACCAGCGCTTCCATGCGGCCCTGGCTGATTTCAGCCTGATAGGGCGTGTAGGCGGTGTACCAGGCGGGATTTTCCAGAATGTTGCGCAGGATCACGCCGGGCAGGAAGGTGCCGTAGTAGCCCTGTCCGATGAAGCTGCGGAGAACCTGGTTGCGGGCTGCGATGGTCTTGAGCTCGGCCAGGGCGGCGGCCTCGGTCGTGGCAGGCGGCAGGCCCATGGGGGCGGCACGGCGGATGGTCGCCGGCACGATGGCGTCCATCAGCGCGGCACGGCTGGCCACGCCCACGGCGGAGAGCATGTGGGACTCGTCGGTGGCGCTCAGGCCGATGTGGCGGGCGACGAATTCGGAGGGATTTTCAAGAGCGGCAAGCGTGGGGGAGGTCATGTGCGCACCGGAGAAAGGGAAGGGGCAGAGAGCGCCCCGGCACCAGGCGGGGACGTCAGGAAGAAACGGCCGTGCAGCCACAGGCCCTCCCGCAGCGGCGGAAGGAGCAGCACCTCACGGCAGGGCACAGCCAGCCGGCACCCGCGCAGGATGCCGGCGAAGGGCCCGGGAGCTGCCTCAGGCAGCGTCTGCGAGGCGGGTGTAGGCGGTGGCGTCGAGCAGGGCGTCGAGCTGGGACGGATCGGCAAGGCGCACCTTGAAGAACCAGCCGGCTTCCATGGGGTCGCTGTTGGCCAGGGAGGGGTCGTCACGCAGGGCCTCGTTGACCTCGGTGATCTCGCCGGACACCGGCATGTAGACATCGGCGGCAGCCTTGACGGACTCGACCACGCCAGCCACGGCCTTCTGGTCGTAGGACGTGCCGACTTCAGGCAGCTCGACGAACACCACGTCGCCAAGCGCATCCTGCGCGTGGTGGGTAATGCCGACGGTGGCGATATCGCCGTCGACCTTGATCCATTCGTGGTCGGGGGTGTATTTGATGGTCATGTGTAGTCTCCGCAAGACGAGGACAGGAAGAAAGGAAGAGAAGGAAGGAAAGAAAAAATTCCAAGGGGGGCCGCAACCGCAGTGGGGCTCGCAGCCCCTCCCTGCCTGTGCCGGCACGCGCGCCATGCGCCGGGCGGACACGAGGCAGGAGAGTCGGAGCGCTGGCCCAGCCGGCGCCCCTGCGGCCATCAGCCGCGGTAGTACCGGGTGGGCACGAAGGGCATGGAAGCCACCACCATGGGCACCGGCTTGCCACGCACGATGGCCAGCACCTCGGTGCCAATGGCGGCAGAGCCAGCCTGTACATATCCCATGGCAACGGGCTGGTTGAGGCTGGGGCTCAGCAGCCCGCTCGTGACATGGCCGATGGGGGTGCCGTCTGCCGCCTGCAGCGGGGCGGGCTCGCGCACCGGCACGCGCTCACGCGCCACCAGCCCCACGCGCACGCGCTCGGGCGGAATGCGGCCATCGAGCTGGTCGAGCACGATGCCGGCACCGGGGAACCCGCCTGCACGCGCGCCACCGGTGCGACGCACCTTCTGGATGGCCCAGGTCAGGGCAGCTTCCACCGGCGTGGTGGTGGTGTCGATGTCGTTGCCGTACAGGCACAGGCCCGCTTCGAGGCGCAGGCTGTTGCGGGCGCCCAGACCGGCGGGGCGCACTTCGGGCTCGGCCAGCAGCGCACGGGCAAAGGCCTCGGCCTGTTCGCCGGGCACGGAAATCTCGAATCCGTCCTCGCCGGTATACCCGCTGCGGGTGACGAACAGATCGACCACGCCCCAGCGGAAGCGCCCGCCCGTCATGAACACCAGCGATTCAACCCCGGGCACCAGGCGCGACAGGGCCGCGACGGCCTGCGGTCCCTGCAGCGCAAGCAGGGCCTGAGTGGGCAGGGGCACCACTGCGCAGCGCGCGCCGATGCGGTCCTGGATATGGGCGATGTCACCGGCCTTGCAGGCGCCGTTGACGATGACGAACAGATCCTCGCCCGTGTTGACGAACATCAGGTCGTCGATGATGCCGCCTGCATCGTTGAGCAGAAGACCATAGCGCTGGCGCCCCGGAGCCAGACCGACCACATCGACGGGCATGAGGGTTTCGAACGCGGCAGCCGCATCCGGCCCCACAAGGCGCAGCTGTCCCATGTGGGACACATCGAAGAGACTGGCCGCCTGGCGGGTGTGCTGGTGCTCGGCCAGCAGGCCGGCGGGATACTGCACCGGCATGGAATAGCCGGCAAAGGGCACCATGCGGGCACCGAGTTCGAGGTGCAGGGCATGGAGAGGGGTGAGGAGCAGGTCGGTCGAGGGAGCAGACATGGGAGATCTCCGGTGGGGACTGCGGAATCCGTCGTTGAAGGGGGCGGCCGATCCGTTGCGCCATGCAACGGCGTGCGGCAAGCCGCTCACCCCGCTGTCCACTTTACCTGAGAGATTCGCCGGCACGATGATCGGCTTGCTCCTTCGGTGGCGGTGGGGTGTCGCTCCCCACGCGCGCTCTCCAGCGAAGAACATTCCCGCCTGGGAATGGCTGCCAGTCCTGGTGCCTGAGCGTTGCTGTGCGCCTTCGGCGGCCCGGCTGATCGATGTACGCTCCCGGACGCTCTCCTGACAGGGCCCGATTATAGGGGGAGGCGCCCCTGCGGCGGCCAGCAATCTGCAGGCGGCCGTGGCGCGCCCGCCGCAGTCGCGGCCCCATCGGCCGCCCATGCCCCCACAGAATTTGTGAACGAGTGCGACGCATGTCACAGAAAGATCGTCCCCGGGGCTTGACGACAGACAGCACAGGCCACTCCACCCCACAATTTGTAGCAATCCTGCCGGCGCCCCCGGCGCGGAACTTTTACCATGGAGGCGTCTGCGATACGGGAGGACTGTCAGGAGCCTGCGTCGCAGGTTCCTGCTAGGTCTATATCCCTTTTCCAAGGAGAACGATGATGAAAAAATGGATCGCCCTGCTGGCCGTGGCCAGCCTGTCTACCCTGGCCACCGGTTGTTCCACGTGGAACGGCATGAGCCGCTCCGACAAGGGTGCCGTGATCGGTGCCGGTGCTGGCGCCGTGGTGGGTTCCAACCTGGGTGACGGCAGCCTGCTCAACACCGTCGGCGGTGCCGCAGTCGGTGGCCTGATCGGTCACGAAGTGGCCAAGTAAGCCGACTGCTGCCGCGCACGCACAGCCGGTGCCCAGATGCACCGCACAAGGCGAATCCACACGGGTTCGCCTTTTTTCATGCGCGCAGGCTGCTGTTTCTCGGCACAGAGAGGTCTTTCCCTGACACAAGATATTGTCACTTGGCGTTGCATCGGAGGGGCGAAGAAGCACCACGTACTACACCGATTGATCCATTGAATGGCGGTACTGAATCAGCTCTACCCGTCTTCCGAAGATATCTCAGGCTTAGGTGCCAGGCTCACGGACCAATTGCCACCTTCCTCTTGATGAGGAGTGAGCAGATCATAGGTTCTGACCATGTTCAGCAGTCCTGAATGCCCATAGGTTTGAGGAGAGAAAGCTGGGTCTGTACGCTTGAGATATTGCCCCAGAACACCCAGGCCAACCTTGCCTTCGGACGTATCGCTGGCCAGCAGAGAAACGGCTTCCACCAGAAACCTCGGCCTGCGCTTGACCGCTGGCTTGGACTGTTCCAGCTTTGTGGTATCCGACTTCACGGCCTCTGCCTTGGCCGCCTTTGGGAGAGTATGAGCAACAGGTTCGGCAGAGGGCTCTGGCCGCATCCATTCAAAGAACTGATCGCTGGCGTTGCGCAGTGCATCGGGAGTTTTGGGTTCTCCTACGATGCACACCGTTGCACCGCGCTCGCGCAATTTGCGACAGAGATACGAAAAGTCCGAGTCACTGGTGACGAGGCAAAACGTGTCGGCACGATGATCGAACAGCGCCTCCAATGCATCGAGCGCCAGCGCAATATCGGCGGTGTTCTTGCCAGCAGCGTACTGGTACTGAAGGCATGGAGTGAAAGCCAGACGTACCAGGGCTTCCTGCCACTTGTGAGCCAGCGTACTCTGATTGCCATACCCCCTGCGCAAAACAACACGGCCGAACTGCGCCACCATGCGCAAGGCATGTTCGAGTATTTCGGGGGACACGTTGTCGCAATCGACCAGTACGGCCACGCGAGTTTCTGGAATAAGGGACGTCGTATTGTTCACTGGACTGTGAGTTTTATGATCGATCGATGGACAACCTGTCCTTGCCGCTTCCGGTCGTATCTGGACTGCCCGTATTTTTCAGACGGCTATCCAGTTTGCCCGAACAATGGCCCGCCCTTCAAACCGTCGTTGATCAGGATAGGGCTGAGACAGTTTAGCGGAGGGGCAACAGCCGAGTTACAGAACCATTTGGGACAATTGCACCCATCTGTACCCATTCCTGTCCAGGCCAGAGAAACGGGGGGCCGACTATGCTCCTCAGCCCGCAAGCAGGCGGGCGGCCCATTCGTGGGGGAGGCCCCAGAGGAGCAGGCTGGTCATGAGCACGTAGCGCACGAACTTGCCGAGGGCCATCCAGCCCATGCAGGGCCAGCCCGGCATGCGCAGCCAGCCGGCCACGGCGCACAGGGGGTCGCCGATGACCGGGAGCCAGGCCAGAAAGCAGGCCTTGGGGCCCAGGCGATGCATCCATGCGAGTGCCCGCAGGTGCACCCGGCCATGCCGGGCTTTTTCGGCGAGCTCGTTGGCGCCCAGGCCCATCCACCAGGTGAGCATGCCACCCAGGGTGTTGCCCAGGGTTGCGACGCCGATGGCGGGCCAGAACAGGTGCGGATTGAGTGCCACCAGCCCATAGACCGCGGGTTCCGATCCCATGGGCAGCAGGGTGGCGGAAACGAATGCCACCACAAACACGGTGCTGAGACCGTACTGGGGCATGGCGAGCGCGTGCAGCAGCGACGTGAAGAAGGCGTCCATGCCGCCGGAGTATACGGGGCACGGCAGTCCCGACAGACTCGGCAGCGGAGTGCCGCGCCGGTCAGTCGGGTGTATGCCGCAGCTTGATTGCGTAAAAAACAAGCAGTACAATCGATCCCCTTTCTCCCCCGCTCGCGCCGTTCGCGCGCGTCGCTCTCCCCCGCCTTTTCCTGTTCATGCAACTCGCCCAGTTCACCCTGCCGAATCGGCTGTTTGTCGCCCCCATGGCGGGCGTGACGGACCGACCGTTCCGCCAGCTGTGCCGGCGCTTCGGCGCCGGGCATGCCGTGAGCGAAATGGTGACCTCGCGCAAGGAGCTGTGGCACAGCCTCAAGACTTCGCGCCGTGCGGACCATGACGGCGAGCCAGGCCCGGTGGCTGTGCAGATCGCCGGCGTGGATGCAGCAGAGATGGCCGAGGCCGCACGCTACAACATCGACCGGGGCGCCCAGATCATCGACATCAACATGGGTTGCCCGGCCAAGAAGGTGTGCAACAAGTGGGCCGGCTCGGCCCTGATGCAGAACGAGGCGCTTGCGCTCTCCCTCATCGAGGCGGTGGTGGCAGCCTGCGCGCCGCACGACGTGCCCGTGACGCTCAAGATGCGCACGGGCTGGCGCCATGACCAGCGCAATGCGCCCCGCCTCGCACGACTGGCGCAGGAGGCAGGGGTGGCGCTCGTGACGGTGCATGGCCGCACCCGCGAGCAGGGCTACGGTGGCGAAGCCGAATACGCCACCATCGCCGCGATCAAGTCGGCGCTGCGCATTCCGGTGGTGGCCAATGGCGACATCGACTCGCCCCGCAAGGCCGCTGCGGTGCTGCGCGCCACAGGCGCCGATGCGCTGATGATCGGTCGTGCGGCCATGGGCCAGCCCTGGATCTTCCGCGACATCGACCATTACCTTGCCACGGGCACCCTGCGGGAGCCGCCCACGGTGCGCGAGGTGGGCTCCGCACTGCTCGACCACCTGCGCGATCACTATGCGCTGCATGGCGACTGGGCCGGCGTGCGCAGTGCCCGCAAGCACATCGGCTGGTACGTGGCTGGCCTGCCCGGAGGCGATGCCCTGCGACAGACGGTGAATGCCCTGGAAGACGCCGAGGCGCAGTGGCAGGCCGTGCACGACTGGCTCGATGCCCTGGGAGAACACCACCTGCACTGGCCCTCGCCAGCCGCCGATGCCGCACGCACCGTGGAGAACTGGCGTCCCGCCACGCCGCGTGCTGCCGCCGGCCCCGATTCAAGAAATACGACAAAGGAAACCGCAATCCCATGGGACATGAACGTCTTGAAGAATGCGTGCGCAGCAACCTGCTGACGTACCTGGATGACCTGCAGGGGCAGGAACCGAGCAACATGTACGACATGCTGCTGCGCGTGGTCGAGAAGCCGCTCCTGGAGCTGGTGATGGAACAGGCACGCAACAACCAGAGCCGGGCCGCGCAATGGCTCGGCCTCAACCGCAACACCCTGCGCAAGAAGCTCGTCGAGCACGGCCTCCTGCCTACCACCGACAAGGATTGACGCCATGGAGCCCCAAGTTCCCGTTCGCCCGCATCCGCTGCCCGTGCCGGGCCCCGCCCCCGATCCGGCCCCGGAGCCCACTCCCGCACCGGACGTGCCCGATCCTGCGGCCCCGCCGGCCTGAGTGGGCGGGAATCCGTTCCGCCCTGGCCTTTTTTTCCTGGCCCTTTTTTCTGTCCGTCTGATTTTTTTCGTTGATTCGTTTCTGGAACCTGAAACATGACCCAACTGACTGCCCTGCTGTCCGTGTCCGACAAGACCGGCATCGTCGACCTCGCCCGTGAGCTGCATGCTCTGGGCATCAAGCTGCTGTCCACCGGCGGCACCGCCCGCCTGCTCGCCGACAGCGGCCTGCCCGTGACCGAGGTGGCCGATCACACCGGCTTCCCCGAGATGCTCGACGGCCGCGTCAAGACCCTGCATCCCAAGATCCACGGCGGCCTGCTGGCCCGCCGTGACCTGCCCGAGCACATGGCTGCGCTGGCCGCACACGACATCCCCACCATCGACCTGCTGGTGGTGAACCTCTACCCGTTCGAGGCCACCGTGGCCAAGACGGGCTGCACGCTGGCCGACGCCATCGAGAACATCGACATCGGCGGCCCGGCCATGGTGCGCAGTGCCGCCAAGAACTGGAAGGACGTGGCCGTGCTGACCGACGCCAACCAGTACGCAGGCGTGATCGCCGAGCTGCGCGACGCCGGCCAGGTGAGCCTGGCCACGCGCTTTGCACTGTCGGTGGCTGCGTTCAACCGCATTGCCCAGTACGACGGCGCAATCAGCAACTACCTCTCCTCGGTTGCGTTCGACGCTGCCGGCATCGAGGGTACGCCCGTGCGTGGCGAGTTCCCCGGCCAGGTCAACCTCGAATTCGCCAAGGTGCAGGACCTGCGCTATGGCGAAAACAGCCACCAGCATGCCGCGCTGTACCGCGAACCGCAGCCGCCGGTGGGCTCCATCGTCACGGCCGAGCAGCTGCAGGGCAAGGAGCTGAGCTACAACAACATCGCCGATGCCGATGCCGCCTGGGAATGCGTCAAGCAGTTCGACGTGCCCGCCTGCGTGATCGTCAAGCACGCCAACCCCTGCGGCGTGGCCATGGGCAAGGATGCCGCCGACGCCTATGCCAAGGCCTTCCAGACTGATCCCACGAGCGCCTTCGGGGGCATCATCGCTCTCAACCGCCCGCTCGACCGCGCGGCAGCCGAGCACATCGTCAAGCAGTTCGTCGAAGTGCTGATGGCCCCGGACTTCACGCCCGAAGCCCTGGAAGTCTTCAAGCCCAAGACCAATGTGCGCCTGCTGCGCATCGCGCTGCCCGCCGGCACCTCCGCCACGGCCAACGCCCACGACTACAAGCGCGTGGGCGGCGGCCTGCTGGTGCAGACCTCCGACAGCCATGAGCTCCACCTCTCCGACCTCAAGGTCGTCACCCAGCTCCAGCCCACCGAGCAGCAGCTCCAGGATCTGCTGTTTGCCTGGAAGGTGGCCAAGTTCGTCAAGAGCAACGCCATCGTCTTCTGCAAGGACGGCATGACCATGGGCGTGGGCGCCGGCCAGATGAGCCGCCTCGACTCGGCTCGCATCGCCAGCATCAAGGCCCAGGCTGCGGGCCTGAGCCTGGCCGGCACGGCCGTGGCGAGCGATGCCTTCTTCCCGTTCCGCGACGGGCTCGACGTGGTGATCGACCACGGTGCCACCTGCGTAATCCAGCCGGGCGGCTCCATGCGCGACCAGGAAGTGATCGACGCCGCCAACGAGCGCGGCGTGGCGATGGTCTTCAGCGGCGTGCGCCACTTCCGCCACTGATCTCCCTGACCGGTCCCGCTGGGCCGTGCCTTCCGGCCGGCCCTGCGGCCCTGGCCCATGCACAAAGCCGGCAGTTCCCCCTCGGGAGCTGCCGGCTTCTTTCATGGGCACACCGCCCGGACACCCCGGGCAGCACAGTGCTGCCCCGGGAACACCCTTACCGCATGGCGCGGGCCAGCAGCTGCACGTTGTGGCGCACCAGCTGCAGGTAGGTCGGGGCGGGTCCGCCTGCGCGGCTCAGGGCGTCGGAATACAGCTCGCCCTGCACCTGCACACCCGCCTCGCGACCGAGCTGCTGCACGAGACGCGGGTCCTTGATGTTTTCGACGAACACGGCCTTGATGTGCTCGCGCCGCACCTGCTGCACGATCATCGCCACCGTGCGGGCGGAGGCCTCGCTCTCGGTGCTCACCCCCTGCGGCGCGATGAAGCGCAGCTGGTAGCGGCGCGCGAAATACCCGAACGCATCATGCCCCGTGAGCACTTTGCGCTGGGCCACCGGAATCGGCGCGAACTGCTGGCGCACCCACTGGTCGAGCGCCCTGAGCTGCCCCTCGTAGGCCGTGAGGCGCTGGGCATAGTAGGCACGGCCCGCCGGATCGGTGCGCATGAGCGCAGCCGCCACATTGCGTGCATAGGTCTGCATGAGCACCGGATCGTTCCACACGTGCGGATCGAACACCGCATGTCCGTGCTCGTCGGTCATGCGCGTCGGGGTGATGCCCTGCGAGGCCACGGCCACCGGAATGTGGCTGGAGGCAAAGGCGCGCTGCATCCCCGCGCCCTCGAAACCCAGGCCGCTCAGGAGCCCGAGACGGGCAGCGCGCAGCTTGCGGATGTCGGCCGGGGTCATCTGGTAGACGTGCCCGTCCTGATCGGGACCCACGAGCGTCTGCACACTCACCCGGCTGCCCCCCACCTCGCGCGCCACATCGCCGAGAATGCTGAAGCTCGCCACCACCGGCATCGGCGCCGCCCAGGCGGCGGCCGCCCACAGACCACAGGCTGCCAGCAGCCCCTTGAACCAACTCGTTTTCTTCATGTCCATTCTCCTCGGTGACAGGGAAGACCGGAATCGCGCAGACCTGCATCCGATCCGTTTCATCGCACAATAGATGAAAATGGTTATCGTTTGCATTATCATCTGCAGCACCTCCCGATTTGTCTATAATTGCAACACAGTTGCGATAATAGCACCGTTTGTCTTTTCATTTACGACTCTGCAAGGCTCCCCATGTCCCTGACATCCCTCCGCTCGCTGTCCCGTGCACTCCTGGTTCCGCTCGCCCTTGGCGGGGCGGGGCTGGCCGCTTCGCTGCCCGCACAGGCCGCCCATCCGCTCATCACCGATGACACCGGCACCCAGGGCACCGGCCACTGGCAGTTCGAGCTCAACACCGACCAGACCCGTGTGCGCGACGAGGACGGGACTTCCACCCACACCCAGGCCGTCAATGCCACCCTGACGCGCGGCATCACCGACACCCTGGATCTGGCCATGAACCTGCCCTACCAGCACCTCCGCACGGATGGGGACGACGCGGTCAGCGGCGTGGGAGACATCACGGCCCAGGCCAAGTGGCGCTTCCACGAGGCCGGCAACTGGTCATTCGCCCTCAAGCCGGCCGTCACCCTGCCCAGCGGCAATGCCTCGAAGGGGCTCGGCACCGGCCGCAGCACCCAGGCGCTCAGCCTCATCGGCCAGTACCAGAACGGCCCCTGGACCTGGCTCACCAATGCCGGCGCCACCCACTACGACAACAACCAGGGTCTGCGCACCGGCCTGTGGAGCGCCTCTACCGCCGTGCTCTATGCCCCCAGCGAGCGCTGGAGCTTTGCTGCCGACGTCGGCGCAAGCCGCAACCCGGATGCGACCGGCCCCTCCACGCTGTCCTATGCCCTTGCCGGCGCCATCTACCACTGGGGCAAGAACGTGGACCTCGATGTGGGCTACCGCCAGAGTCTGCAGAGCGGCCCCATCGAGCGCACCCTCGGCGCCGGCGTGACCATGCGCTGGTAAGCAGCGCACGGGAACGGATACGGCCCCGCCTGCACACAAGCGCGCTGCCAGTGGCGACGCCCGGGGCCTTGGTGTAGAGTGGGGGTGATGTCTGCGATTTCCTCCGTTCCTTCCCGTTCTTCCGCTCCCGTCCTGGCGCCCGTGCCGGATGCAGGGCATGACCATGGGTGGGCCCACGTGCTGCGCGAACGCGGACTGCGCGCCACGCGGGCAGGTGTGCGGGTGCTGGAGATCGTGCACGAGGCACGCGTCCCGCTGAGCCACGACGACCTCATGCAGGCCCTGCAGGCCAGTGGCGGACAGGATTCGGTCACCGTTCCCAACAAGGTGACGCTCTACCGCCTGCTCGACCGCTTCGTGCACGCAGGGCTGCTGCGCAAACTCCAGGGCAGCGACCGCACGTGGCGTTTTGCCATGGCCGAGCTCGCGGGCGCTGGGCTGTTCGAGTGTGACAAGTGCCACCAGATTTCGGCCCTGCCCGACACCCCCGAGCTGCCCGCGCTTCTGTCCCGCATCCAGAACGTGCTGCGGCAAGAGGGGCTGGCCGGCAACGATCTTGCCCTCACCGTGCACGGACTGTGCAGGGACTGCAATCACTGACCTCTTCCCGCTGGGGGCCCTGTGCCACGGCAGGGGCAATGTGGTCCAATTCTTCCTGACGGAGACAGAGGTGCCGATGGCCTGGCTTGCCCGGGCGGTGCACGGTGCGCCTGTCTCCTCCACCGGCAGCCCCGTGTCCGGGGACTGTCTCACAGGAGATTGCCATGAAAGTCCTGCTCGCCGTCGACGGCAGCCCCTACACCAAGAAAATGCTGGCCTATCTCGTGGAAAACCGCGAGATGTTCATGTCCGGCCGCAACGACTATGTTCTGCTGACCGTCGTGCCCCAGCTGCCCAACCGGGCCACCAGCGCCATCAGCAAGGAAGTCCTGCTGCAGTACTACGCCGAGGAATCCGCCAAGGTGACGGACCCGGTGGTCAAGTTCCTGGCCATGCATGACATCCACCCACGCGTCGTGGGCAAGGTCGGCACCCCCGGATCGATCATCGCGCAGGTCGCCCAGGAAGGCGACTTCCACCTCGTGGTGATGGGCTCGCACGGCTACGGGGCGCTCGGCAGCCTGGTCATGGGCTCGGTCGCCACCAAGGTGCTAGCGGAGTGCACGGTGCCCGTGCTGCTGGTGCGCTGAGTCTTTCTGCGGCGCCTCTTCCTCATTCTGCAGCTCCTCCGTGCCCTGCGCCAGCCCCTGCCAAGCGGGGCGGGGCAGGGACGCAGAGGGGCTCGCTTGCTTGTTCAGGAGTATTCGGATGTCCTTTGTGCAATGGACGGAAAAGACCACGGCGGTGCTGCGCAACGGTGGCGTGATCGGGCCGGAGGAACGGCTCTCGTGGCCCCAGACCGGGCTGATGGGCATGCAGCACGTGGTGGCCATGTTCGGCTCCACGGTGCTGGCCCCCATCCTGATGGGCTTCGATCCCAACCTCGCCATTCTGATGAGCGGAATCGGCACGCTGATCTTCTTTGTGCTCACGGCCGGCCGCGTGCCGAGCTATCTGGGCAGCAGCTTTGCCTTCATCGGCGTGGTGATCGCCGCCACCGGCTATTCCGGCAAGGGCCCCAACACGGGCATCGCGGTGGCGCTCGGGGGCATCATCGCGTGCGGACTTGCGTATGCCCTCATCGGGGCGGTGGTGCAGGCCATCGGCACACGCTGGATCGAGACCCTGATGCCGCCGGTGGTCACCGGCGCGGTCGTGGCCGTGATCGGGCTCAACCTCGCCTCCATCCCCGTCAAGAACATGGCCCACGGCAACTTCGACAGCTGGATGCAGGCCGTCACCTTCCTGTGTGTGGCACTGGTGGCCGTGATGACGCGCGGCATGCTGCAGCGGCTGCTGATCCTGCTGGGGCTGCTGGTGGCGACAGCCGTGTATGTGCTGCTCACCAACGGATTCGGCCTCGGCACCCCCATGGATTTCTCCGGCATCGCGCGGGCCGCCTGGCTGGGCACGCCGACCTTTGCCCACCCTGTGTTCCACAGCGACGCCATGCTGCTCATCGTGCCGGTGGTGTTCATTCTGGTGGCCGAGAATCTGGGCCACATCAAGGCCGTCACGGCCATGACGGGCCGCAAGCTCGATGCCTACATGGGGCGCGCCTTCATCGGCGACGGTCTGGCCACCATGGTGAGCGGAGCCGCCGGCGGGCCCGGGGTGACCACCTATGCCGAAAACATCGGCGTGATGGCTGCCACCCGCATCTATTCCACCGCCGTGTTCGTGGCCGCAGCCTGCATTGCCATCGTGCTCGGGTTCAGCCCCAAGTTCGGGGCGGTGATCCAGGCCATTCCGCTGCCGGTGATGGGCGGTGTGAGTATCGTGGTGTTCGGCCTGATCGCCGTGTCGGGGGCCAACATCTGGGTGCGCAACCACGTGGATTTTGGCGATACCGGAAACCTCATGGTGGCAGCCATCACGCTGGTGCTGGGCACCGGGGACTTCACACTGGCGTTCGGCAACTTCCGGCTCGGCGGCATTGGCACTGCCACGTTCGGCGCCATCCTGCTGCACCAGATGCTGCGCCTGCGACGCGCAGCGGAGTGATGCATCCCCGCTCCCCCGCAGGCCAAGGCCGGCTCCTGCAGTCAGGAGCCGGCACGGTGGAGTTCAGGGCTGGACCGCCTGCTGGCGTGGGTAGACGAGGCGGTCGGTGTCGAAGCCCGCTGCCCGTGCCTGCAGCAGCAGAAGATCGAGCTCTCCTGCGGGCAGCGTGGGCGTGCGCGACAGCACCCACAGATACGACCGGTCTGCCCCGCTCACCAGGGCATAGCGGTACTGCGGATCGAGCACGAACACGCCGTAGGCCCCATAGAACGGGCCAAAGAACGAGACCTTGAGATGGGCCACATCCGGCCCCTGCACGAACCGGGCCTTGCCGGTGGCCTGCTTCCAGCTCCCGGCGCGGGGATCGAAGCCCCGGTTGACCACCTGCACGCTGCCATCGGGCTGGAGGCTGTAGGTGGCAGTGGTCTGCTCCAGCCCGCGCTCGAACGAGTGGTCGAGCCGGGCGATCTCGTACCAGGTGCCCAGATAGCGGTCGAGGGCAAAGTGGCGCACGGGCTCGATGCCCGCAGGCAGGCGGGTGGCGCAGCCCTGCAGGGCCACGGCCCCCGCCACTGCACCAGCCACGCCCAGGGCTCCCCAGGCCAGACGGCGGGCACGCATGTCAGTCCTCCAGCCAGTCGGAAAGCTCCTCGGCGTGTTCCTCTTCCTGTTCGAGGATGCCTTCGAGCATGCGCTTGGTGGTGGGGTCCTTGTCGGCCACGAGCTGGATGATCTGGCGGTAGGTTTCCACCGCGACGCGCTCGGCCACCAGGTTGGCCCGGATCATGGCCTTGAGGTCGGTGCTGTCGTCGTAGTCGGCATGGCTGCGCTTGGACAGGGTATCGGGGTTGAGATCGGGCGAACCGCCCAGCTGCACGATGCGCTCGGCCAGAAGGTCGGCATGGGCCAGCTCCTCGTTGGCATGCACCAGAAACTCCTCGGCGATCTTGGGAGAGGCCAGTCCCTTGGCGGTGCAGGCATGGCGGCGATAGCGCAGCACGCAGACCCACTCGGTCGCGAGCGAAGCATTGAGCAGCGCACAGATGTCTGCGGCCCACGGCGCAATGCTGGGGGTGACGGCACCGTCATCCAGGCTTTTCTTGGACTTCTCGATGGCCGACTGATCCAGCTTGAGGGAAGAATGACTCGTCATGACAGATTCCTTTACAAGAATTGAAAATGAAAAGATCCAACTGCCCTGAAAATATAGCGCCAAGGCACTCAGTGGAGAACGGATTGCTGCAGTTGCTGGCGTCTCTTACAAAATGACAATCCTGCCGCTGTGCCGGCAGCGGCAGAGAAGGCTGAGCCAGCAATCCCCGGACACAGGCCACGCCACACAGGCCCCGAAAGTCCCCTGCAAGGGGCATCGTCCAGGATGGGGGGAGGAGAAAGCAGGGAGGGGAAGGAGAGTGGAAGCAGCCGGGGCAGCCCTGCAGGGCGCCCGGTGCAGACGGGTATGCACCCGAGTCCCTCGTGAGGAGCTGGCCGCCTGTGGGCTCCCTCTCGTGAAGGGGGTACAGGGTGGATGCTGCCGTGTCGTGTGTCACACGGAGTGGCCGGTGGGCGATCCCTTTGGCATCGTGCGGCAGAAGCCGGAGCGGTTGCCGATGCGATATCCAATGTGTGTATGGTAGGCCGCATGCTGCGCAATATGCTGGCGTTGTGCGGGCAGATTCGCCAAAATGAGGCAGATAATTTCTCTTTTCATCGAAAGTGAGCAATTTCATGGAAATGGACCGTTACGACCGCAAGATCCTCGCCGTGCTGCAGGAGCATGGACGCCTGAGCAACCAGGAGCTCGCCGAGCAGGTGGGACTGTCTCCTTCGCCCTGTCTGCGGCGTGTGCGGGCGCTGGAGGAAAGCGGCCTGATCGCAGGCTACCGGGCCATGCTCGATGCCCACAAGATGGGGTTCACGCTCATGGCTCTGATCGGCATTTCCATGGACAAGCACACGCCCGAGCGGTTTGCCCACTTCGAGACGCTGGTGCAGGACATCCCGGAAGTGCTGGAGTGCCTGCTCATCACCGGACAGCAGTCCGACTACCAGATCAAGGTGGTGGTGCGCGACATGAAGGACTTCCAGCAGCTGCTGCTCGGCAAACTCACCCGCATCGAGGGGGTGACGGGGGTGCACACCAGCTTCGTGCTGCGTCCGGTGTTCATGCGCACCTCGCTGCCGGTGGACTGAAGAGCCTCCGTCTGCCTGAATCCGTCAGGGACGGGCTCGAACGTGGCACGCGAACCGCAACACGATCTGCAGATTTCGTGACGCAGGTCATGCACCACCGCAGAATCTGTGGCGGCCCCGTGGGAGAGGGAAGGAGCCGGCGCAAAGCCGCGTGACAGCAAAAATCCCCTCACGTATACTGCCTTGCATTCATTTGCAGTTCTCTTTCCCTCACCGTGCACATTACCCAGCATACGGATTACGCGTTGCGTGTCCTGATCTATCTGCAGGCCAATGGCCACCGGCTGGTGACCATCCAGGAAATCTCCGATCGCTTCGGCATTTCCCGCAGCCATCTCATGAAAGTCGTCAACCAGCTCATCCGCGCCGGCTACGTGGATGGCCTGCGGGGCAAGGGAGGGGGCCTGCGGCTGGCGCGGGAGGCCAGCAAGATCGTCATCGGCGATGTGGTGCGCCACATGGAGCGGGACTTCCATCTGGTCGAATGCTTTGCGGACGGCAGCCAGTGCCTGCTCACCGGCAGCTGTCACCTGCGCGAGGTGCTGGGCAAGGCCCTGCATGCCTTTCTGGTCGTGCTTGACCAGGTCACGCTGGAAAGCATCATGTCCGAGCGCGAACAGCGCATTCTGTTCATGCCCTCGATGGGCACGGGCCTGCGCAAGCCCGTGGATGCCGAGGATCCCCTCATGGCCTGTCGGCGGGTACCTGTCTCTGCCTCGCTCGACGCAGCCAACGACGTCGACGACGCCCTTTCCGGCACCTGAGGACGCGGCACCAGCCGCCTTCGTCTCCCGCCGCCGTCACACGGCGCAGCGCTCTCCTGCGGGTGGCGCCTGTGCCTATTCCATTTCGCCGATGGTCTTGCGCAGCCGGACGTTGGCGATCCAGAAGAAGACCGATCCCGTCACGCAGATGGCCAGGAGCGAGGGCCAGATGGTCTCGATCCCGGCGCCCCGGAACAGCACGCCCTGTGCGAAGCTCACGAAGTGGATGGTGGGCGTCGCCGACATGAGCAGGCGCACGGCCTCGGGCATGCTTTCGAGCGGCGTGATGGCCCCCGAGAGCACGATGAGTGGCAGCAGCACCAGGATGGCCAGCAGGCCGAACTGCGGCATGCTGCGCGCGAGCGTGCCGAGAAAGATGCCGAGCGAGGTGGTGGAGAACAGGTAGATGAGCGTGCCGAGGGCGAACAGCGCCACCGAGCC
Source organism: Allobrachymonas sp. (assembly GCF_041912815.1). NCBI lineage: Bacteria > Pseudomonadati > Pseudomonadota > Betaproteobacteria > Burkholderiales > Comamonadaceae > Allobrachymonas > Allobrachymonas sp. Next base: position 91,246 of record NZ_JAYRLV010000009.1, on the reverse strand, counting down.
GTTGACCTGCACGCCGAGCACCCCCCGCACGATGACGGTGAGCGCCAGCAGCGCTCCCCCGAGCACCACCACGCTCATGCTCCAGACCTTGGAGAGCATGATCTCCAGCGAGGTGACGGGCATGACCAGCAGGTGCTCGATGGTGCCGTGCTCGCGCTCGCGGATGAGCGCCGCCCCTGCGAGCACGATCGACAGCAGGGTGAGGTTGTTGATGATGCTGGTCAGCCCCCCGAACCACGAGCCGTAGAGGTTGGGGTTGTACTTGACGCGCACCACCAGATCGGTGGGCAGGGGCAGATCGGCACTGCGGTGGTTCTGGGCCCAGGCGAGCACTTCCTCGACCAGGATGGTCTCGACGTAGCCGGGGCCGGAGAGGGCCTGGCTCTGCCGGGTGGCATCGACGTTGAGCTGCAGGGCCGGATGCCGCCCTGCCACCAGATCGCGCTGGAAGTTGGGCGGGATGTCGAGCACGAAGGTGTCCTCGCCCATGTCCATGACGCGGTCCATCTGCTCCCGGCCTATGAGACGCGGGGGCATGAAGTAGGGGGGACGCAGCGCGTCAATGAGCCGCTGCGAGAGGGCGGACTGGTCCTCGTCGACGACGGCGATGGCCGCGTTGCTCAGGGTGTCGGGCTTGGCGCGTGCATCGGCGAGCACGGCCCCGGTGAACATGAAGACGATCACGCCCATCATGGCCCAGTCGCGCAGCAGGCTGAAGAATTCCTTGATTCCCAGGAAGTAGATGTTCTGCAGGCTGCGCCGCACGCTGGCGCGCGCGGCCTGCAGGCGGATGGCGGTGCGGTCGTCGTCGGACATGTCAGTCGGCCTGTTTCTTGAGAAAGCGCACAGACAGCAGGGTCAGCACGGGCACCATGAGCAGCAGGGGCCACAGGGCGCTGGCGAGTTCGCCAAAGCCCAGCGCCTTGGAAAAGGCCCCCCGGCTGATGGTGAGGTAGTAGGAGGTGGGATAGATCATGCCGATGAAGCGTCCCAGCCCCTGCAGCGAGCTGACCGGGTCGATCAGCCCTGAGTACTGGATGGCCGGGATCATCGAGGCAATGGCCGTGCCGGCAATGGCAGCCACCTGGCTGCGGGTGAGCGAGGAGGCCAGCAGCCCCAGCCCCGTGGTGGCCGTGACATACACCAGCGTGCTCAGCACATAGGCCGGCAGGCTGCCGGTGAAGGCCACCCCGAACTGCAGCAGGGCCTGCAGGAACACGAGCAGGAAGCTCATCATGGCAAGGGCGATGTAGGGCAGCTGCTTGCCGAGCAGGAACTCCACCCGCGTGACCGGGGTGGTGTACATGTTCATGATGGAGCCCAGCTCCTTCTCGCGCACCACTCCGAGTGCCATGAGCATCGAGGGGATGAAGACGAGCAGGATGGGGATCATGGCGGGCACCATGGCCACAAGGCTCTGCATATCCGGGTTGTAGCGGTAGCGGGTATCGACCGACAGCGGCACCTGCATCGACTGCCCGGTGAACTCCCGGGCCCAGGTCTGCAGCGTCTGCAGATGCATGGCCTGCAGGTAGCCGGACACGGTCTCGCCACGCAGCGGCATGGAGCCGTCCACCCAGGCCCCGATCTGCGGACGGGCACCACGTTCCAGATCGCGCCCGAATCCCGGCGGGATCTGCAGCGCCAGCGCCAGCTCGCCGGTCTTCATGCGTGCATCCAGCTCCTGCAGGCTGTGCAGGGCAGGGCGCTGCCGAAAGTAGCGCGAGCCCGCGATTTGCAAGGTGTAGTCCTGGCTCAGACGGCTCTGGTCCTGGTCGAGGACGGCGTAGTTGAGGTTTTCCACATCGAGCCGGATGCCGTAGCCAAGCACCATCATCAGCAGCACGCTGCCGAGCAGCGCCATGGCGAGGCGGATGGGATCGCGGCGCAGTTCGAGCGTTTCGCGGGCGCTGTAGCTCAGCAGCCGCGCCAGGCTCCAGCGCGGCGGGGCCGCCACCGCAGCAGGCCGTGCTGCGGGCACCGGGGACGAGGCCGGGGAGGGCGGGGCTGGCACAGCTGCCTGTGCCGCTTCTTCCGGCAGGGCGGCCTCGCCGCTGCGGCCCATGGCGTCTTCCAGGTAGTCGATGAAGGCCGCCTCCAGCGTGGGCGCTCCGCGCGCGGCCACCAGCGCGGCGGGGGTGTCGCAGGCCAGCACATGGCCGGCATGCATGAGCGAGATGCGGTCGCAGCGCGCCGCCTCGTTCATGAAGTGGGTGGAGATGAAGATGGTGACCCCGTCCCGGCGGGACAGGTCGATCATGAGGGACCAGAATTCGTCGCGGGCGATCGGATCGACCCCCGAGGTCGGCTCGTCGAGGATCAGCACATCCGGATGGTGCAGGACGGCCACGGCGAGCTGCAGCCGCTGCCGCATGCCGAGCGGCAGGGCATCGGGCTGCTGGTCGAGCACGTCGTCGAGGCCAAATCGCTCGGTGAGCTCGCGCATGCGCGGCGCGATCCGCTCGGCCGGCAGGTGGAACAGCCGGGCGTGCAGCAGCAGGTTCTGCCGCACCGACAGCTCCGAATACAGCGAGAACCCCTGCGACATATAGCCCACCCGGCTGCGGGTGGCCATGTTGTCGGCGTCCATGCGCTCGCCGAACAGCAGGGCTTCTCCCCGGGTCGGCGGCAGCAGGCCGGTGAGCATCTTCATGGTGGTGGACTTGCCGCAGCCGTTGGAGCCGAGAAAGCCGAAGATCTCGCCCCGGCGCACCTGCAGCGTCACGTCATCCACAGCCACGAAGTCGCCGAAGGCCTTGCGCAGCCCCTTGGCGTCGATCACCACCGGAGCCTGTGCCACGTCGAGCGGTGGAATGACCAGGGCCTCGTGCCCCTGCAGGCGCTCGGGGGGGAGCAGGTGCAGAAAGGCCTCCTCCAGGGTGGCCGTGCCGGTGCGTGCCCTGAGCTCCCCGGGCGTGCCGGTGGCCAGCACCCGCCCGGCATCCATGGCCACGAGCCAGTCGTACTGCTCGGCTTCTTCCATGTAGGCGGTGGCAACGAGCACGCTCATCTGCGGCCGTCCCCGGCGGATGCGGTCGATGAGTTCCCAGAACTGGCGCCGCGAGAGCGGGTCGACCCCCGTGGTGGGCTCGTCGAGGATGAGCAGATCGGGATCGTGGATGAGCGCACAGCACAGCCCGAGCTTCTGCTTCATGCCCCCCGAGAGCTTCTGGGCAGGGCGATCGGCAAAGGGCGACATGCCGGTGGCCGCCAGCAGCTCGGCGATACGGCGCCGGCGCTCGGCCCGTGTCTGCCCGAACAGGCGCCCGAAGAAGTCGATGTTCTCGAACACCGACAGGGTGGGGTAGAGATTCTTGCCGAGTCCCTGCGGCATGTAGGCGATGCGTCCGCAGCTCACACGGCGGTGCTCGGCATCGGCCATGTCGCCACCGAGCACGTGCACCTGTCCTTCCTGGATCCGGCGGGCGCCCGCAATGAGCCCCAGCAGAGTGGACTTGCCCACCCCGTCTGGCCCGATCAGGCCCACCATGCACCCGGCCGGCAGGTCGAGGTCGATGTGGTCGTTGGCCCGCGTGGCGCCGTAGCGGTGGGTCACTCCGCGCAGGCTGGCCACGGACGGAGCCGCAGGCGCCCCGTCCGGAGTCGCGGGAGCAGAAGAAGCGCTCCCCACGGCAAGAGGGGCGTCGGAGGCAGCGGTCATGGCAGATGGACTTGCAGGTTCTGCGGCCAGTCATGGCGCGCATCGAGCCGCACGTGGGCCACGCCGGTCATGCCGGACTTGACCTGGTTCTGGTACTTCTGGAGCAGTGCCGGGTCCACCCGCGCCTTGACGCGGAACATGAGCTTCTGGCGCTCGTTCCGGGTCTCCACCGCCTTGGGCGTGAACTGCGCCACACCCGCCACATAGCTCACCGTGGCCGGAATCACGAACCCGGGCGCGGCATCGAGCACGATGCGCACCTCGTTGCCGAGTCCGACCTGCCCTGCCACCTCGTCGGGCAGGAAGAAGGTCATGTAGACATCGTGCAGATCGAGCATGCTGAGCACACGCCCCCCTGCACCCACCACCTCGCCGGGCTGCACCACACGGTACTGGATGCGGCCGCTGCGGGGCGCCTTGAGATCGGTGTCGTCGAGCTCGCTGCGAATGCGGGCCACCCCCGCCTGGGCCGCATCAATGCCGGCCTGCGCCTGCCGCACCTGGGCCTGGGCCACCTGCAGCCCTTCCTTGACGGCCTGAATCTGGGCACGTGCCACCGACACGGCCGATTCGGTGCTGTTCACGCGTGTGCGGTCCTCGTCGACCTGCTGCTGCGAAATGGCCCGATCGGCCAGCAGCGACTGGGTACGTCCGAGCGTGGTGCGCGCCATGCCGCGCTCTCCCTCACGCTGGCGCAGCACGGCCTCGGCGGTGACAAGGTCGGCACGGGTCTTGGACACCAGCGCCAGGGCCGACACCTTCTTGCTCTGCGCATCAAGCAGCTGGGCCTCGGCCTGGTGCAGCACCGCCTGCATGGAGGTGTTGTCCATGTGGGCCACCACCTGCCCCACCTTCACCGGATCGCCCTCATTGACCAGAATGTCTTGCACCCGTCCGGCGCCCTTGGCGGCAATATCCACCTCGGTGGCCTCAATGCGGCCGTTGCCCGACGCAAAGCCCTCTGGATCGCGGCCAGCCTGCTGGTGCTGCCAGTACCACCAGCCCCCGGCGACCACGGCGACTGTCGCCGCTGCAGCTGCCAGCCATTGTTGCTTGCGAGTGAATGTCACGGTTGGATTCCTTCCTGAACGGTGGCCGCCGGTGCGGCGGCACGCATGGATGCCGATGCAGCTGATGCAGTCAGCGCAGACGGTGCAGCGCCTGCGGGCTCCGTGGATACGAACGCAATGGCCGCATCACCGCCGAGCGCCTTGTACAGCCCCACCAGACTGCTCAGGCGGGCGCGGTGCAGCTGCACCAGCCCCTGTTCGGCCGCAAAGCGGGAACGCTCGGCATCGAGCACTTCGAAATAGCTGTTATAGCCACGGTCATAGCGCTTCAAGGCAATGCGCTCGCGATCGCCCTGCGCCGCCACCAGCTCCCGGACGTCCTTTTCCTGCTCGGCCAGCCAGTGCCGAGCCGCCATCAGCTCGGACACTTCTCGAAACGCCCCACGGATGCTGCTCTCGTACTGCGCCACCAGCTCGTTACGCCGGGCTTCGGCCAGATCGAGATGCGCCTGGGTGCGTCCGCCGTCGAACAGCGGCATGTGAATGCTCGGCACAAACAGCCACGCCCCGTAGGCATGGTCGAACAGATTGGAGAAGGAATCGCTGATGGCGCCCCCCGCCCCCGTGAGCGTGACGCTGGGCAGAAATGCAGCCCGGGCTGCCGCCACATTGGCCCGCGCGGCGCGCAGCTGCCATTCGGCCGCACGGATGTCCGGTCGCCGCGTCAGCAGCGTGGAAGGCAGCCCCGCTGGCAGCGGGCGGTCTGCCAGCCGGGTGAGCGGATGCTCGCCCTGTGCCTTGGGGGGATCGGGCAGGTGCGTGAGCTGGGTGAGCAGGGCGCGGTTCTGTGCCAGACTGCGTTCGAGTGCCGCCACATCGGCGCGGGTGCTCGCCACCAGACTCTCGGTCTGGCGCACCTCCATGTCCGAAATCAGTCCCACCGCTGCCCGGCGCCGCATGATGCGGTGGCTTTCCTCGTTGGCCGCCAGCGTGCGGTGCGCCAGCGCCAGCCGCTCCTGCAGCTCCAGCCCCTGCAGCCAGGTGTCGGTGACCAGCGCCATCAGGCTGGTGCGGAATGCCTGCTGCGCCTCGGCGCTGGCCAGATAGGTATCGCGCGCGGCCTGATTGAGCTGGCGGATCTTGCCCCAGAAGTCGATTTCATAGGGCGTGAGCACCACCCCGGCTTGGTAGGTGGAAAGAATCTGTGTGCGATCGACCGATTGCAGCATCGCCGCCCATGGCTGCGGCAGCGCCCCCGAGGGCACCTGATCGATGGGCAGATCGACCCGGCTGCGGATGCCCTGCGCTCCCATGCCGATGGCGGGCAGCGAATTGGCCCGCTGCAGCCCGGCCGAGGCGCGCGCCTCCTCCACACGGGCGACGGAAGCCCGCAGGTCGCTGTTGTAATCGAGCGCCGCCTGCAACAGCCGGTGCAGGTCCGGATCGGGAAAAAGATCGTCCCAGCGCAGCACCGTCGCAGCCGCTTCCTGCTGTTCCTGGGCTCGCACGGCCACCGGATAGGAAGAGGGCAGGGCCGCCACCGGTGGCTCGGGCCGGGGAGCGGATGCACACCCCAGAAGCCCCAGGGCCACCATGGTCCCCGCCATGATCGTGCGCAACGGACAGAAAGAATGCTCGGGCAAGTTCATGACACCTCATCATCTCAGGCCACAATACCCGCAAAGATCCCGGGCAGCCTGCAGGACACAGCCCTGCTCCGGCGCGAGGCACCACGGCAGAGGCAGGTCATGGAATCATTATGGGAGGAAACCGGGGACCCGTCTGTCAGGCGGCAGACCACAGGTCCACACCTCTTTCCACATGCACCAGCGCGCCACAGCATCTTGCACCGCAGCCCCGGACCTCCGATGATCCGCATTGTAACTCAACACATGTTGAATAAATGAGTCCGACATCCTTCCGAGCCGTTTTGCCATGACCGACGTCCTTGCTTCCTCGCCCCCTCGCACCACCCGGCGCCCGGGTCGACCGGCTGCTTCGCAGACCCCCTGTGCGGACGGCCGATCCCGGCTGCTGGAAGTGGCTGTCACCATCTTCGGCCAGCACGGATTCGATGGCGCCAGCCTGCGCACCATTGCCGAAGGTGCTGGACTCGACCCGGCCATGGTGAGTCACCACTTCGGCTCCAAGGCGCGACTCTGGCAGGCGGCCCTCGGCGCCATTGTCGAACGGCAGGAGGAGCATGCCCCCACCCTGCGCGCCATCATCGGCGGGGCAGAACCGCTCGTGGCCCGCATGCATGCCGCCATCGATTTCTTCATCGGCCTGGCCGCGCAGCGGCGCGAGGTCTTTCTCTTCTTCAGCCGCGAGCTGCACTCCCCGGGCTGGCGGCTTGATGCGCTCAACACCAGCCTGGCAGAACCTTTCTACCGCATCTGTGAACCCCTGTGGCAGGAGGCCATCGACGCCGGCATCGTGCAGAGCCAGCACCCGGCCGTCTTCCATACGCTGGTGCTGGGGGCCATCTGCATCACGCTCGATTCCAGCCCCACCATCACCCACCTGGCCGGCCAGGAGATCGACCGTCCCGCCATCACCCGGGCGCTGCGGGCCATTCTGCAGGGGCACTTTCCGGCCGCACCGGACGCGGACGGCTCTGCCATCTGACTCCTGTCCACGCCTACCGGAAGGCCGGACCTCTCCCCATGCGGGCATCGAGCGCCGTGCACAGCCGCTCCCATCCGGCCTCTCCCGGCTCCGTGTTGTCGAACATCAGCAGCTCGGGATACTCGGCCGGCTCCGGCCGAAAGAGGCGCGGATGGTACTGGTCCCAGTGGGCCAGCTTCCAGGCATCGCTGGGATGGGCACGCTGCTCGATGCGACGCCGGGCCTCCGCTTCCGCAAGCTGCACCCACACAATGCTGATCTGCACCTCGGGCCCCACCCCCAGCCATGCCCGGTCGGCAAGCCGGTGCGCCCGCACCTCGCGCGACAGCGGCCCGACCACCACCACATTCCCTCCTGTGGCCAGGTTGTCACGTGCCGTGTCCAACAGCCCCCGGTACTCGGGATCACGCAGATGCTGCAGATACACAGGGCTGTCCCGGTCGTTCGGGTCGCCCGTGAGCAGGCCCATCACCTCGGCACTGTAGGCGCCATAGAGCGTGTCCTTGTCGAGCAGGCACCACGCTCCCGCCGCCGGCTGCGCATGCCAGTGGCGCACCAGACGTCTGGCCAGCGTGGTCTTGCCCGTACCGGCATGGCCACAGAAAAAGAGAAGTTGCGACATGGGAAACGTCCTCCTGCAGGCAGGGCCACCATGGCCTGCCCGGGTGATCGGGAAACTCGACTATCCAGCCCCGAAGCATAGGCCATGGCAGCAACCGGCCCCGCTCCCAGCCTGTTCCCGCACACGGAGCCCAGGGCATACTCGGGACATCCTCCCTTTCCTGCACCTCCGCATCCTCCGGAACAGACCTGCCATGGACCTTTCTCCTCTCTCTCGGGACGCCTCGGCAGCCTCCCGCACCGATCCCCGCACCCCCTGGCTGGTGGCGGGGGGACTCCTCCTGCTGTGCATCATGATCGCCACCTGCTGGCAGACCGCCGACCGGCTCACCTGGTTCCTCGAAACCTTTCCGGTGATGGTGGTGGTGCCGCTGCTGGTGGCCACCCACAGGCGCTATCCCCTCACCACCATGCTCTACGCCCTGATCTTCGTGCATGCGCTGGTGCTGATCCACGGTGGGCTCTACACCTACGCCAAGGCTCCCCTGGGCTTCTTCATGGAACACTGGCTGGGCACCTCGCGCAACCCCTACGACAAGGTCGGGCACTTTTTCCAGGGACTGGTGCCGGCCCTGGCGGCACGCGAGATTCTGGTGCGGGCGCGCTATGGCCTGGGGCCGCGCATGCTGGCCTTTCTGTGCGTGTGCATCGTGATGGCCGTGAGCGCCTGCTATGAACTCGTCGAATGGGGCGTGGCCGAAGCCTCGGGCCAGGCGGCCGATGCCTTTCTCGGCACCCAGGGCGATCCGTGGGACACCCAGTCGGACATGGCCTTCGCACTCATCGGGGGCCTGTGCGCCATGCTGTTTCTGCGCCAGCTGCATGACCGGCAGCTCGCGCAGCTGCCCGGTGCATGCCCTGAGCGCGTGGCATCCGAGGTCTGAATCCGGGGCACGGAGGCCCCTCCTCGGCCTCAGAGCAGGTGGCGGGATTCGATCACGTATTCGATCAGCAGCTTGGCCACAAAACCGGTAAAGCCAAGGCCCAGAGCCAGAAAGAGCCAGAACGTCCCCGCCTTGCCGGCCTTGGACTTCCAGGCCAGATTGGCAATGATGAAGATCATGTAGAGCATGAAGGCACCGACCCCGAAGGTCAGGCCGAATTGGGAAATCTGGGCTTCAGTCAGTCCGAACATGGGTCAGGGTCATCCAGCAGGTCAGGGAGCGGATCAGGGGCGGTCGACAGCATAGCCGCAATCCCGGCACCCCACATCCGCGGTTGCGCCAAGTCCTTGCCCCGACACGGGAAATCACGGCGCCTCCGAGCGCACGCTGCGGCACAGTCGGCTGCCGCAGGCATGAAAAATCCGCCTCGTGGGCGGATCGGGTGCAGGCATGCCATGCACACCACCCGGTGACACCACCGGGCGGGAGGCAGATGCTTACTTGTGCTTCTTGCCCTTGGCAGGCGCAGCCGGCTGGTTGCTGGCCACGGGGGTAGCAGTCATCATGTCGAACTGCTTCTTCTGTTCGTCGTTGAGCTGGCCATAGAGCGCCACGGAAGCGTCATAGCGCTTGTTGATGAAGGCGGTTTCCTCGCCGCGCAGGCTCTTGAGGAAATCGACGCGCTGGGGAGTCTTCCAGCTGTTGAATTCCTGGGGAGAGGGGTTGCGGCTCGGCACGAAGCGGTTGGAATAGGCCGCCACGAAGTTGTTCCAGGCTCCTTCCTGCGAGGAGGAGATCTTCAGTGCGGACTTGAGCTGCATCATGGGATTGGCCTGCTTCTGGGCAGCCGGAGCAGCCTTTTCTGCAGCGAATGCGGCACCGCCGAGCAGGCCGAACATGGAAGCAGCGATCAGGGACCGCGTGAACAGTTTTTGAACAGACATGGTAATCCTCGGGTTGTCTAGCAATGCGGCGGTGCCTTTGTGGCCTGGGCCGCCTCGCGCACAGTATGCCCTGAAAGTTTGCCTCCCGACTACCCGGGGCGGTACGTTTGTAACAGAATCGCGGATTCGGCGCCTCTGGCTGCGGATCCGTTACATTCTGCCGCCCTCGCAGCAAGCAGGCTCCTGCGCGCTGCCCAGCGAATCGAGAATCGCACACTCGGGACGCTGGTCGCCATGGCAGGCATGCACCAGCGTCTCGAGTGTGGCCTGCATGGCCTGCAGGTCGGCGATGCGGCGCTCCAGGCGTTCGACCTGCGCCTGCGCAAGCGCCTTGACCTGCGCACTGCTGCGCGTGGGGTTGCGCCACAGATCGAGCAGGCTGGCCGTCTGCTCCATGTCGAATCCCACGGCACGGCTGCGCCGGATGAAGCACAGGGCCTGCACCTCCGACTGGCCATAGAGCCGGTATCCCCCCTCGCTGCGGGCAATGTCGCCCAGCAGCCCCAGACTCTCGTAGTACCGCACCATCTTCGGGCTGAGGCCCGCGAGACGCGCAGCCTGGCCGACATTCACCGGCCAGCTCACCGAAGCCAGGGAGGGGAGGGGGGCTACCGGATGGCTCACTTCTGCACGGCCTCGATCTGCGTGATGAGGTGCACGGAAGTGGGCATGCCCATCTTCACGAGGTAGTCCATGCCCCACTGGGTACGGTCGATGGTGGTCTCGAAGTCGCCGCCGCAGACTTCACGGCCATTGAACATCGGGCTCTTGTAGCAGTTGAAGTGCACAGCCTTGAGCGTGACCGGATGGGTCTTGCCCAGCAGGGTGAGCTGGCCCGGAACCGACACGAGCTTGTCGCCCTGGAACACGAAGCGGTCCGACACGAAGCGGATGGTCGGATAGCGTGCGCTGTCGAACAGGTCGGCGCTCTTGAGATGGGCATCGAAATGCTCGGTGCCGGAGCTGATGGTGTCGGTGTGGATGGAGACATCGACACGGCCGCGATGGTGGGCACGGTCGAGCTCGATGGAGCCCGTGGTCTTGTCGAAGCGCGCACGGTTGGTGGAAGTCCCGAAGTGGCCGATCTCGAACGTGGTGTGCGTATGGGCGGGATCGATTTCATAGCTGGCGGCCTGCGCCGCTGTGGCGCCCAGGGCCAGGGTGGCCGCCACGGCCATCAGGGAAAGACGAACTGTCTGCATGTCATTGCTCCTTGCATGGGGGGCAGCCCTGTCTGCATCCCCATGATGTGGACAAGGCTGTGTATAAAGTGTGCATCAGGACGGGATAACCGCCTGCCATACGGGGACAAGCCAAACTGCTCTATAGGAGAAGGGCGCATCCCCTTGCCGAATCAGGCCTGGGGCGCAGCCTGGTAGCCCTCTTCGGTGATGGCGGCACACAGGGCCTGCGGATCGGCCGAGGTCTTGACCTCGACCAGATTGGCGGCCCGGTCGATATGGACTTCGGCCTGGGCATCGAGCTGGTGAATGGCACGGGTCACGGCTTTCTCGCAGTGGCCACAGGTCATGCCGGTGACCGTCAGACGAAGGGCTTCGCTCATGGATATCTCCTCAACAGAAAACGACGAAAAATGAAAACCACGCATCAGTCTCCACCTTGCCACCATGGCAAGGTCAAGACACAGCCCGCCTCCGGGCAGGGGAGATGCCATCGGGTTGACCTTTCCCTCATGGCAAGGTCTAGCCTCTGCGCTGTCGGGGCTCGTCCCACGCCAGGAACCGGGCTTCCATTCTCCCCTTTCCGGCCGGACCCCCTCCCGCTTCCTCTTTTTCCCCCTGCATCGCCATGAACAGTTCCTCTCGTCCTCCCACCCCCGCTCCCGTCCCTGCACCGACCTCTCCAACCCACTCCCCCGACGGCGCGGCCCAGTGCACCCTGGACATCGGCATCGACGGCATGACCTGTGCCTCCTGCGTGGCCCGCGTCGAACGGGCCCTCAAGAAGGTCGACGGCGTGGCGGATGCCAATGTCAATCTCGCCACCGAAACGGCCCGGGTCACGCTCACGCCCGCCCTCGCGCATACAGCCTCCTCGCCCACGCAGGCCCCGGCCGCGCTGCTGCGGGCCATCCGCAACGCCGGCTATGTGCCCCGCGCCCACGCCGGGCTCCAGCCGCTGTCGCAGGAGCGGGTACTCGGCATTCCACGCGATTTTCTGCCTGTGCTCGCAGGCCTGATCCTGTGCATCCCGCTGGTGGCCCCCATGCTGGCCATTCCCTGGCTGGGCAGCGAGCGCGCCCACATGCTGGTCCCCGTGTGGCTGCAGTTCCTCCTCGCCACCCTGGTGCAGTTCACTCTGGGCCTGCGCTTCTACCGCGCCGCATGGCATGCCCTCCAGCAGCGCACCGGCAACATGGAACTCCTGGTTGCCCTGGGCACTTCCGCAGCCTGGCTCCTGTCCGTCTGGCTGTGGATGCGCCACGGCATCACGATGCCTGTGCACGGCGACATGCCCATGGCATCCGGCGGCCCTGCCACGGAGACGGCCCCCCATGTGTACTTCGAGAGCTCCGCCGTGGTCATCACGCTGGTACAGCTCGGCAAGTGGATGGAAGGCCGCGCCAAGCGCCAGACCACGCAGGCCATTGCAGCGCTGCAGTCGCTGCGCCCGGATGTCGCCCACTGGCTCTCGCCGCTCGACGGCGAACAGGACGTTCCCGTCGCCGAGCTCATGCTGGGCGACACCATCGTCGTCAAGCCCGGCGAACGCATCCCGGCAGACGGCCTCGTCCGAAACGGCGCAAGCCAGGTCGATGCCAGCATGCTCACGGGAGAACCGCTCCCCGTCGAGGTGTCTGCCGGAGACCGCGTGACCGGAGGCACCCTCAACGGCGATGGCGTGCTGCAGGTGGATGTCCGGGCCACCGCCTCCGAAAGCGTGCTCGCCCACATCATCCGGCTCGTCGAGGACGCACAGGCCGCCAAGCCTCCGATTCAGAAACTCGTCGACAGGGTGGCGGCCGTGTTCGTGCCCACCGTGCTTGCAGTGGCCACCATCACCTTCGTGGGCTGGCTGCTGGCAGGGTTGCCCATGGAACCGGCTCTGCTGCGTGCCGTCGCCGTGCTGGTCATCGCCTGTCCCTGCGCGCTCGGCCTGGCCACGCCCGTCGCCATCATGGCCGGCACCGGAGTCGCCGCACGCGCCGGCATTCTCATCAAGGACAGCATTGCACTCGAACGCGCCCACCAGGTCCGTATCGTCGCCTTCGACAAGACCGGCACCCTCACGGTCGGCGAGCCCCGGCTCGCCGCCACGCTGGATCTGCACGCCACTGCGCCCTCGTCCGCACCTTCCATCCTTGCCATCGCTGCGGCACTGCAGGCTGGCAGCACCCATCCTCTGGCACATGCCATCCTGCTCGAAGCCCAGAAACAGGCGGTGACGGCGGCAGAAGGAGCGCATGCGCTCCAGACCACACCGGGTCGCGGCATCGAAGGCCGCATCGGCGACACCCTCTGGCTGCTCGGCAGCCTGCGCTGGATGCAGGAACTCGGTGCAGCGCTCGATGCTCCTGCCTGCAGGGACTTCATTGCGCACTGGCAGAGCAAGGGCGCCACACTGTCTGCCCTGGCGCTGCGCTCCCATCCCGATGCTCCCGTGCAGCTGGCGGCACTCTGGGCCTTTGCCGATCACCCGAAACCCGAAGCTGCCAGCGCCGTGCACACTCTGCAGTCCCGCGGCATCCGCACGGTGCTCATCAGCGGCGACAACCGGGCCGCTGCCCTGGCATTGGCACAGCAGGTCGGCATTCCATCCGACGCGGTCCATGCCGACGTTCTTCCCGGCGACAAGGCCCACACCATTGCGCACCTGCAGCAACCTGCACGCACTGGCGATGCACCGCAGGTCGTCGCCATGGTGGGCGATGGCATCAACGACGCTCCTGCCCTTGCACAGGCAGATGTCGGAATGGCCATGGCCAATCCACAGGGAGGTACCGACGTTGCCCTCCATGCGGCCGATGTCACCCTGATGCGTGGAGATGTACGGCTCGTGGCCGCAGCACTCGATGTTTCCAGAGTCACCGTCCGCAAGATCCGCCAGAACCTGTTCTGGGCCTTTGCCTACAACGTGGTCGGCATTCCACTCGCGGCTTTCGGCTACCTCAACCCCATGCTCGCCGGTGCCGCCATGGCACTCAGTTCCGTTTCCGTTGTCAGCAATGCGCTCCTGCTTCGTCGATGGAAGCCGTTCTGACAGCCCGTTTTCTTTCAGACTCCTTCCCGAACCGGACCGAGAGGTCCGGTTTTTTTTTGCTCTCTGCTCCCGACCGTCTGCTGCGAGCGTTCTGCCTGCTCAAACGCCGTTTTTTGCCCTGAGCCCATTGTAGGCAGTCCGTTCCTTGCGGTCAGCCCCCTCGTCCTGCAGGCAGCCGGGAAAGTTGTCCAAGGTCTTTTTCTGTATTTTGATATATCAGTAGTGGTAGTAAATAGAAGCCCGACCGTTTCTGTGGATAACTTCATTTTTCTCAATTTCTGCGCGCAGTTGGAGAAAAAAAATCCCTGTGCAGCTCCGCCGTCGCGCCCTGTGCACGAACAGACCACAACCTGAGCACGTCCCCGCTTTCGGTGCACAACTCCTCATTTGCCCGCAAATTGCCCACAAGGTTGTGCCTGCACATTTTTTTGGATGTCCTGTTGTTCCTGTGGCGTGCCGGCATCGAAATGCCACAGCGAAGGGGGCGGTGCTTCCCAAGAGGTTCCCCGATCGCCCATGCGGGCAGCAGCAGGAGGGCGCGACAGGAGCAGAGGGGGCCGATAGAATCGGAAGCCTTGGGCAGGCCGTGGAACAGCCTGGGTTCTGCCGTTGTCTGTGATCCAGTGGGCAGGGGTTGTCTGATCCCTGAAGTGAGCGAAAAAACCGGTCCTGCATGGCAGGCTGTTCTGGGAACTCTGTGTGCTCTGGTCAGGAAAGGGCACTGCAGCTTTCCCGTGCCGTCATGCGCGCATTCGGCCGGCGGAACGCCAGGCGAGGCTGTGAACCAGTCCATCACATTCATATTTCGTATTGTGAAATATAAATGTGATTTTTCCACGTCTTTTCTGGATTGCCATAGCGCGCGATTGCACGCTGGGCGCTCAAGCGCGTGCATAACGCCATTTCTTTGAATTTCTTTGAATCTGTGGGAACCATGGCTTCCGGAGCCAGGTTCCCGATGCCGTTCCCGATGCCCTGTCTGTCAGGGATGCATCGCACGGCGTGAAGGGGAGTCATCCGTGATCTATCCGGAGCAATTTGACGTCATCGTGGTCGGTGGAGGCCATGCGGGGACCGAAGCGGCCCTGGCCTCGGCGCGCATGGGGTGCCGCACCCTGCTGCTGACCCACAACATCGAGACGCTGGGGCAGATGAGCTGCAATCCCAGCATCGGTGGCATCGGCAAGGGACATCTGGTCAAGGAGGTGGATGCACTGGGTGGGGCCATGGCTCTGGCCACGGACGAAGCCGGCATCCAGTTCCGCATTCTCAACAGCAGCAAGGGGCCCGCCGTGCGTGCGACCCGTGCGCAGGCAGACCGCCTGCTGTACAAGGCCGCCATTCGCCGCATGCTGGAAAACCAGCCCCATCTGCAGCTCTTTCAGCAGGCAGTCACTGATCTGGTGGTCGAAGGCGACCGGGTGACAGGCGCCGTCACCCAGGTGGGCATTACCTTCCGTGCCCGGGCGGTGGTGCTGACTGCCGGCACCTTTCTGGATGGGCGCATTCATGTGGGGCTCGACAACTACCAGGCTGGACGGGCAGGGGACCCACCGGCCGTGGCACTGTCGGCCAGGCTTAAGGAACTTCAGTTGCCCCAGGGGCGGCTCAAGACCGGCACGCCTCCGCGCATCGATGGCCGGACCATCGACTTCAGCCGCTGTGAAGAACAGCCCGGTGACGGCATGCCCGGCAGCCCCAATCCCCATATGCCTGTCTTCAGCTTCATGGGCCGGGCGCGCATGCATCCTCGGCAGCTGCCATGCTGGATCACCCACACCGACGCGCGCACCCACGAAATCATCCGCAGCGGGTTCGACCGCAGCCCGATGTTCACAGGACGCATCGAAGGGGTGGGCCCCCGGTACTGCCCGAGCATCGAGGACAAGATCAACCGTTTCGCGGACAAGGACAGTCACCAGATCTTTCTGGAGCCCGAGGGGCTGACCACCCATGAGTTCTATCCCAACGGCATTAGCACCAGCCTGCCATTCGACATTCAGCTGGCGCTGGTGCGCAGCCTGCCGGGTCTGGAACAGGCCCATATTCTGCGTCCGGGCTATGCCATCGAGTACGACTATTTCGATCCGCGCAGTCTGACCGACAGCTTCGAAACCCGCCAGATCAAGGGCCTGTTCTTTGCCGGGCAGATCAACGGGACCACAGGCTATGAAGAGGCCGCGGCCCAGGGATTGTTTGCCGGACTGAATGCCGCCCTGCAGTGCAAGGGGGAGCCGGCCTGGCTGCCGCGTCGGGATGAAGCCTATCTGGGTGTGCTGGTCGACGACCTGATCACCAAGGGAGTGACCGAACCCTATCGCATGTTCACGAGCCGCGCGGAGTTCCGTCTGCAGCTTCGTGAAGACAATGCCGACATGCGTCTCACCGAGACCGGGCGCCGGCTTGGACTGGTGGACGATGCGCGCTGGGATGCCTTCAACCGCAAGCGCGATGCGGTTTCACGTGAAACACAACGGCTTCGGTCGACCTGGGTGCATCCGCAGACCCTGCCGGCGCACGAGGCGGAAGGGGTGCTGGGCAAGGCCATCGAACGCGAATACAACCTGGCCGATTTGCTTCGTCGCCCTGAAGTCGGTTACGCTGACCTGATGCGCATGCAGGGCGGACGTCATGCGAATCCTGAGATTCCTGTCAATGTTCCACGTGAAACAGAAGAGGGGGAAGCCCTTTCCCAGCTCATCGAACAGGTGGAAATCGGCATCAAGTATGCCGGCTATATCGATCGGCAACGGACCGAGGTCGAGCGGGCTGCCAGCTACGAAACGCTGGAGCTGCCCCGTGATTTCGACTACATGCAGGTGCCAGCCCTGAGCATCGAAGTGCGGCAGAAACTCAATCGCCACCAGCCTGCCACTCTGGGGCAGGCATCCCGCATCAGTGGGGTGACGCCAGCAGCCATTTCGCTGCTGCTGATCCATCTGCGCAAGTCGCGCAAGGATTTTGGAGTCCAGGCATGACATCTCCTGTTTCGCGGAATGGTGCAGTCGTCTCTGCTTCGCAGCTCGATGCCCGGCTGCGGGCGGGGCTGGATGCCATGGGCCTCTCGCTGGAAGAGGGGGGGGTCGAACGGCTGCTCGCTTATCTGGATCTGATGGGCAAGTGGAACCGGGTCTACAACCTCACGGCTGTGCGGGACCCGCTGGAAATGCTCACCCACCACGTGCTCGACAGCCTGAGCGCAGTGCAGCCTCTTCGGCGTCATCTGGGACAGACGCAAGGTCAGACCCAGTTGCTGGATGTCGGTTCGGGCGGGGGCTTGCCAGGAGTGGTGTTTGCTGTCTGTCAGCCCGACCTGCGGGTTGACTGCGTGGACGCCGTGGGCAAGAAGGCTGCCTTTGTGCGGCAAGTGGCGTCTGCGCTGCAGTTGCGCAATCTGCGCGGTCTGCATGCACGGGTCGAGCAGGTGCGTGAGGTCTATGACGTGGTCAGCAGCAGGGCGTTTGCATCGCTGGCGGACTTCACGGCCTGGTCGCAGCAGACCGTGGCTCCTCAGGGTGTCTGGCTTGCCATGAAGGGGCGGCGACCCGACGAGGAAATGGCTGCATTGCCGCCCACGGTCGAGGTGTTTCACGTGGAACCATTGCAGGTGCCACAGCTCGATGCCGAACGCTGCATCGTCTGGATGCGCAAGAAATCCTGAAGCCGATGGCAGTCGGCAGGCGGACTGCCGGTTCCGGCATGGAGACGTGCTGGCTACAATTTCGATTTGTTTTGTGAGCGAGCAAGCATATGGCCAGAATTTTCTGTGTGGCGAATCAGAAGGGCGGAGTGGGCAAGACCACCACCGCGGTCAATCTGGCCGCCGGCTTGTCCAAGATCGGTCAGCGTGTCCTGTTGGTGGACCTGGATCCGCAGGGCAATGCCACCATGGGGTCGAGTGTCGACAAGCGCACCCTGCAGCCCAGCGTGTACGACGTGTTGCTGGAAGAGTGCAGCGTGAGCGAGGCCCGTGTGCATCCCGAGCGCTGCGGCTATGACGTGCTCGGAGCCAATCGGGAGCTGGCCGGAGCGGAAGTGGAACTGGTCGATCAGGATCGTCGCGATCGTCGTCTCAAGACAGCCCTGGAGGCTGTCGATGCCGATTACGACTTTGTGATCGTCGACTGCCCTCCGGCGCTGAGTCTGCTCACCCTCAATGGCCTGTGTGCAGCCGACGGGGTCATCGTGCCGATGCAGTGCGAATACTTTGCCCTGGAAGGGCTGACCGACCTGGTCAATACCATCAAGCAGATCCACGCCAATCTCAATCCCAAGCTCAAGGTCATTGGCCTGCTGCGGGTCATGTTCGATCCGCGCATCACCCTGCAGCAGCAGGTGAGCGAGCAGCTCTCCGAGCACTTCGGTGACAAGGTCTTTCATACCGTCATCCCTCGCAATGTGCGGCTGGCCGAGGCGCCCAGCTATGGAGTTCCGGGCGTGGTGTTCGATCCCTCGGCCAAGGGCAGCAAGGCCTTCATCGCCTTTGCCGATGAAATGGTCGAGCGCGTCCGCGCCCTCTGAAATCGGGAGCGACGGACATGCACGATACAGACTCCCCGGCCTTCCGGGTGCTGACCCTGCCAGGGTGGCAGGGCAGTGGGCCGGAGCACTGGCAGAGCCGGTGGGAACGGCTGCATGGCTGCGTGCGCGTGGCCCAGCACGATTGGCAGCATCCCCTGCGGGGTGACTGGATGATCCAGCTGGAAGAGGCCGTGCTGGCATCTCCTGTTCCGGTGGTGCTGGCAGCCCACAGTCTGGGTTGCATTCTGGTGGCGGCATGGGCCGCCCACAGCCAGCAGGTGGCGCGGGTTCGGGCGGCTCTGCTGGTGGCTCCGGGCGATGTCGAGCAGCCAGCCCTCAGCTTCCTGCATCCGAGCTGGCGTCCCATCAGTCGGCAGCGGCTGCCTTTTGCCAGTGTGCTGGTGTCGAGCCAGGATGATCCCTACTGCAGTCCTGCCCGTGCCCAGGAACTGGCGCAGGGCTGGGGCAGCCGATGGGTGGATGTGGGCGCGCGCGGACACATCAACGCCGAGAGCGGCCTGGGCGACTGGCCCGAAGGATATGCCTGGCTGCAGTGGCTCATGGGGCAGGGGCAGGAGCCCCACCCGATCAACAAGGAGTAAGCCCTCGATGGCAACGAGCAAACGCAAGAGTGGGCTGGGGCGTGGACTGGAGGCCCTGCTGGGCCCCAAGGTCATGGACACCCCGGTGAGCGAAGATTCCCATGCCACGGCCGATGCCGTGCAGCCGCCGACCGTGCTTGCGCTCGACCGGATGGTGCCCGGGCAGTATCAGCCGCGCACGCGCATGGATGAAGGCGCTCTGTACGAGCTGGCCGAGAGCATCAAGGCCCAGGGCATCATGCAGCCCATTCTGGTGCGGCAGCTGGTTCAGGGCGACATGGCAGGATGCTACGAGATCATTGCCGGGGAACGCCGGTTCCGTGCTGCCCGTCTGGCAGGGCTGGCCGAGGTGCCGGTGCTGGTGCGCGATGTGCCCGACGAAGCTGCCGCCGCCATGGCACTGATCGAGAACATCCAGCGTGAGGATCTGAATCCGCTGGAAGAGGCGCAGGGGCTGCAGCGTCTGGTGGGCGAATTCGGCCTGACCCATGAGCAGGCAGCCCAGGCTGTGGGCCGCAGCCGCAGCGCTGCCAGCAATCTGCTGCGTCTTCTGCAGCTCGCCGAACCGGTGCAGACCATGCTGATGGCTGGCGATCTGGACATGGGGCATGCACGGGCGCTTCTGAGCCTGGACAAGGCCGAGCAGATCACGGCTGCGCACCAGATTGCAGGCAAGAAGCTTTCCGTGCGAGAGGCGGAAAACCTCGTGCGCCGCATGGGCAGCATGCAGGGCGATGCTCCGGCCCGGACTGCGCCCGAAAAATCCGGTGATGTGCGCAGGGTCGAGGAGGAGTTGTCCGACCTGCTGGCGGCGCAGGTCGAGATACGCATCAGGAAGCAGGTGCGCCGCGGAGGAAAGAGCGACCAGGCCGGAGAGCTGACCATCCAGTTCGGCTCCAT
This sequence comes from Allobrachymonas sp., assembly GCF_041912815.1. Classification (NCBI taxonomy): domain Bacteria; kingdom Pseudomonadati; phylum Pseudomonadota; class Betaproteobacteria; order Burkholderiales; family Comamonadaceae; genus Allobrachymonas; species Allobrachymonas sp. Next base: position 71,254 of record NZ_JAYRLV010000009.1, on the reverse strand, counting down.
CGACTCGCTCAACGGGCTGATCGACCGGCTGCGCCTGCTGGCTCAGGATGCCGCCGATTGATTCATTTGAAACAAAATGTAATCAAGCGGTGAGTGAACCCATTGGCCGGTGCCTTCGAGGGGCAAGGGCTGCAGGCTGCATGGAGGGCGACCCTGCGCAGGGGGAGCTACGGCATAATCTGGAACCATTGTCTTTCCCACCGTGGTATCGCCATGCACGTTTCGGATTCTTCCGCGGGTTCTGTCAGCACTCCGCCCGGTTCTTCACGCAACGCCGCCTTTCTCGCGGCGTTTTTCTTGATCTGCGCATGCGTGCCCTGGCTCAATCCGTTTGCGGGAGGGGCCATGACGCCTGCCATTCCGCTGCTCACGGGCTGGATCTGCATTGCGATGCTGTTCACCGTGTTTCCGGCCCGGCGCTGGACGCCGGGCGCTGCGGTGCTGGCAGCAGTGCTGGTGGTGCTGTGCGCAGTCGGTGTTGCGGCGGATCAGCCCTGGCAGCTGCTGGCTTTCGGGTGCACGGCCATGGCCGCTTCCGCCGTGGTGGGGGCCCGCATGGCGCAGGATGCGGACAGCGTCCTGGATCTGCCGGAGGCGGGGGAACTGTTCATGCGCCACGGCATCACCCTGATTGCCTGGAGCTGGCTGCTTGCCGGCCTGGCCAATGCGGCCATCGGATTGCTGCAGTATTTCCAGAACACGGCCTGGCTCGGTGACTGGGTGAACCATGCGCCGCGCGGGCAGGTGTACGGCAACATCCGGCAGCGCAACCAGTACGCCACGCTGATGAACATCGCGCTCTGGGCGCTCTGGTTCGTGTGGCGGGAAGGCAGTCTGCAGCGCCTCGTGGCCCGGTGCCTGCCCCGCACTGCGCAGCAAGGCACTGCCGCTCTGGGCGCAGGGGTGCTGGCCTGGCTGTGCATGGTGCCGCTGGGCATCTGTCTGGCCCTCACGCTGTCGCGCACCGGGTTCATGCAGCTGCTGTTCCTTGCGGTGCTGCTCGCGGGCTGGACGTGGCGCTTCGATCGCGCGCGCATGGCGCGTGTCGGGTGGTGGCTGGCTGGCCTGATGGCTGTCTACGCCCTGGCCGGATATGTCATGCCGATGCTGGCGGGCATGACGGACATCTGGGTGCGCCTCGAAGGCAAGGACAGCCGCGCCTGCATCAGCCGCACGGTGCTGTGGGGCAACGTGCTGCAGCTGGTGGCGCAGAAGCCGCTGACCGGCTGGGGCTGGGGCGAGCTCGATTACGCCCATTACTATGCCGACTATCCCGGCATGCGCTTCTGCGAAATGCTCGACAACGCCCATGATCTGCCCTTGCATCTGGCCGTCGAACTGGGCGTGCCGGCCGCCCTGGCTTTCTGTGCGCTGGTGGTCTGGGGAGTGGTGCGCAACCGTCCATGGAGCGAGGCCCGGCCCGAGCGGCAGCTGATGTGGGGGGTGCTGGGAGCGATTGCCATCCACAGCCTGCTCGAATACCCCCTGTGGTACGCGCCCTTCCAGCTGGCCTGCGGACTGGCCCTGGGGGTGCTGTGGACCACGCGCAGTGCATCGCCCCGGGCGTCTGCAGCTGCCGGGGAAGCATTCTTGCTGCGGACGCGCGCCCTGCCGCAGGGACCTGTGCTCATGGCTCAGCTGCTCGTGGCATGCGCCATGACGGTGGCATTGATCTATGCCTGCTTTGATTTCGTCCGCGTCACCCAGCTCTATACCGACGCGGAAGAACGCATGCCGCCCTTCCGCCAGAACACTCTGGCCCAGGCCAGTCGCACCGTGCTGTACCAGAACGCCGTGCATTTTGCCCAGCTCACCACCGAGCCGCTCACGCCCGAGAATGCCGCCGTGCAGCTCGCACGTGCCCAGGATCTGATGCACTACAGTCCCGAGGCACGGGTGGCCGAGCGCATTGTGGAGTCCCTGCGCATGCTGGGCCGCGATGCGCAGGCCGATGCTGCCGAACGCCATCTGGCACAGGTGTACCCGCAGGAATATGCCCACTGGAAGAAGAAGATGGAGGGCGATGCAGCCGAAGAGGCATCGGGCGACGAAGGAGAGGCCCTGACCGATGACGCCAGCGCAGCGACACAGGAGTCTGGCGGCGCTTCCGGAGCGCAGGAGTAAGACGGGGCACCGGCTGCGGGAGCTCGTGGCGGCGTGCGCAGGCGTTCCGCGCGCCTGTTTCCTTGCCTTCGCTCCCACCCCTTACAATAGATTTTCTGCATGCGGGAGATACCGGCGGCACGGCACGTGTCTGGCTCGGGCTTTCGCATTGTGATGTTCACTACAGGAGTATGTCCGTGTTTCTGATTTCCGACGCGTATGCGCAGGCAGCCGCGCCTGCCGGAGCCGCTGCTGGCCCGATGGGGTCGATCATGTCGTTCCTTCCTCTCGTTGCCATGTTTGCGGTGCTGTACTTCATCATGGTGCGCCCGCAGATCAAGCAGAACAAGGAACGCCGCTCCATGATCGATGCCCTGGCGCCCGGCGATGAGGTGGCTACCCAGGGCGGTCTGATGGGTCGTGTCACCAAGGTGCGCGACGACCAGGTGGATCTGCTGCTGGCACAGAATGTCACGGTGCATGTGCAGAAGCATGCCGTCGTGCAGCTGCTGCCCAAGGGCACGCTGAGTCTGTGAGTGGTGCCGCCCCGTTTCCGGGGCGGCAGTCACATGGAGATGCCCCGTGGCCTGGTTCTCCGTGTCCGGAGGTGCGTTCGCCTGGAGGTGGATGCGCTGCAGGGGGCGGGACCATCTTCACGGTATGGTGGCCGCGCAGCGGGTGCAGAACCCATGCGCGGCATTTGTGTTTGACGGACAGGCTCGACGGGGAGGCGTCTTCTGCGGAAGCGCTCTCCGGGCCGGCCACCGTCAGTTGTTGGAAAGACGCTTGCCATGAACCGTTATCCGGTCTGGAAATACGCCATCATGCTGGTGGCGCTGCTGGTGGGGCTGATCTACACCCTGCCCAACTTCTTCGGCGAGGCGCCGGCGGTGCAGGTGTCGCCGGCCAAGTCGGTGGTCAAGGTGGATCCGTCCGTGCAGGACAAGGTGAAGGCGGCCCTGGCGGCTGCCCAGCTCAGTCCGGACATGACCACGGTCGAGGCCGATTCGATGCGGGTGCGCTTCACCTCCACCGATGCGCAGATCAAGGCGCGCGACGTGATCGAGAAGACGCTCAACACCGATCCCACCGATCCCTCCTACGTGGTGGCACTCAATCTGGTGTCCCGGTCGCCTGCCTGGCTGACGGCGCTGCATGCAGCGCCGATGTATCTGGGGCTGGACCTGCGGGGGGGCGTGCACTTCATGCTCCAGGTGGACATGAAGACTGCAGTGTCCAAGCGGCTCGACACCATTGCCGGCGACGTGAAGGCGCTGCTGCGCGACAAGAGCCTGCGCTATGACGCCGTGGCCCGTGCGGGAGACACCGTGCAGGTGAACTTCGCCGATGCCACTGCGGCCGAAAGTGCCAGGAACGCCATCGAAGACGCGATGCCCGACATGCAGGTGACGCAGGGGACGGCTCCGACCGGACAGGTGCAGCTCGTGGTGGGCTACAAGCCGCCGGCACTCGTCAAGTTCGAGGAGCAGGCTCTCAAGCAGAACATCATGACCCTGCACAACCGGATCAACGAGCTGGGCGTGGCCGAGCCGGTGATCCAGCAGCAGGGGCTCGACCGTGTGGTCGTGCAGCTGCCGGGCGTGCAGGACACGGCCAAGGCCAAGGAAATCCTCGGACGCACCGCGACCCTTGAGGTGCGCATGGTCGACGAAAGCACCGAAGGCCATGCTGCAGAAGCCGGCAGCGGACCGGTGCCCTTCGGCAGCGAGAAGTTCAATGACCGCAGCGGCCACCCGGTGATCGTCAAGAGCCAGGTGCTGCTGACGGGTGAGAACCTGACCGACGCGCAGCCCGGCTTCGACAGCCAGACGCAGGAACCCACCGTCAATCTCACGCTCGACAGCAAGGGGTCGACCATCTTCCGCAACGTCACGCGCGACAACGTGGGCAAGCGCATGGCCATTCTGCTGTTCGAGAAGGGCAAGGGCGAAGTGGTGACTGCGCCCGTGATCCGTACCGAGATCGGCGGCGGACGCGTGCAGATCAGCGGGCGCATGAGCACGCAGGAAGCAGCCGATACCTCGCTGCTGCTGCGTGCCGGTTCGCTGGCCGCTCCCATGGACATCGTCGAGGAACGGACCATCGGCCCGAGCCTTGGGGCTGACAACATCAGCAAGGGTTTCCACAGCGTGGCCTGGGGCTTCCTGGCCGTGGTGGTGTTCATGATCCTGTACTACCACCTGTTCGGGCTGTTCTCGGCGCTGTCGCTGGCCATGAACCTGCTGCTGCTCGTGGCCATCCTGTCGATGCTGCAGGCCACGCTCACGCTGCCCGGCATGGCGGCCATGGCGCTAGCGCTGGGCATGGCCATCGACTCGAACGTGCTCATCAATGAGCGCATCCGCGAGGAGCTGCGCAACGGCGTGTCGCCGCAGGGGGCCATCCAGGCCGGCTACCAGCATGCCTGGGCGACGATTCTGGACTCGAACGTCACTTCGCTCATCGCGGGTCTGGCTCTGCTGACCTGGGGCACGGGGCCGGTGCGCGGCTTTGCCGTGGTGCACTGCCTGGGCATCGTGACGTCGATGTTCTCCTCGGTGTTCTTCTCGCGCGGTCTCGTCAATCTCTGGTATGGACGCAAGCGCAAGCTCAAGAGCCTGTCGATCGGTACGGTGTGGAAGCCTGCGGCCTCGCATACCGATTCGCTGGCTGCCCTGGCCGACAAGCGCGTGGACAAGGAGTAAGCGCCATGGAATTCTTCCGCATTCACAAAGACATCCCCTTCATGCGCCATGCGCTGGTGTTCAACCTCGTCTCGGCGGTCACCTTTGCGCTGGCGGTGTTCTTCCTGGTCACCAAGGGACTGCACCTGTCGGTGGAATTCACCGGCGGGACGGTGGTCGAGGTGGCCTACAGCCAGCCCGCGCAGATCGACAAGGTGCGCGGAGCCGTGGAAAAGCTCGGCTACAAGGACGTGCTGGTGCAGAACTTCGGCTCGTCGCGTGACGTGATGATCCGCCTGCCGCTGCAGAAGGGCGTGAGCTCCTCGCAGCAGAGTGGCAACCTCATGGCAGCCCTCAAGGCGCAGTCGCCCGACGTGGCCCTGCGGCGCGTGGAGTTCGTGGGCCCGCAGGTGGGCGAGGAGCTCATGGGCAATGGCCTCAAGGCGCTTGGCTTCGTGGTGCTCGGCATCATCATCTATCTGGCCGTGCGCTTCGAGTGGAAGTACGCCGTGTCGGCCATCATCGCCAACCTGCACGACGTGGTGATCATCCTGGGCTTCTTCGCCTTCTTCCAGTGGGAGTTCTCGCTGGCGGTGCTGGCGGCGGTGCTGGCCGTGCTCGGCTATTCGGTCAACGAGTCGGTGGTGATTTTCGACCGGATCCGCGAGGCCTTCCGACGCTATCGCAAGATGAACACGGTGCAGGTCATCAACCATGCCATCACCAGCACGATCAGCCGGACCATCATCACCCACGGGTCCACGCAGATCATGGTGCTGTCCATGCTGGTGTTCGGGGGCGAGACGCTGCACTACTTTGCCATGGCCCTGACCATCGGCATTCTGTTCGGCATCTATTCGTCGGTGTTCGTGGCGGCGGCCATCGCCATGTGGCTCGGCATCCGGCGCGAGGATCTGGTCAAGGGCAATTCCCGCAAGGATGGCGGAGCCTCCAGTGACCCGAACGCCGGCGCGGTGGTCTGACGGAGCCTGCTGCAGAGAGGGGCTGCCCGGCGCCTTGTCGGGCGCTGTCTCTGCCTGAGGGGTCCCGCCGCCCGGGGAGGCGGCAGGGACTCCTGTCTTTTTGTCCTGCATCCCCGAAGGCATCATCATGGATTGGCTGCTGGTCGTGACTGCTTCGCTGTTTGCGGGCTTCGTCGATGCGATTGTGGGGGGTGGGGGACTGATTCTGGTGCCGGCGCTGTTTGCCACCTTTCATCAGATGGCGCCGGCCACCCTGCTCGGGACCAACAAGTCGGCCTCGGTGTGGGGCACGGGTTTCGCGGCCTGGCAGTTCCACCGCCGGGTGCAGATGCGCCGTGCCGCCATGCTGCCGGCCGTGGCGGGAGGATTTTTGGGATCGCTGGTCGGGGCGTGGCTGGTGACGCAGATCGATCCCGGCTATCTGCGTCGGGCCCTGCCGTTCGTGCTCACGGCCATTCTGATCTACACGGTGCTGCGCAAGGATCTGGGACAGCATCATGCACCCCGATGGCAGGGGAGGCAGGAAACCGCCATCCTGACTGGGATCGGGGTGGTCATCGGCACCTATGACGGCTTCTTCGGGCCCGGCACCGGCAGTTTCCTGGTGTTTCTGCTCGTGCGGGTGCTGGGATACGACTTCCTGCATGCCTCGCTGGGAGCCAAGCTCATCAACGTCGCCACCAATCTGGCTGCCATTGTGCTGTTCGCAAGCCAGGGCCATGTGTGGTGGCAGCTGGGGGCGGCCATGGCCGTGGCCAATGTGATGGGCAGCGTGCTGGGAGCCCGCATGGCCCTGCGGCACGGGGCGGGCTTTGTGCGGGTGATGTTCATTCTGGTGGTGGCGGCGCTGATTGCCAAGACCGGTTATGACGCCTTCCTGCGCGTCTGAAGAAGGTTCCTGCAGGTGCGCATCGGGCGGATGCGCTCACGCTCTGGCACTCCCGGGTGTCAGAGCCGCCCGGCGAGTTTCCAGTAGGGGATGAGGCGGGCGTGCTCCTCGTCGAACCGCCGGTTGGTGTTTGCCAGGGCCTGCTGCTGCTGGGCCATGTAGCGCAGGACCATCTGCTGGCTGTCGGTGTTGGCCTGGATGCGGGCCCGCAGCGAGGCGGGGGCCCGGTCCGGCTGACGGCGATAGAACGCCATTTCCTGGTCCAGCTGAACCCGTTCCTGCCGTATGCCGTTGAGGCGTCGCTGGGCATCGGCAATGAGCGTGGCGATTTCGTCTCCGGCCCGCTTGCGGGCGGCCAGGTGGCTGGCTGGAGTGGGGTAGCGCTGCAGGAGCGCCGTGCGTTCGCGGGTCTGCAGGGCCTCGTGCTCGCGGGCCGCCTGTTCCGCGCGCTGGCGCTGGGCCAGCGCGGCGCGTTCTTCGCCGGTATAGCTCGGGGGAATGATGCGCCGCAGGGTCCCGTTGCTGCCGAGCTGCCGCTGCTCGCGGTCGATGCAGGCCGCGATGGGGCGATCCGAGGTGATGCGCTTGCCGTAGCGGTCCGTGCAGGTGTAGATGCCGCCCTTGCCTTCGGCCATGACCTGTCCTGCCACAGCCAGCAGGCCCGCCAGCAGCAGGGTGGTGCGCAGTCTTCGGGCTGGAAGCTGCTGTGCGCAGCTTCTCTGAAGGGGGGATCGATCCTCGCGGTTCATGTACATGGCGGGAGAAAAGGCAAGTTCCGGGCCATCGTGTCCAGCCGTTTCCGGTCTGCCTCAGGGAGCGGCCAGGACAGGAGAATGCAGGCTCGGCCCGCTCCCTGTTGAGGGAGCATGCCACAAATCGTCACCATGTCGACAAAAATTGGCAGTCTGGCGCGGGCGGGGGGTCAGCGGGCGGTGGTGTCTCCGGCAGTCTGGGACACGCCATAGCGTTCGCGGTAGGCGAGGACCTGCGCCTTGTGGCTGGCCAGGGCGTTGTCCTGCGCAGCGGCCGGGCTGGAGAGGTAGCCCAGCAGGTCATCGAGGGTGGCAATGGCACACACGTCCATGCCCAGCTGCTGCCGCACGTACTGCACGGCGCTGTAGGGCACGTCATGGCCGTCCTCTGTGGCCATTTCCTGGCGGTCGAGTGCGACGGCCACGGCCGACGGAGTGGCACCGGCCGCACGGATGAGGGCAATGGACTCGCGCACGGCGGTGCCGGCGGACATCACGTCGTCCACGATCAGCACGCGTCCCTGCAGCGGCGCGCCGACCAGACTGCCGCCTTCGCCATGGTCCTTGGCTTCCTTGCGGTTGTAGGCAAAGGGCAGGTTGTGGCCGAGGCGGGCGAGTTCGATCGCCACGGCAGCCACCAGCGGAATGCCCTTGTAGGCGGGGCCGAAGAGCATGTCGAAGGAGGTACCGCTCGCCAGAATGCGCTGCGCATAGAATTGGGCGAGCCGGCCGAGCATGGCTCCGTCCTGGAACAGGCCGGCATTGAAGAAATAGGGCGACTGGCGGCCAGCCTTGGTGGTGAAGCTGCCGAAGCGCAGTACGCCGCAGTCGACGGCAAAAGCCACAAAATCCTGGGCGAGGGTGTCGGGGGAGGTGGTGCTCATGGAAAACGTAAGGGAGAAACAGCAGTGTTCCGGTTGACCAGCCTCAATCTCAACGGCATCCGCTCGGCCACGGCCAAGGGGCTGGAGCCATGGCTGGCCGCGCATGCCCCTGATTGTATGTGCGTGCAGGAAGTCAAGGCGCAGCAGGCCGACGTGGTGAACCGCTTCGAGGAGCTGGCAGGGCTGCGGGGCTATTTCCACTTTGCCGAGAAGAAGGGCTATTCCGGCGTGGGTGTCTACACGCGGCATGCCCCGAGCGATGTGCGGGTGGGCTTCGGATCGGCCGAGTTCGACCGCGAGGGGCGTTATCTGGAGCTGCGCTTCGATACGCCCGCGCGCAGGTTCTCGGTCATCAGCTGCTATTTTCCGAGCGGGTCCTCCGGAGAGGAGCGCCAGCAGGCCAAGTACCGGTTTCTCGGCGAGATGGCTCCGTGGCTGCAGGAGCTGCGGCAGGAGCGCGAATACATTCTGTGCGGGGACGTGAACATTGCCCATCAGGAGATCGATCTCCGCAACTGGAAGGGCAACCGCAAGAACAGTGGCTTTCTGCCCGAGGAGCGCGACTGGATGACGCAGCTGCTGACCGCAGGAGGGCTGGTCGACGTATACCGTCTCCTGCAGCCCGATGCCACCGATGCCTGCTATACCTGGTGGAGCAACAGGGGTCAGGCCTATGCCAAGAACGTGGGATGGCGCATCGACTACCATCTCGCCACGCCGGTCATGGCCCGGCATGCGCGAACCGAATCCGTCTACAAGGGCGAGAAGTTCTCCGACCATGCCCCGCTGACCGTCGATTACGACTTTGCTCTCTGAAAGGCTGCCCCGCATGCTGCGCTACCACACGATTCCCGTCACGCCGTTCCAGCAGAACTGTTCCATCGTCTGGTGCGATGCCACCATGGAGGGAGCGGTGATCGATCCGGGGGGCGATACCACGCGCCTGCAGGAGCATGCGCATGCCCACGGCATCACCCTGCGGCAGATTCTGGTCACGCATGGCCATGTGGACCACTGTGCCGGGGCGGCCACGCTGGCCGAGGCGCTGCAGATTCCCATCGTGGGCCCGCACGAGGCCGATCTGTACTGGATCGAGGCGCTGCCTGCCACGGCGGCCCGCTACGGTTTTCCACCGGCCCGGAGCTTTGTGCCGGATCGCTGGCTGCAGGACCAGGATACCGTGCAGGTGGGACAGGTGGTGCTGCAGGTGCGCCATTGCCCGGGACACACCCCTGGGCATGTCGTGTTCCATGCAGCCGAGGCGCAGCGTGCGTTCGTGGGCGATGTGCTGTTTGCGGGATCGATCGGCCGTACCGATTTTCCAGGTGGCGACCATGACCAGCTCATCGACAGCATCGTCCAGCGCCTGTGGCCCATGGGGGACGACACGGTGTTCATTCCCGGTCACGGGCCGGAAAGCACCTTTGGCCGCGAACGCCGCACCAACCCCTACGTGCGCGGGACCTGACAGCCGGGCAGGGCGCAGCTGCGGCTGTATCCTGCGGTAATCCCCCTGCCGATGGGCGGGGGTGGGTCGATAATGCACCGATGCCCGGAGCTCCTGCAGCCGGGTGCCGGGATGCGGGCCCTTGCTGCAGCAAAGGTCCGCCTTCCCTGCCTTGTTCGGGCGGATCGGTATCCTGACTGACGATCGCCCCTGATGGATGTACCCGTGACCGACACCCCCACCGAATCCCGCCCCTCTTCCGCTGCCCCCTCGTGGGCGCAGTCCATGCGCGTCTATCTGGAACCTGCGAGCGTGCGCATGCTGTTTCTGGGATTTTCCTCGGGGCTGCCCCTGCTGCTGGTGCTGGGGACGCTGGCCTTCCGGCTGCGTGAGGCGGGCATTGACCGCACCACCATTGGGCACATGTCCTGGGTGGGGTTGATGTACGGCTTCAAGTGGGTGTGGTCGCCGCTGGTGGATCGCATGCCCATTCCCCTCTTCACCCGCTGGCTGGGCCGGCGCCGGAGCTGGCTGCTTCTGGCCCAGTGCGGGCTGGTGGCAGGGCTGGTGGCCATGGCCCTCGTCGATCCCCGCCAGGGGCTGGAGCCCCTGACCTGGGCGGCGCTGCTGGTGGCCTTCTGTTCGGCCACCCAGGACATCGCGCTCGATGCCTACCGCATCGAATCGGCGTCATCCGACCGGCAGGCTGCGCTTGCCGCCACCTACCAGACCGGTTACCGGCTGGCCATGCTCTGGGCGGGAGCAGGGGTGCTGTGGCTGGCGGCCGGCGCCGAGAGCCAGGGTGCGGCGGCCATCTACCAGAACGGAGCCTGGCGTTTCGCCTATCTGACCATGGCGGCATCCATGCTGGTGGGGATGGTGACGGTGCTGCTGGCGCCCGAACCCGATCCGCGTCCCCTGCCACCGGCACGCAATGCACGCGAATGGCTCCGGGGGGCACTGATCGACCCGTTCATGGATTTCTTCGAGCGCTACAAGTGGCATGCCCTGCTTATTCTGGCCCTGATCGGCCTGTACCGCATCAGCGACATCGTGCTCGGCATCATGGCCAATCCCTTCTATGTCGACATGCACTACACCAAGACCCAGGTGGCGCTCGTGACCAAGGTGTGGGGGGTGATTTTCACGCTGGCGGGGACCTTCATCGGCGGCGTGCTGGCGGTGCGCCTGGGTGTGATGCGGGTGCTGATGCTCGGCACCACCCTGTCTGCCGGCACGCATCTGCTGTTTGCCTGGCTGAGCACCTTCATCCAGGTGCAGGGTGACTGGTGGCCGGTGACCGTGGCTGGCCATGCCTTCATGCTGCACAAGATGGTGGCGCTGACGCTCGTCATCATCGCCGACAACCTCGCCAGCGGCATCACCTCGGCGGCTTTCATCGCCTTTCTCTCCGGGCTCACCAGCGTGAGCTACTCGGCCACGCAGTACGCCCTGTTCAGCTCCCTGATGCTGCTCCTGCCCAAGTATGTGGCCGGGTACGGGGGCGCGTTTGTCGACCACTTCGGCTACACCACGTTCTTCCTCTGTGCCTCGCTGCTCGTGGTGCCGGTGCTGGCACTGGTGTGGGTGGCGGGCAGGGTGCTGGGCGTGCAGGGACAGGCGCCCCGGCCGGCCTGAACGGCTGCGTCGTCGTGACCAGCAGCCGCCGTGCTGCGGGTGGCGAGAACGGCGATCAGGAAGAAGTACAGGGCAATGGGGCCGTTGTTCCAGAACAGAATGGCCTCCGTCAAGCCGAAAATGCCGTAGGCCAGCGGGATCAGCATTCCCAGCAGCGCGAGGGTGCGCGACAGGGAATCGGGTGCGGCCCGACGCCACTGGCGTGCGAAGTAGGCCAGTGGCATGCCATAGACCAGCAGCAGAAACAGGATGCCGACCACGCCGCTTTTGGCGGCTTCGTTCAGGAACTCGTTGTGCGGGTGGTGGAACTGCTCCATCATCGGATCGACGCGCTTTTGCCGCACGGTAATGTCGCGCTGGGCCTCATACCCCTGCTGGTTCCAGCCCAGCCAGGGCTTCTCGCAGAACAGCTCCCACGCAAACTGCCACATCTGCAGCCGTGCACCTACCGAGGTGGAGGCCACCTCTCTGGTTTCGTAGAGGGTGACTTCATGCTGCGCGGCGGCAATGCGCTCATAGACCTTGTGCGTGATGCCGGAGGGGCTGAGGACCGTCAGTGCCCCGATCAATGCGGCCATGCCGGCCAGCATTTTCAACGAGGGGCGGTAGCCCCCCCGCAGCATCACGGCGGGCACGAGCAGCAGAAGCAGCCAGGCTCCCCGCGTCATCGACAGCACCGAGGCCCCCGCAAAGGCCAGCGCACTGGCCCAGGCAAGCAGCTGCAGGCGGCGCGAGGCGGGCATGCGCAGCCCGGCTACCCACAGCAGCAGGGCGAACAGGGCCGACAGATCACCGAAGTGGATATAGAAGAAATCTCCCCCCTCTGCCCGGCGGTTCAGGTGCAAGAACTGGTAGGCGGCCTCACCCAGGGCCACGGGGGCCGCGATGCAGGCGGCCAGGACCATGGGTCGCAGGGAGGGAAGGGGGTGGCGCCACGTCCAGACCAGCAGGGGCAGGGCGGCCAGGGGCAGATACAGGCGGAATGAATTGATGTACACCGGCGCACTGGCTTCCCGCTGCCACCACCAGTACAGAGTGGCCAGCAGGCACAGGCCCGCCAGGAGGGCGCGCTCCCTGAACGAGGCGCGGACAGGGGCCCATGCCAGAGCGGGAATGGACACCAGCAGGCCGATGTCCATCAGCAGGCGGTAGCCGTTGGGAATGCTCACGGCGCCGAAGATCAGCAGGAACAGACCCAGGTAGAAGGCTTCCAGGTGGCGGGAATAGAACGAATCCATGGGCGATGCAGGGGAGAGGCGGTGGCCGCAGGCAAGGGGTGCGACCGGACGGGAGATTCTCCCCCATCCCGGTTCCGGGGATCGCCGGGGACACGAATTGTCACCAGAGTGCGGCAGCAGGCCGCATGCAGGGCCTGCTGGTGGGTCAGGTCAGGTAGCGGGCCACGAAGCTGTGGGGAGCATGGCGGTGTGCTTCCAGGTCCTCGTCGAAATGGCGCCGGTCTGCGCCGCGCAGCTTGACCAGGGAGGGAACCCCTGCCGAACAATCGCCCCGGAACAGCAGCCGGTGCAGCCTTCTGCGTTTCCAGTGGGCCAGCACATGGTAGAAGTAGGGGCCATCCTCGACACGCTGCAGGGTGAGGCGATAGTGCCCCTGCGTCTGCAGGATCTGCTGGAAGGCCAGGTGCATGCTCAAGTAGTCGAGATAGAGGATCTTCTGCCGGATGCGGTCGAAGTGCCCCTGCTGCTCCAGGTGCCGGACATAGGCCGCGCCACTGTCCACGATGGCATGGCGGGTGAATTCCTCCTGCCATTCCTCGATGAGCGGGCTGTGGGCCGGTGCGGCCAGAAACCAGTTTTCCACCACCGGATAGCGGGGCAGGGAGGTGAATCCCTCCAGGTAGAACCCCACGAAGTCGCTCTGCTGTGCCTCCTGCAGCGCATGCACCCAGTCCAGCGTGCGGGTCAGAACGATGGAGGCATCCAGCCAGATGCCGCCATGGCGGCGCAGCAGTTCCAGTCGGATCCAGTCGGCCCGCTTGGCGGGAATGAGCTGCTCGACTGCGGCAGGCAGGTGGGGAATGTAGCGGGAGAGCTCCGCATCGGAGAGCACACGGATGTCGTGCTCCGGGTGCAGCCGCTTCCATCCGGCGATGCAGCGCTGTACCAGCAGGGGCGGGGTACCGCCGGTCCAGTAGGACCAGATCGTGGCGGGGATGGCTTGGGTCTGCGGCCGGGAGCCAGGGTAGTCGTAGAGCGTGAAGACCGGTTCGGGGGGAGCCGGAAGACGCGGCGAAAACGGCAGGGGGAGCCCCAGTGCTGCCGGCAGATGGGGGAGGCGATGGGAAAAGGAGGACAGCAAAGACATGATGGCGTTCAGCCTTGGGCCAGAAAGGCCAGCCAGCGGCGGAAGCGCCGGTAGCGCCCCCACCATCCCCTGCACAGACAGGCCTTGAGCCATGCGGCTGGGGCGAGGGGTGAAATGGCCTCGAAATCCTGTTCTGCACGCTGGGCCAGAGCCCGGATGTCGGAGGCCGGAAGGCTGCCATCCGTGCGGCGCTGGCGCAGGAAGGACAGGATGCCCTGCACATTGCGGGCTGCCGCCTGCGCCAGGGCCAGCCGGACCGCAGGGGTGTGGGCCCAGGGGCTGGCATCGAGCTCGGTGCGGAACGTGCGCAGGGCCCGGGACCAGTCCTGCACCTTCTGCGCGGACATGGTGGCCAGAATGCTGGAGGGATGCTGGCGGTAGGCAATCCAGGCCGAGGGCTCGTAGTAGAAGGAACGGGCGATCAGTGCCAGTCGGGGGCTGGTGGCCATGTCCTCGAAGTAGCAGCCTTCGGGAAACTGCAGCCCCTGGGTCTGCCACAGGCTGCGGCGTGCGATCTTGGACCAGACGTGGGTTTCACCTGCCTGCAGCATGCCTTGCAGCAGCCGCGCCCTGTCGCTGGACAGGGTGCGCACAGGCCCTCCCCGGAAGGTGTGGACCTGGCTTCTGCCCCCGATGCGGCGCGGTACCGGGAGGGGGCCTTCCTTCCAGGAGAGATAGTCGCACAGCACCAGATCGGGCACTTGCTGCGTGACGATGCGGTGCAGGGCCGCCATGGCGCCGGGCATGAGGCAGTCATCTGCATCCAGAAACCACAGATAGTCGCCTTGGGCCTGGTCTATGAGCGTGTTGCGGGTGGCGCCGGGCCCCCTGTTGCGGGAGTGGGTGCCGATGCGAATGCGTTGCGGATGGCGGTCGGCATAGCGCTGCAGCAGCGCCAGCGAGTCATCCGTGGAACAGTCGTCCATGGCGATCAGTTCCCAGCCATCGGTCTGCTGATTGAGCACGGAGTCGAGACAGGCCTCCAGATGCGGGGCCGAATTGAAGACCGGCACGAGGATGCTCAGCCAGGGAGAGGAGTGCTGCATGGGGCGGTGCGCTTCAGCGCAGGCTGAAATGGCGGTGAAACTTGAGCCCCCGCAGCCACCAGCCGCGCGTCACATAGGCCCGTTCGAGCTGAGCGGGAGACAGGGGCGACTGCTGCAGAAAATCATCCCGGCAGCGGGCCATGGCAGTGGTCCATTCGGCAGGCGGCATCTGCGTGCGGCAGCGCGCCAGATGGCCTGCAGCTCCGATGAAGTTGCGGGCCGCCACGTGTGCGACCGCAAACCGCACTGCCGGCTCCGCGTCCCACTCTGTGCCCTGCAGGGCATGGCGAAAAGTCGTCAGGGCGCCCGACAGGTCACGGGCCTTGGCCGGCGTCATCTGCGACAGGATGCTGCTGCCCCGCTGCCGGTAGGCGACCCATGGCAGGGGTTCGTACCAGAGGGTGCGTGCGCGCAGCGCCAGACGCGGCATGGTGGCCATGTCCTCGAAGTACGCGCCTTCGGGAAACCGCAGGTCTGCGCTCCACAGCGCACGGCGCGAAATCTTGGACCACGCGTGCAGCTGGCCCGGCAGCAGCAGGTCGGCCAGAAAGCGGGCAGGCCCGGTAAGCAGTGTGCGCGCCGGTCCCGCAAACGAGCGGCGGTGCCGTTCGCCTCGCAGCCGGTGCTTGAGACGCGGAGACTCCCGCCAGACCGCAAAGTCACACACCACCATGTCGGGATGCTGCTGCCCGACGATGCGCTGCAGTGCCGGAATGGCGCCGGGCAGCAGTTTGTCGTCGGAGTCGAGAAACCACAGATAGTCGCCGTGTGCCGCCTCGATCAGGGTATTGCGCGCGGCGCTCAGTCCCCGGTTGCGGGTGTGCTGCAGCAGCTGCAGGCGTCCCGGCCAGCGGGCTGCCAGCGCGCGCATGCGTGCGGGAGAGGCATCGGTGGAGCAGTCGTCGAGCAGGAGCACTTCCACGCCCGGGTCGGCCTGTGCCATGACCGATTCCACGCATTCGGCGAGATACGCCTCGACGTTGTAGACCGGGATGAGCACGCTCAGCCAGGGGGCCGGAGCGGAAGCGGGAGCAGGAGAGGAGGAGGAAGAAGAAGACATGGGCCGTGGGTCAGTCTTCGGGCAGGATGTCGGGGGCTTCATCGTGCTGCACCCGCATCAACAGATGGGCATACCGCCGCTGCATGAGCCTGATGTCGAAGGCGCGCAGGGCTTCCTGTCGCGCAGCCTGTGCCAGGCGGCGGGCCTCGTCAGGATGCGCGAGCAGGCGCTCCAGCGCATCGGCGAGGGCCTGGGCATCGTTCTCGGGCACCAGCAGACCGGTCTGGTCTGGCCGGATCACCTCGCGGACGCCGACCACGTTGGTACCGATGCAGGCGCAGCCGGCCGCCATGCCCTCGACGAGCGACAGCGGCATGCCCTCGTAGTGGGTGGACAGCACACAGATGCGGCTGTGCATCAGCAGATTCGGTACATCGGACACCTGCCCCAGAAAATGCACCTGCCCGGCGATGCCCAGCCTGGCAGCCAGAGCGCGATTGCGCGCGAGTAGCCTGGACTTGCCCAGGCCGGCCAGCTGCAGGGCAGGATGCCACCCCCGCTCCCCCAGCAGGGCCACGGCGCGGATCAGTGTGGCGTGATCCTTCTGGCGCGCAAAGCGGGCCGCCATGACGATGGAGACCTCCCGGTCTTCCCAGGGAACGAGGGACGCCTGCGGAAAGCGGCCGGTGTCGATGCCGTTGGGAATGGCCACGCACTGCGCGGCAGGGAATCCCAGGTCGACCAGATGGCCCCGCACCCCTTCGGACACACCGACACTCACGGCCGTCCGGCGTTCGAGCCACAGGGCCTGTCTGAGCCGCCAGGGGGTGTAGCGTTCGCGCGAATTGTGCTCCACGTGCACCATGTGCGGCACCCCTGCGAGCCATCCCGCATAGCGTCCCCACAGATGCTCGCTGAAGCCGTGCGCCACCAGAATGTCCGGTTTCCACTCCAGGGCCAGGCGGCGGACGGCCAGCACGGTGGCCAGATGGTTCCATCCCGGCACGAGACGGACATCCAGCCCCCGGGCACGGAGCGCCTCGACGCGCCGCATGTCCGTGTGGCGCTTGCGGCGCAGCACCAGCAGCACCTCCATGGAACCCGATCGCCGGGCTTCGAGGCAGAGATCCACCGCCACCTGCGTGGCGCCGGAGAACCCTCCGGTGACGAAATGCAGGACGCGCATCGGCCCGGCGGCGCGGGGGAAACCGGACGGCACCCGCTCAGTGCCCGTGCGCCACGACCTCACCCGCCGCCAGGCGGTAGACGGTGCCGCAGTAGGGGCAGCGGGCCTCGCCAGTGGCGGCCACCTGCAGGAAGACACGCGGGTGGCCGTTCCACAGCTCCATGTGAGCCAGGGGGCTGGGGCAGGCGATTTTACCCTGTTCGGTCAGGTCGCTGGCCTTGACCTCGACGGGGGCGGAGGAATGGGAGGTGCTCATGTCTGGAAACTCCGGAGAGAGGGGTGGGGGCGGGCAGGCACGCGGCGGTGCCGGTCAGACCGCATCCAACCAGTGGGCATAGCGGGGGTTCTTGCCCTGCACGATGTCGAAGAAGGCCTTCTGGATGCGTTCGGTGACCGGGCCACGGTGGCCTGCGCCGATCTGCACCCGATCATATTCGCGGATGGGGGTCACTTCGGCAGCGGTGCCGGTAAAGAACATCTCGTCGGCGATGTAGCACTCGTCGCGCGTGATGCGCTTCTGCACCAGCTCGATGCCCAGATCCTTGCAGACGTACTGGATGGTGTTGCGGGTGATGCCGTTGAGCGCACCTGCCGACAGGTCGGGGGTGTAGACCACGCCATCCTTGACGATGAAGACGTTCTCGCCGGAGCCTTCGCTCACGAATCCGGCGCTGTCGAGCAGCACGGCTTCGTCGTAGCCGTCATTGGTGGCTTCCATGTTGGCAAGGATCGAGTTGGTGTAGTTGCTCACCGCCTTGGCCTGCGTCATGGTGATGTTCACATGGTGGCGCGCATAGCTGCTGGTGCGCACGCGGATGCCGCGCGACATGCCGTCCTCGCCCAGGTAGGCGCCCCAGCCCCAGGCGGCGACCATCACGTGGGTCTTGGTGCCCTTGGGGGAGACGCCGAGCTTTTCGGAGCCGAGCCACACCAGCGGGCGCAGGTAGCAGCTTTCCAGCCCGTTGGCGCGCACGACCTCCTTCTGGGCCTCCATGACCTCTTCCTTGGTGAAAGGCATGGGAATGCGCAGGATCTTGGCGCTGTTGAACAGACGGTCGGTGTGGTCCTTGAGACGGAAAACGGCCGTGCCCTTCTCGGTCTGGTAGGCGCGCACGCCCTCGAACACCCCGCAGCCGTAGTGCAGGGTATGGGTCAGGACGTGGACCTTGGCATCGCGCCATTCCACGAGCTGGCCATCCATCCAGATTTTCCCGTCGCGGTCGGAAAGGTCGTTGGCGGCATTCATGATTTTTTCTTCCTTTGGTGTTGACGTCGGCACCTGGCGGCACGAAAGTGCCCGTCATGCCTGACGGATAACTGTCAAGTTTACGCCGTTTTCCCCGGGGCGGGGGGAGATTGGCGGCAGATGGGCACAGTTGCGCCCCGTTCGTGCCAGACGCCGTTTTGCCCTGGCCCTTCTTTCTCCCTTGTCCCTGCAGGGGGCGGAGCCGGTCAGCTCCCCTGCAGCTGGCGCACCAGATCGAGGGCCTGCTCCACGCGGTCCACGGCATGGATGGTCAGCCCCTCGACCTCCCTGCCCAGCTTGCGGGGCACGTTGGCGCGCGGAACGATGGCCGTGGTGAACCCCAGCTTGGCGGCTTCCCTGAGGCGTTCCTGTCCCCGTGTGGCCGGACGCACCTCGCCCGCGAGCCCCACTTCGCCGAACGCGAAGAAGCCCTTGGGCAGGGCCTTGCCGCGCAGGCTGCTGGCAATGGCAAGCAGCACAGCCAGATCGGCCGCCGGTTCGCTGATGCGCACGCCCCCCACCGCGTTGACGAACACGTCCTGATCTCCCGTGGCCACGCCTCCGTGGCGGTGCAGCACGGCCAGCAGCATGGCCAGCCGGTCGCGCTCCAGCCCCACGCTCAGGCGGCGGGGGTTGGCTCCCGAGCCGTCGACCAGGGCCTGGATCTCCACCAGCAGCGGGCGGCTGCCTTCGAGCGTGACCAGCACGCAGCTGCCCGGCACAGGGTCGCCGTGCGTGCTCAGGAAGATGGCACTCGGGTTGCTCACGCCCTTGAGCCCCTTGTCCGTCATGGCGAACACGCCCATCTCGTTGACGGCGCCGAAACGGTTCTTGAACGCGCGCACCAGCCGGTAGGCGCTGTGGGTATCGCCCTCGAAATAAAGCACCGTGTCCACGATGTGCTCCAGCACCCGGGGGCCGGCCAGCTGCCCGTCCTTGGTCACATGCCCCACGAGCACCACCGACGTGCCCTGGGCCTTGGCAAAGCGGGTGAGGTGTGCGGCGCACTCGCGCACCTGGGCCACGCTGCCGGGCGCGCTCGTGAGGGCGTCGCTGTACACCGTCTGGATCGAGTCGATCACGGCCACCTGGGGCCGCTCGGCCTGCAGGGTGGCCAGAATCTTTTCGAGCTGGATCTCGGCGAGCACGCGCACCTGCGAGCCCTCCAGCCCCAGCCGGCGCGACCGCAGCGCCACCTGGGAGGCACTTTCCTCGCCGGTCACGTACAGCGTGTGCAGGCCCTGCAGCTGGAGGGCATCGAGTGCCTGCAGCAGCAGGGTCGACTTGCCGATGCCGGGATCGCCGCCGATGAGCACCACGCCGCCTTCGACCATGCCGCCCCCCAGCACGCGGTCCAGCTCGGTCAGGGTGGTGGGAGTGCGCGCCACGTCCTCGGCCCGGATGTCGGCCAGCGTGGCCACTTCCGAGGCCCCTGCGAGGGACTGGTGCCCGCCGCTGAGCCGGTTCTTGCCCACCACGCCCTGGGCGGGGTTGAGGATGGTTTCCTCCAGACTGTTCCAGGTGCCGCAGGACGGGCACTTGCCCAGCCAGCGGGGACTGACGGCACCACAGGCGGTGCAGGTGTATTGGGATTTGGGGGCGGCCATGCGGGCATTGTAGGGAAGACGCCGCATCGCTCCGCGCGTGTCTCGGGGGGCAGCAGGGCCATGCAGACAGGCATCTCCGGGCACCGCCTGCAGGGTCGAGGGGGTTTGGGCCTATACAATCATTGCAATACTCCATGGGCGCATGGGGCCATGCCCTGCCCATGGAGAAATAGGCATCAACCCCTCTGTGCGATCTGAGACAATCGAACGATGTCGCCATTTCTCCTCAAACTTCTCATGCAGAAGAAAAGTCTTTGCCTTGCAGCCGTGGCGCTCCTCCTCGGGGGATGTGCCATTCCGGGGTCCCACCTCTCCCTTGCCAACAAGCATGTGGTGCCTCCGCCGGAAGCCCAGGCCGGTGGCACTCCCTTCGATCTCGACCGCCTCTTCGACGTGCACCTGCTCACTCCCGGCGTGATCGAGCAGCTGCAGGGAGAGCGCACCGCGCGGGACGACACCCCGGGCAGAGCAGGGGGCGCTGCACGCTACGAATATCGCGTGGGCCCCGGCGACATTCTCAATGTCGTGGTCTGGGATCACCCCGAGCTGGGCAGCCCCATGATCACCAATCCCACCCTGCCTTCGCAGGTGCTGAATGGCCAGAGCACGGCCACCGGAAATGAAACCGCCCGCACCGGCACCTGGGTGGACGCGCAGGGCAGCATCTTCTTCCCCTACGCGGGCAGACTGCAGGTGGCGGGGCGTACCCTGCCCGAGATCCGCTCGGCACTGGCGCGGCGGCTGGCCAAGTACATCCGCAATCCGCAGGTGGACGTGACCGTCATGGCCTTCCGGTCCCAGCGCGTCAACGTGAGCGGCGCCGTCGAAAAACCCGCCCAGCTGGCTCTCACCACCGTGCCCCTGACGCTCATGGACGCCATCAGCCAGGCCGGCGGATTCAGCAAGAATGCCGACACCACCCACGTGCGCTGGACCCATCGCGGGGTCGACCACGTGGTGTCGGTGTACGACTACATGAACCGTGGCGATGCCCGCAAGAATCCGGTCCTGGGCCCCGACGACGTGGTCTTCGTCCCGAACGGCGACCAGATGAAGGTCTACGTCATGGGCGAGGTCAAGAAGCAGAATGCCCTGCGCATGAGCGAAGGAGGCATGAGCCTGACCGATGCCCTGGCCCAGGCCGAAGGCATGAACCAGGAAATGGCCGATGCCAGCGGCGTGTTCGTCATCCGGGCACGTGCTCATGCACAGGCGGGCCAGAAGGTGGCTGACATCTACCAGCTCAATCTGCGCGACGCCTCGGCCTTTGCGCTTGGCAACCAGTTCAAGCTCGAACCCAGCGACATCGTGTACGTCACGGTGGCGCCCATGGCCAAGTGGAACCGCGTGATCAACCAGATCCTGCCGAGTCTGACCAGCGTGGGCTGGGTGGCCACCATCTACAGTTCCGTCAAGTAACCCGGGGTGCCCCGAGCCCCGCAGGGGCGAGGGGAGCCTTTCCTTCCTTCTTTCCTCGCTTCTTCCGCTTACCCATGTTCAACAGGATTCTGGTGGTCTGTATCGGCAACATCTGCCGCTCGCCCCTGGCCGAGGCGGCTCTGCGCCAGCTGGCGCCGGTCGGGGTCAGCGTGCAGTCGGCAGGGCTGGGGGCTCTGGTGGGGCAACCCGCCGATCCCGAGTCGCTGCGCCAGGGGCAGCTCCATGGGCTGGACCTGAGCCAGCACGTCGCCCGGCAGCTCACGCCTGCCCTTTGCGCCGAGAGCGACCTCATCCTGGTCATGGAAGATGAACATGTCGATGCGGTCTGTCGGCTCAGCCCCAGCGCACGCGGCAAGGTCATGCTGCTGGGCCGCTGGGAAAGCGGCAAGCAGATACCCGATCCCTACCGCAAGAGTGCCGAAGTCTTCGCCCATACCTACCAACTGATTGCAGCTTCCTCCGAGCAATGGGCCCGGAAGATGCAGTGGATCTGATTTCTCCAAGATTCCTTCCCTATGTCCTCCACGACGCATACCGCATCCCGCACGCAGGAAACCGATGACGAAATCGATCTGCGCAAGCTCTTCCACGCCATTCTGATCAACCGGTTCTGGATCGTCCTGAGCCTTCTGGTGGGGCTGGTGCTGGGCGTGATCTACGCCTTTGCCACCACGCCGGTCTACCAGGCCAATGCGCTGCTGCAGATCGAGCCCAAGAACAAGAACTCCCTGCTCGGCGATCTCAAGAATCTGCCTCTGGGTGGCGACACCAAGGGCGACGCCGATGCGGAAATCCAGATCATCCGTTCCCGCCTCGTGCTGGGCAACACGGTCTCGGGGCTGCATCTGGCTACGGAGCCGGTGTATGTGCCGCCGCCCTTCTACACGCGCATGTTTGCCGATTCCGCACCCCGGCAACCCCGGCTGGGGCTGGAGCAGTTCGTGGCGCCAGCGGCCCTGCACCATGAAAAGTTCAGCATCGTGTTCAAGGATGCGGCGGGACACTACCAGCTGACTTTGCCGTCCGGCAAGGAATACACCGGCAGCACCGGCAATGTGCTCTCCACCCCCGAAGGCGTGGTCGTGCTGCTGGCGCCCTCGGCCGTGCAGACGGGCGATGTCTTCGAGGTGCGCCCCGTGAGCGAACAGGAAGCGCTGGAGCGCCTGTCCAAGAACCTGATGGTGGGCGAAAACGGCAAGAACACCAACATCCTGGGCCTGCAGCTCAACGATTACAGCCCCGACAATGCCCGCCGCGTGCTCGACACCATCGTCGACCTCTACGTCAAGCAGAACAGGGAATATGCCGCCCAGGTGGACGGCGCCAGCCTCGGATTCCTGGAGCAGCAGCTGCCCAAGACCCGCGAGGCCCTGGACCGTGCCGAAAACGCCTACAACGCCTACCGCCACAAGAACGCCACCGTGGACGTCACCGTGGAATCCAAGGGGCTCATCGAAGGGCTCAACCAGCTCGAAATGCAGCTCACGGACCTGAAGGTCAAGGAAACCGAAGTCACCCGGCTCTACACGCCCGACCACCCCATGGCGCAGGCCATTGCCGAGAAGAAGCAGATCCTGGAGAAGGCCCGCAAGCAGCTCCTGTCCAAGATCGAGGGCATGCCCGGCACCCAGCAGGACGTCATCCGCCTCAAGCGCAATGTCGACATCCAGCAGGCCATCTATCTCCAGCTGCTCAACAAGCAGCAGGAACTGGGCATTTCCCAGGCCAGCAAGATCGGCAACGTCCGCGTCATCGACCGTGCCCAGACCCTGGACAAGCCCGTCAAGCCGCAGAAGGCTCTTGTCATTCTGGCAGCGACCCTTGGCCTTGGCTTTCTGGCCGTGCTGGTCGTGATCATGCGCACGCTCTTCCGCCAGGGCATCGACGATGCCGAGGATCTGGAGAGCATCGGCATTCCGGTGCTGGCTTCTGTGCCCTTCTCCGAGATTCAGCGCAAGCGCGACAAGATTCTCAAGTACCTGCGCAAGCGCAACAAGAATGTCCGCTCGGACTTCCTGCTGGCTGCGAGCAAGCCCGACGACATTGCCGTGGAAGCCCTGCGGGCGCTGCGCACCAGCCTGTACTTCTCCATGATGGAGGCACGCAACAACATCCTGATGGTGACCGGGGCCACCCCCAAGGTGGGCAAGACCTTCATCAGTGCCAACCTGGCCACGGTGATGGCGCAGTCCGGCAAGCGCGTGGTGCTGGTCGATGCCGACATGCGCAAGGGCTACCTCCACGAGCTCCTGCGCATGGATGTCGAGGACGGGCTGGCGGACTATCTGGCGCAGAGCGGGGAAGGCAAGCCCCACGTGCGCGCCACTGAGGTGGCCAACCTGTCGTTCCTTTCGCAGGGCCATCTCAAGGACGGCAACAATCCGGCCGAGCTGCTGGGCCATGCCCGCATACAGACCCTGCTGGAACAGCTGGCCGCAGAGTTCGACTACGTGATCCTCGACGCACCGCCCGCCATTGCCGTGGCCGATGCCAACATCCTGGGGCAGCATGCCGGAACGGTGATCGGCGTCACGCGCTTCGAGATGACCACCCTCAAGGAAGTCGAGATGATGCTCAGTCGTCTCTCCAACAACAACATCGCGCTCACGGGCACGATCCTCAACGGCATCCAGCGCACTGCCGCGACCTACCACACCTACAAGGCCTACACCCACTACAAGAAGGACGAGGCCTGAGGCGGAAGCGCCCCCATGGCAAGGCCCAGCCGAAGGGCCACCCCGCAAAGGGGCCCGCATGCGGGCCCCTTTGTCGTTCTGTCAGCCCGCGGGAATGAGGCAGGTGCCTCTCACACCATGGGGGGCAGGGCCTCGCCGCCCAGCTCCGTGGCCAGAAAGTCGATGAGCAGGCGCACCTTGGGGGCGAGGTGGCGGCGGCTGGCGTAGACGGCGTCGATGCCCAGCATGTGGTGGGTGTCGTCGGCACAGAGGGGCACCAGGGTGCCGGCCTGCAGCGCACGTTCCACGATGAAGTCCGGCTCGTAGAGAATGCCTTCGCCAGCGACGGCCATGGCCACGCAGGTGTCCCCGTTGTTGCTCCGGAAAGCCGGAGCCACGCGCACCGTCAGCGGGGCTGCGCGTGCCTCCTGGCGGCGGAACACCCATTCGTCCCGTGCGGCTCCCACCAGGTGTCCCAGCAGGCGGTGGTGCGGCAGCTCTACCGGCGATGCCGGGGTGCCTGCGCGGGCCAGGTAGGCCGGCGAGGCGCACAGCCGCATGCGGGCCTGCCCGAGGCGGCGGGCGATCAGGTGCGGGCCCGGCTGGTGGGAGATGCGGATGGCCAGATCGAGCCCCTCGTGGGCCAGGTCGGCAAACAGGTCCGAGAGCGTCACTTCCAGCTGCACCTGGGGATGCAGGGCGGCAAAGCGGGGCCACAGCGGCGCCAGCCGGCACAGGCCGTAGCTCACCGGCACACTCACGCGCAGCACGCCCATGGCCTTGCCGTGGTGTGCGCTCAGCTCGGCCTCGGCGGCGTCGAGTTCGGCCAGCAGGGTCCTGCAGCGGGCATGGAAGCGCTCGCCGTCGGCCGTGAGGGAGAGCCGGCGGGTGGTGCGGTGCAGCAGGCGCACGCCGAGCCGGGCCTCCAGCTCTGCCACCTGCCGCGACACGGCGGCCTTGGAACTGTCCAGCGCCTCGGCGGCCGCGACAAAGCTGCCGCTGTCCACCACCTGCACAAAGGCCCGCATCTGTTGGAATCTGTCGCTCATCGTTCGCATTATCGGAACAATGTGTTGAAGATTTCCATCTTTATCTCTCCTGCTGCTGCCAATACATTCAAGCCATCGCGCACCGTGCGCTGCGCCCATGCCCCCATCAAGGCGAAGGCGTCCCACGGGCATCCGTTCTGATCTCTGGAGTGATTGCCATGTCTGCTTCTTCCGTCTCTGCCCCCGTGGCTCCGGCTGCTGCCGGCACGCGCCTGCCGGTGTTCTACATTTCCCATGGCGGCGGCCCCTGGCCGTGGATGGCGGGCATGGTCCAGGGGCCCTATGCGCGGCTGGCCCAGTCGCTGGCGCGTCTGCCTGCCGATGCCGGTGGGGCGCCGCGTGCCATTCTGATGGTGTCGGCACACTGGGAGGAGCCTGCCTTCACGGTGCAGGCCCATCCGCACCCGCCCATGGTCTATGACTACTACGGCTTTCCGCAGGATACGTATGCGATCGAGTACCCCGCGCCGGGCGATGCGGCCCTGACGCGGCGCGTGGTGGAACTGCTGCAGACGGCCGGGCTGCCCGTGGCGGTCGATGCCGAGCGCGGCTTCGACCACGGCATGTTCGCCCCCATGGCCGTGGCCTATCCGCGCGCCGACATGCCCGTGGTGCAGCTCTCCCTGCGCACGGGGCTCGATTCCGCCGAGCACCTGGCGCTGGGCCGGGCGCTGGCGCCGCTGCGTGACGAGGGCATCCTCATCATCGGCAGCGGGCTGAGCTACCACAACCTGCGCGCCTTCGGGCCGGCGGCGCTGGGGGCGTCGGGTGCGTTCGACCAGTGGCTGCGTACCACCATGGCGCTGCCTGCCGCAGAGCGCGAGGCGGCCCTGCGCCACTGGGAGCAGGCCCCGGCGGCCCGGCTGGCCCATCCGCGCGAGGAGCATCTGCTGCCGCTCATGGTCGCGGCCGGAGCCGCCCCCGACGAGGTGGGCGAGCTGGTCTATCACGAAGACCGCTTCATGGGCGGCGTCACGGCGTCGAGCTTCCGGCTGGGAGCACCCGCCCGGCAGGCACCTGCCGCAGCCTGATCGGCTCCTCCCGCAGGGCACCCCGGCATCGGCGCAGTGGGGCGGGGAGGGGAGGGGCGGAAAGGTGCAGGCCCGGGCGGGACACAAATTCCGCCGCAGCCGCTCCCCCGGCCCCGCCATGTGCGGCAATGGAAATTAAGATGCATGCATCCGGCCACACCCCTGTGGCCGCCTTGCCATTTTTCCTTTTCCTTTCATTCCGCTCACGGGCCCCATGCTCGACGACATCAAGAAAACCCTCTGGGCCACCGCCGACAAGCTGCGCGCCAACATGGACGCTGCAGAGTACAAGCATCTGGTGCTTGGCCTCATCTTCGTCAAATACATCTCTGACACCTTTGCCGCCCGCCAGGCCGAGCTGCGCACCCGCCTCACCGACCCCGACGACGAATACTTCTACGGCAACGCTGCCCCCGAAGACATCGACGCCGAGCTCGAAGACCGCGACTACTACCGCGAAGTCAACGTGTTCTGGGTGCCCGAGGCCGCCCGCTGGGAAACCCTGCGCGCCGCCGCCAAGCAGCCCGCCATCGGCCTGCGCATCGACGAGGCCCTGGACCTGATCGAGACCGAAAACCCCCGGCTCAAGGGCATCCTCGACAAGCGCTACGCCCGCGCCCAGCTGCCCGACGGCAAGCTCGGCGAGCTGGTCGACCTCGTCTCCACCATCGGCTTCGGCCAAACCCCCGGCACCGCCCGCGACGTGCTCGGGCAGGTGTACGAATACTTCCTCGGCATGTTCGCCAGTGCCGAAGGCAAGCGCGGCGGGCAGTTCTACACCCCCGCCAGCATCGTTCGGACCCTTGTGGCCGTGCTCGCCCCGCATCGCGGCCAGGTGTACGACCCCTGCTGCGGCTCGGGCGGCATGTTCGTGCAGAGCGAGAAATTCATCGAAGCCCACGGCGGCCGCATGGGCGACGTGTCCATCTACGGGCAGGAAGCCAACCCCACCACCTGGCGCCTCGCCGCCATGAACCTCGCCATCCGGGGCATCGACTTCAACCTGGGCCGAGAGCCCGCCGACACCTTCACCCACGACCAGCACCCCGACCTGCGGGCCGACTACATCCTGGCCAACCCGCCCTTCAACATCAGCGACTGGTGGCACGGCAGCCTCGAAGGCGACCCCCGCTGGCAGTACGGCACCCCGCCGCAGGGCAACGCCAACTACGCCTGGCTGCAGCACATGCTCCACCACCTCAAGCCCACCGGCCGCGCTGGCATCGTGCTCGCCAACGGCAGCATGAGCAGCAGCCAGAACAGCGAGGGCGCCATCCGCGCCGCCATGGTCGACGCCGACGTCGTCGAAGTCATGGTCGCCCTGCCGGGGCAGCTCTTCTTCAACACCCAGATCCCCGCCTGCCTGTGGTTTCTGGCCAAACAGAAGCAGCGCAGGGGCGAAGTGCTGTTCATCGACGCCCGCAAGCTGGGCAAGATGATCTCCCGCGTGCAGGCCGAACTCGACGATGCCGCCATCGCCCGCATTGCCGACACCGTCGCCGCCTGGCGCGGCGAAGCCCGCCCCGGCGCAGCCCGCCCCGGCGCAGAAATGGCCGCCTATGCGGACGTGCCCGGCTTCTGCCGCAGCGTCCCCCTGGCCGAAATCGCCCAGCACGGCCACGTCCTCACTCCCGGCCGCTATGTGGGCGCTGAAGAGGTGGAAGACGACGACGAAGCCTTTGCCGAGAAGATGCAGCAGCTCACCACCCGGCTGGGTGAGCAGATGACCAAGGGCGCGGAGCTGGATGCGCTGATTCGGGAGAAACTGGGGGGGCTGGGGTATGAAGTCTGAGTGGCAGAAAACCACGCTGGGAGCGATATGTAATACTCAAGGCGGTGCAATTCAAACTGGCCCTTTTGGTAGCCAACTTCACACCTCCGACTACAAGGAGATCGGTATACCTGTAGTCATGCCGACAAACATCGGCGATGGCGGCATCGCTACTGATGCCATCGCTAGAATTAGCCAAGAAGATGTCGAACGGCTTCAGCAGCACAAGTTGCAAATCGACGATATAGTTTTTAGTCGTCGTGGTGATGTGACTAAGAATGCTTTGATTCGGCCTCATGAGGTAGGTTGGTTGTGCGGTACCGGTTGCCTCAAGGTTCGTTTGGGCAAACAGAGTCTTGCTAACGCAAAGTTTATCTCCTACTATTTGAGATTGCCTGCAGCCAAGGATTGGCTGATTCGGCATGCCGTCGGGGCAACAATGCCCAATTTGAATACGGCGATTCTTTCTGCGATACCGATCACATTGCCGCCGCTTACTGCGCAAAAGGAAATCGCTGCAGCCCTTGGTGCGCTCGACGACCGCATCACCCTCCTGCGCGAAACCAACGCCACCCTCGAAGCCATCGCCCAGGCGCTGTTCAAGTCGTGGTTCGTCGATTTCGACCCCGTGCGCGCCAAAATGGCCGGCCACCCCCCCGAAGGCATGGACGCCGCCACCGCCGCCCTGTTCCCCGATACGCTGGAAGAATCAGAGCTGGGGCTGGTGCCGAAGGGGTGGATGGTCATGCCTATTGGTGAAGCCGTGGAAACAGTGGGAGGCGCAACGCCTGACACCAAAAATGCAGCTTTCTGGAACCCGTCCTTGCATTCCTGGACCTCCCCCAAAGATTTATCTGGGGCCAGCGTACCTGTTTTGCTGCACACTGAGCGGCGCATTAGCAATCTGGGGCTGAAGCGAATCAGCTCTGGTTTGCTGCCGATCGGCACCTTGTTGATGTCGTCCAGGGCGCCTATTGGCTACTTGGCGATTACGCAAATACCAGTCGCCATCAATCAAGGATACATTGGGCTCTTGCCGGGTGGAAAGTTATCGCCTCTGTTCATGTTATTCTGGTGTCGCCACAACATGGATGCCATCAGAGGACGAGCCAATGGGTCGACCTTCATGGAGATCAGTAAAAAGGCCTTTCGACCCATTCCTGCATTGGTGCCGACACCTGAGCTGCTTGAGCGCTTCGACAACGTGGCCGGTGCCTTGTTTGCACGGCTTATTGAGAATGAGCATCAGGCAACGAGTTTGGCCGAGATCCGTGACACTTCGCTCCCCCGCCTCATCTCCGGCCAGCTCCGCCTGCCAGACGCAGAACAAACAACTGAATATCAGTAAGTACCATGAGTGACGAAAAAAAATCGACAAACACAGCGGCCAACACGCGGTGGTGGGAGTCATACCTGGTTCGCTACTTGTCCGGCGCTATCGTCGGAGCAATTTGCCTAATGACGATATTATTGTACGCAGATTGGCGGTTGTACGACAGTGCGCATATTAGTCTTTTGACCAGCAAACAACCCCTAGCGGCGCCTACAAAAATAGGTGCTGTTAATGAGATATCCTCCTCCATTTCTGGGTCATTGTCGGCGTCATTTCTGGCGTTTGTGTTGATAGCCGGAGGGTTTATGTATTCTTACATCATCAGCGCCCCCATCACGGTTATTCATTTCGGGCGTTCTGGGCGGTCAGGGCTGGAGAGGCACGTCCGTTACTTTTGGCTGGGCTGGGTCCTCACGCTGTTCGCTTTGCAACTGATTCCAGTAACCGTTGGGCTACCTGTCAGTACCGGCAGTTTGGTGATTTTTCTGATGTTATCCACGGTGTCACTGATTTATCTAATCGCGTCTTCCAAGTATGAGAGGTTCCGTGGCGCTTTGTGCAGCCAAGGACGGGCAGTCCCTGGGAGGCGCAAAACGCAGCGATCCAAAGAAGCTTGGCGCAATCGCCTCAGTCCTATTGCTTGGAGCTGCCTGTTGTTGTCGATGGTGATGCTCGCTTCACGAAGTCTTGGACTACAAGGGCGACCGGCGGTGGTGTCTCTCATGACGTTTGCCTTGCCTACCTTGTTTGTGGGCGGAATGCAGTATGTCACGCTGTTTCGAATATTTGAAACCGAGATTGCGTTGCACCGCTTCTATAGGTTGCTAACGAGAGCACGAACCTTGGAAAACTCGGGAGATGTGCGCGAAACCTACACGCACCTGCGTGAGCATTCAAACGCAATATTTATCGTCTTGCTTGAGTTGTGTTTCTCCGCCTTCTTGATTTTATGTATTGAGGTTTTTGCTGGGCATTCTGCTGGTGGTAATTCACTGGGTACCAGTGGCGTGGTGAGTGATGGCATGGTTAATGCGGTTCTCCTGCTCATCGCGTTTTGGATGGTCCCCAATCTTTTCATGTGGTCCAGGGCCAATGAACTGGAAAAGGATTTCGCTAATAGGCCGCTGCTTTACGCTGCGCGTGCGAGATTTCCGCCGGAAGTTAAGCGAGAAGCACGGATAACTGTGTCTAGGAGGATGCGTTGATGGTTGACCTCAAAACGCTTGAAGATCTGGACTCGATGCGTGAATCCTACGAACTTGAATGCAAGCTGGCCCACGGCCAGAACGGGCAAGGCGAGGTTCCCAAGGACTTCTGGCCCACGTATTCAGCCATGGCCAACGCTCACGGCGGCATTGTGCTGCTGGGTGTGCGAGAAAAAGATGGCCTATTTACTGTGGCTGGGCTACCTAACGCCGACAAGGTGCGTTCAGAGCTGTTCAACAACCTGAACAACCCCGGCAAGGTCAGTGCCAACTTGTTGACCGATGCAGAAGTCCAAAACGTGGTGATAGATGGTAAGGTGATCCTCTGCATCCAGATCCCGCAAGCCACGCGAAAACAGCGTCCTGTGTTTCTGAATGGCCATCCGCTGGGGCACACCTACAAACGATTGAACGATGGTGATCGCCTCTGCGATCAGGAAATGGTCAAGCGGATGCTAGCTGAGCAGGTGGAGGATGAGCGGGATGCCCGCATCCTTAAGGGCTTCAGCATGTTAGACATCGACATGGATAGCTTACGTATCTATCGTCAGATGCTCAAGGATGAAAAACCTAGCCACCCCTATCTGGAGCAAGACGACTTTGCATTTTTGACGAGCCTACGGGGCTGGCGCCGCGACCGTATCACGGGCGAGGAAGGCTTGACTTTGGCTGGGCTGCTCATGTTCGGGCGCTGGTCGGCCATTCAGGAGGCTGTGCCGCACTATGTCCTGGACTACCAGGAACGGCCTGAAGCCAAGACCGAATTGCGATGGGTCGACCGGCTGGTGCCAGACGGCACATGGACGGGCAATCTGTTCGAGTTTTATCGGCGGGTCTACCGCAAGCTGGTGGCCGATCTGAAAGTGCAGTTTTCGCTCAAGGGAGGACAGCGACAAGACGACACGCCGGTGCACGTGGCCTTGCGCGAAGCCTTGGTCAACACCTTGGTCCACGCAGATTACACGGGGCGCATCTCGGTATTGGTTGTGAAGCGGCCCGATATGTTTGGCTTTCGCAACCCCGGTGGATTGCGCCTGCCACTGGAACAGGTCATTCGTGGAGGGGAGAGTGATTGTCGCAATCGCATCCTCCATCAGATGTTCTTGTTGATCGGCCTGGGGGAACGGGGCGGGTCGGGTATGCCCAAGATCTACAGTGGCTGGCAGAGTCGCCACTGGCGCCAACCTCTGCTTAGGGAGAAAGCCCAGCCCGAGCAAACCCTGCTGGAATTGCACATGCTGGATTTGCTGCCCCCGGCCGTGCTGGAGGCGCTACGGGAGCGATTCGGCGCATCGTTTGATCATGTGGATTCGCTTGACCGGATGATCTTGGCCACGGCCATGATTGAGGGCGTGGTCAACCATGCTCGCATGACAGAAATATGTGTGGATCACCCGCATGACCTGAGCCTGGCGCTGGCACGGCTGGAACGCGACGGGATGCTGTTGTCTCAGGGGCAATCCCGAGGCAAGGTTTACCACCTACCGGGCGCTGCGCCCGTTTCCCCGGAGCAGGTGTTTCCGTCCGCGTTCAGCTCCGGTAGTAACGGGGCCAGCTCCGGTAGTAGCGCTATCAGCTCCGGTAGTAGCGCTATCAGCTCCGGTAGTGGCAATGGGACGCCGCTGGCTCAGCCCGTGCCGGTTGCCGTTGAGGTCGTAGGAGAGCCCACCAGCCGGGACGAGCACGGGTGCTTGCTCTCCCCATTGCTTGACGCCCCCATTTTGGACGATCTGGCTACCTTGTCCGAGGCGCTGAGGTCCGAGTTGCTGGAGCGCGCGGCCCTTCCCAGAGCCAAGGCCCGACTGGAGCGTCAGGCTATGGTCGAAGTCATTTTGGCCGTTTGCGAAGGTAGGTATGTCCGGCTGAGCGTGTTGGCCGAATTGTTGAACCGAGACCCGGATGGTTTGCGCAAGGGCTATTTAGACGCCTTGGTCAAGGAACACCGAATTCGTCGTGCGTTCCCTGGCACGCCGACCCACGAGTTGCAGTCCTACAAGAAAGCTGAAGAGGCATGAGCAATGCCTCAAAAGCGAAAAGCCCCGGTGACCCAACCGAGGCTGCAGCGCCAACCAGGAACCCTCGATCCATTTAGACTTTCAGTTTGACGGATAACCAAAATAGACCAATCAAGTAGGGGGCAGGCCATGACCGAAGACCAACTCGAACAGGAGGCCCTGGGGTGGCTGGAGGATGTGGGCTATACCGTGCGGAGCGGCTATGACATGGCTCCGGATGGGCCTGCGCCCGAGCGGGAGAGCTTTCGCCAGGCGCTGCTGCCGGAGCGCCTGCGCGATGCCATTGCCCGCCTGAATCCGCACATTCCGCCTGCGGCGCGGGAGGATGCCTTCCGGCAGGTGCAGGATCTGGGCATGCCGGCACTGCTGTCGGCCAACCGGCGTTTTCACCATCTGCTGGTGGGCGGGGTGCCGGTGCAGTACCAGAAGGACGGCGAAACGCGGGGCGACCTTGTGCGGCTGGTGGACTGGGAGCATCCGCAGGCCAATGTCTGGTGGGCGGTGAACCAGTTCTCGCTCAGGGGCCCGCACCACACCCGCCGGCCCGACATCGTGCTGTTCCTCAACGGTCTGCCCGTGGTGCTGCTGGAGCTGAAGAACCCGGCCGACGAGAACGCCGATGTCTGGAAGGCCTACGAGCAGATCCAGACCTACAAGGAGCAGATTCCCGACGTGTTCCAGTACAACGAGGTGCTGGTGGTGTCGGACGGCTCCGAGGCCCTGATGGGCGCGCTGTCGAGCACGGCCGAGCGCTACATGGCCTGGCGCACCATCGACGGCGTGACGCTCGATCCGCTGGGCGCGTTCAACGGGCTGGAGACGCTGGTGCGCGGGCTGCTGGCGCCGGCGAGCCTGCTGGAATACCTGCGCTACTTCGTGCTGTTCGAGGATGACGGCGGGCTGGTCAAGAAGATTGCGGGCTACCACCAGTTTCATGCGGTGCGTGCAGCCATCGAGCATGTGGTGGCGGCCTCCCGTCCGGGCGGCTCGCACAAGGGGGGCGTGGTGTGGCACACCCAGGGCAGCGGCAAGAGCATCACCATGACCTGCTTTGCGGCTCGGGTGATGCAGGAGCCGGCCATGCAGAACCCCACCATCGTGGTGCTCACGGATCGCAACGATCTGGACGGCCAGCTCTTTGGCGTGTTCAGTCTGGCGCAGGATCTGCTGCGCGAGCAGCCGGTGCAGGCGCACACCCGGCAGGACCTGCGCGCCAGGCTGGCCAACCGTCCTTCGGGCGGCATTGTGTTTGCCACCATCCAGAAGTTCATGCCGGGGGAGGACGAGGACACCTTCCCGCTGCTCTCGGACCGCAGCAACATCGTGGTGATTGCCGACGAGGCGCACCGCACGCAGTACGGCTTCGAGGCCCGGTTCAAGACCCTGCGGCCCCGGGCGGCTGTGGCGTCGGCCGCAGCCGATGGCCGCACGCCTGCCCTGACGACCGGCCACAGGCGCGGAGCCGGGGAGGCGCTGGCAGCCCGTCTGGCGCCGCCCGCCGCGTATGGCGTGACGCCTGTGGCAGCGCCCGAGGTGCACAGGTACCAGGCCGGCTATGCCCAGCACCTGCGCGATGCGCTGCCCCATGCGACCTTCGTGGCGTTCACCGGCACGCCCGTGTCCAGCGCGGACCGCGACACGCGGGCGGTGTTTGGCGACTACATCCATGTCTACGATATGCAGCAGGCCAAGGAAGATGGCGCCACGGTGGCCATCTACTACGAGAGCCGTCTGGCCAGGCTCAGCCTGAAGGAGGACGAGCTGCCCCATCTCGACGAGGAGGTGGACGAGCTCACCGAGGACGAGGAGGAAAGCACCCAGGCCCGCCTCAAGACCCGCTGGGCTGCGCTGGAAAAGGTGGTGGGGGCCGAGCCCCGCGTGGCGGCGGTGGCGGCCGATCTGGTCAGCCACTTCGAGGAACGCAACCGGGCGCAGAGCGGCAAGGCCATGGTCGTGGCCATGAGCCGCGACATCTGCGTGCACCTGTACGACGCCATCGTCCGGCTGCGCCCCGACTGGCACGACCCCGACCCCGCCCGGGGTGCCATCAAGATCGTGATGACGGGATCGGCCAGCGACAAGGCGCTGCTGCGCCCGCACATCTACAGCGCCCAGGTCAGAAAGCTGCTGGAACGGCGCTTCAAGGACCCGGCCGACCCGCTGCGTATGGTGATCGTGCGCGACATGTGGCTGACCGGCTTTGACGCCCCCTGCGTGCACACCCTGTATGTCGACAAGCCCATGAAGGGCCACACCCTCATGCAGGCCATTGCCCGCGTGAACCGCGTGTTCCGCGACAAGCAGGGCGGCCTGGTGGTGGACTACATCGGCATCGGCAACGAGCTGAAGGCCGCGATGAAGGAGTACACCGCCAGCCAGGGCCGTGGCAAGCCCACGCTCGATGCCCACGAAGCCTACGCCGTGCTCGAAGAAAAGCTCGACGTGCTGCGCAGCATGCTGCATGGTTTCGACTACAGCGGCTTTCTCACGGGCGGACACCGCGTGCTGGCTGGCGCGGCCAACCACATTCTGGGGCTCCGGGGAGACGGCCCGCGCGACGGCAGAAAGCGCTTTGCCGACGCGGCGCTGGCCCTGGGCAAGGCCTTCACGCTGTGCTGCACGCTCGATGAAGCCCGTGCCGTGCGCGAGGAAGTGGCCTTCATGCAGGCCGTGAAGGTGATCCTGACCAAGAAGGACACGACCCGGCAGCGCAAGACCGACGAGCAGCGCGAGCTCGCGATTCGCCAGATCATCGGCTCGGCCGTGGTCTCGGACAGCGTGGTGGACATCTTCGATGCCGTGGGGCTGGACAAGCCCGACATCGGCCTGCTCGACGACGACTTTCTGGCCCAGGTGCAGAACCTGCCGGAACGCAATCTGGCTGCGGACCTGCTGGAGCGCCTGCTGGAGGGCGAGATCAGGAGCCGGTTTGCCACCAACCTGGTGCAGGAGCGCCGGTTCTCGGAGCTGCTGGGCAACGTCATCCGGCGCTACCAGAACCGCTCCATCGAAACCGCGCAGGTTATGGAAGAGCTGGTCGACATGGCCCGCAAGTTCCGCGAGGCCGCATCACGCGGCGAGCGCCTGGGACTGAGCGAGGACGAGGTGAAGTTCTACGATGCGCTGCTCGCCAACGAGTCCGCCGTGCGCGAGATGAGCGACGAAACGCTCAAGAAGATCGCCCACGAGCTGACCCACAACCTGCGGCAGAACATCAGCGTGGACTGGGCACAGCGCGAGAGCGTGCGGGCCAAGCTGCGGCTCATGGTCAAGCGCATCCTGCGCAAGTACAAGTACCCGCCCGACCTGGCCGATGCGGCAGTGGAGCTGGTGCTGGAGCAGGCCGAGACCATTGGGGACGAGTGGATGCCCGCCTGAGAGCGCAGGGCCTGCGCCCGCCTGCCCGCCCGCACGGCAAAAAGCCCGCGTCCTTGCGGGAGCGCGGGCTTGCAGCATGTGGCCGGGAGGCGGGGCGATCAGAACGGGATGTCGTCGTCCATGTCGCCGAATCCGCCTGCGTCGGCTGCCGGGGCCGGAGCGGCGGGGGCTGCTGCGGGGCGGGGAGCCGGTGCGCGGGGGGCGGCAGCGGCGCGGGCCGGGGCGCTGTAGCCGCCGGCGGACTGGCCGCCGTAGCTGTCGTCCTCGCCATAGCCGGAGCCGCCGCCCTGGCCGCCCATGCCTTCGCGGCGGCCGAGCATCTGCATCTGGTCGACGCGGATTTCGGTGGCGTAGCGGTCCTGGCCGGTGGCCTGATCCTGCCACTTGCGGGTGCGGATGCTGCCTTCGACGTAGATCTGCGAGCCCTTGCGCAGGTACTGGCCGGCGATTTCGGCCAGGCGGCCATTGAAGACGAGGCGGTGCCACTCGGTGTGCTCGCGGCGCTCGCCGGTCTGCTTGTCCTTCCACTGGTCGGTGGTGGCCAGGGTGACGTTGGCGATCTGGTCGCCGCTGGGGAAGCTGCGCATTTCGGGGTCGCGCCCGAGGTTGCCCACCAGAATGACTTTGTTGACGGATGCCATGGAATTCGTTCCTTCCTAGTCCCTTGCCTGTCAGCCGGAGGGAGGCAAGGGGGTGATGAAAAAATAAGGACACATTCCCGCCGCAGGCGGCCGGTGCGCATGCCTGCGGGAGACGCATGGCATTGTGCAGGATGCGGAAGCCCTTGCCAATTCCCCGGACGGCGGGGGCATGGGGTGGCAGGAAAGGACCGGGATGATACCGCGTGCGGAATGCGGATCACGCCGGCGATGCCGGAAAGGAGGCTGCGGGCGTCGCCGTGGCCTCGGGCGATGCCGGGAGCAGGCGGGCGAGCAGGGCGCGGGCGGTGGGGCGGTCGAGGTAGCGGGGAATGCCGTAGGTGCCGTGGGCCTCGGCAAAGGCGCGGTCGATGAGCAGGTCGACATCCTGCGCCCGCAGCGCCTGCACGGTGGAGGGAATGCCCATGGCGGCGTTGAGCTGGCGGATGTGGGCGATGAAGGCCGTGGCGGCATCGGCATCGGCATCGGCATCGGCATCGGCATCGGCATCGGCATCGGCATCGGCGTCGGCGTCGGGCAGGGAGGCCTGGGCCACACCGGCGCAGCGGGCCAGATCGGCCAGCCGGTGCGTGCAGGCCGGCAGGGCGTGGGCGAGCACTTCGGGCAGGACGATGGCGTTGGCCAGCCCGTGCGGCACGCCATAGAGCCCGCCGAGCTGGTGGGCGAAGGCGTGCACATACCCCACGCCGGCCCGGGTGAAGGCCAGACCCGCCATGCTGGAGGCCAGAAGCATGTCCTCGCGGGCGGTCAGGTCATGCCCGTTGCGGAAGACCTGCGGCAGCGTGCGCACGAGGGTGGCGCAGGCGGTGCGGGCGAGGGTGTCCGTATCGGGCCGGGCCAGCGTGGAGAGGTAGGCCTCGATGGCGTGGGTGAGGGCATCCATGCCGGTGCAGGCGGTCAGAAAGGGCGGCAGCCCGAGCGTGAGCAGCGGGTCGAGCGCCACCATGTCGGGGGTGAGTCTGGGGTCGATCAGGGCGATCTTGGTGTGGCTGTCGCGGTCGGCGATGACGGCCGCAATGGTCACCTCGGAGCCGGTGCCTGCCGTGGTGGGCACGGCAAAGAGCGGCAGCCCCCGGCGGCGGGGGCGCGCATACAGCCACAGCCCGCGCAGCTCCGCCGGGGGGCGGTGGTTGGCATGGCACAGCACCATGGCCTTGGCGCAGTCGATGGAGGAGCCACCGCCGACCGCCAGCACGGCATCGGCGCCGGTCTGGCGCAGCCGTGCCACGCCGCGCAGCACCAGCGCATCGTCGGGATCGGGCTGCACCTCGTCGAACAGGTTCACACGGACGCCGGCATCCTCCAGCGCATGGCGCAGCGGATCGACCAGACCGAGCTGCACCAGCGGCGCATCGGTGACGAGCAGCACCTGCCGGGCACCGCTGCGGGCGATGGTGCGGCACAGGCTCAGGGCCGCATGCGGCCCGACCAGGGACAGCGGCCGGGGAAAGACGAGAAAGGGCAGGACGGCGCGGTTGATGGCCACGCGCAGGCGGCTTGCGAGGTACATGCAGGAGCTCCCGGAAGAGGGCCATCTTCGCATGGGGAGCTTCTTTTTCCGCACGGTCGTGCAGAAAACCGGGTTTTCCCCGGATGTCCGGCTTTTCGGCTTTTCGCAGGCCCCGGCGGGCCTGCTGGGGCCGAGGCCGGGATGCGGGGGCCTCAGGCCGTGCGGGCCGCTGGACGGGGCGGGCGGGCCGGCGGGCGCAGGCCCCACACGGTCACGAGCCACAGCACGGTCAGGGCCGCGCTGCCCAGGAACAGGGCCTGGGCCCCGGCCACCTTGAGCAGCACGCCGCCGAGCGCACCACCCGTGAACAGGCCGAGCGACTGCATGGTGTTGTAGACGCCCAGGGCCATGCCACGGGTCTGCGGCGTGGCCAGGCGCGACATGATGCTGGGCTGGGAGGCTTCGAGCATGTTGAAGCCGCTGAAGAACACCAGCAGCGCCAGCGCGATGCTCCACATCGAGGGTGCGATGCCGCTGGCCTGGCGGCCGGCGAGCCACCACAGCGCGAGCTGCACCAGCCCCACGAGCACGATGGAGGTCAGGAACACCTCGCGCAGCCGGCCCTGGCGCTCCATGCGGAACAGCACGCCGCCCATGACCACGAAGGAGCCGATCACGGCCGGGAGGTACACCTCCCAGTGGTGGTTCTTGTCGAGCCCGGCCTGCACCAGCAGCATGGGCACCACCATCCACATGGCCAGCTGCACGGCATGCAGCACGAACACGCTGACGTTGAGCCGCAGCATGTCGGGGTGGCGCAGCACGGCCGCGAGCGAGCCGCCGACGGCGTGGCCCTTGTGCAGCGGGGGTTCGTCCGGCACGATCAGGTACAGGCCGGCGATGGCCAGCAGGGCGAGCACGGCCACGAGCCAGAACATGCCCGACAGGCCCATGAGCGCGTCGAGCAGCGGGGAGAGGATCAGCGCCACCGAGAACACCAGGCCGATGCTGCCGCCGATGATGGCCATGGCCTTGGTGCGCACCGCATCGCGGGTGAGGTCGGCGAGCAGGGCGGTCACGGCGGCCGACACGGCTCCCGCTCCCTGCAGGGCACGGCCCCAGAGCAGGCCGTCGAGCGAAGTGGCCAGCGCAGCCACTGCGCTGCCGATGGCAAAGACCACCAGCCCCAGCGTGATCATGCGCTTGCGCCCGAAGCGGTCGGACGCCATGCCGAAGGGCAGCTGCAGCACCGCCTGGGTGAGGCCGTATACGCCCATGGCCAGGCCGATGCTCGCCGGATTGGCGCCGGGGTAGTGGCTCGCCTCGATCTCGAAGACCGGCACGACCAGAAACAGGCCCAGCATGCGCAGGGCGAAGATGAGCGCCAGGCCCAGACTGGCGTGGCGCTCGGAGGGATTCATCTTGCTGGAGGAGTCCGCGTCGCCAGTGGCGGGGACGGAGGAGGCAGGGGTGTTCACGAAGGCGGTCCTTGCAACGGAAGTGCCGCCCGGCAGCCGTCCTTCGCGGGGGGAGGGGCTGGCGTGGCGGCAGGAGCTGTGCGTGTCGCAGGACAGGGCGGCACGCAGGGCGCTGAAAACGCCATTTTCAGGGATTTTACGGATATCGGAGCACAAAGGCCCTGATCGTGCCGTGGGGGTGGCGTCAGCGGCAGCCGTGGTAGTTCTTGCGGCCGGAGGGCGTCAGGGTATAGCGACCGCCGCGTTTGCCCACCAGGCAGGGGCGCGCCTCGCCGCGTGTGCTGCGGCGGTGGGTGGTCACGCGCGTGACCTTCTGGCGGCCCGAGGCACAGGCCGACTGCTGCATGGAAGTGCGGCCGTCGGGCGTCTGGCAGTGGTAGACGTACATCTCGGTGGGGGCCGAGGGCGCGGCGGAAGCTGCCAGGGGGGCCATCAGCAGGCCAAGCACGGCAGCCAGCAGGCATCGGAACGGACGGGACGGGAGCAGGGCATGCATGTCAGAACGGAGCGGGTGAGAGAAAGGGAAGGAGGCAGGGCGCCCCCGCATGAGCGGCAGGAGGTTCAGATTTCCACCTTGGAGCCGAGTTCGACCACCGCGTTGCTCGGCAGGTGCAGGAAGTCGGCGGCGCCGCTGGCGTTGTGGTGCATCTGGGCAAAGAGCTTTTCGCGCCAGGGTGCCATGCCGTCGCCCACCGTGGGCACCACGCTGTCGCGCGAGAGGAAGTAGCTCGTGAGCATGGGGTCGAGCTGGCAGCCGTGGGCCGTGAGCACGGACAGCGCCTGGGGCAGGTTGGGCTCGTCCATGTAGCCGTAGTTCACCACCACCTGCCAGCAGTCATGCCCGAGCGACTCCACCGTCACGCGCTCGGCCGGGTCGATCCAGGGCGACTCGTGGTTGCAGACGGTCACGAAGATGTTCTGCTCGTGCAGCACCTTGTTGTGCTTGAGGTTGTGCAGCAGGGCGTTGGGCACGTTCATGCGGTTGGCGGTCAGGAACACGGCGGTGCCGGCCACGCGCGTGGGCGGGGCCATGAAGACCGCATCCAGAAAGGGCTTGAGCTCCATGCCTTCCGAGACGAGCTTGCGGTTGAGCAGAGCCCGGCCGTCGCGCCAGGTCACCATGAGGGCGAACACCGACCCCGCAATGAGCAGCGGAAACCAGCCCCCGTGGGCGAGCTTGAGCAGGTTGGAGCCCCAGAACGCCAGATCCACCACCAGAAAGAAGCTCGTGGCCAGCAGGGCCGGCAGCATGCGCATGTGCCAGCCGTAGTGGATCACCACAAAGGTGAGCAGCGTGGTGATGAGCATGTCGGTCGTCACCGCAATGCCGTAGGCGGCCGCCAGGTGGCTCGACGAGCGGAACAGCATCACGGCGAGCACGATCATCACGAACAGGCTCCAGTTCACCAGTGGCACGTAGATCTGGCCCGCCTCGCGCGCGCTGGTGTGCAGCACCTGCAGACGGGGCAGGAAGCCGAGCTGCACCACCTGCTTGGTGACGCTGAAGGCGCCCGAGATGAGTGCCTGCGAGGCGATGACCGTGGCGGCGGTGGCCAGCACCACGAGCGGCACCAGGCCCCAGGCCGGCGCGAGCAGGAAGAAGGGGTTCTTCACGGCCGAGGGGTGGGCCAGCAGCAGGGCGCCCTGCCCGAAATAGTTGAGCGTGAGCGCGGGCATGACCATGAAGTACCAGGCCAGCCGGATCGGCCGCTTGCCGAAGTGGCCCATGTCGGCGTACAGCGCCTCGCCGCCGGTGACGCACAGCACCACGGCCCCCAGGATGATGAAGGTCACCTTGGGCTGGCTCCAGATGAAGTGCAGGGCGTAGGTGGGGCTGATGGCCTTGAGGATTTCCGGGTGGCCGGCGATGTGCCAGATGCCGAGCGCGGCGATCACCAGGAACCACAGCGACATGACCGGCCCGAAGAAGCGCCCGATGCCGGCCGTGCCGTGCTTCTGCACCCAGAACAGCACCAGCAGCACGACGAGGGTGATGGGGATCACGTACTCCTGAAAGGTCGGGGAGACGACTTCGAGCCCCTCGACCGCCGAGAGCACCGAGATGGCCGGGGTGATGACCCCGTCGCCGTAGAAGAGGCAGGTGCCGAAGATGCCCACCAGCAGCATCCAGTGACGCAGCCGGGGCCGGTCCTGCACCGCCTGCGAGGCGAGCGTGAGCATGGCGACCAGCCCCCCCTCGCCGTTGTTGTCGGCGCGCAGCACGAGCGTTACGTACTTGAGCGTGACGATGACCGTGAGCGTCCAGAAGAAGATCGAGAGAATGCCGTAGACGTTGGTGGGCGTGAAGGGCACATGGCCCGACCCGAACACTTCCTTGACCGCGTAGAGCACGCTGGTGCCGATGTCGCCGTAGACGATGCCCATGGCACCGAGGATGAGCATGGGCAGGGAGGTGGGGGCGTGGTGTTCCTGATTCTGCAAGGGCGATGCGTGTGCCAGGGGCCCTGACCCGTGCAGGACGGTCCACGGGCCATGGCACACGTCCATGAAAGGGGAAAAGGCTCGGGGTCCCGTGGGCACACGTCTTGCAGGCGCAGGCCGGGGACCGGCGTGTGATCAAGTGTACCGAATTGTGAACGGCACTCCCACCCTGCGTTTCCCCCGCGCGTGCCCGCCCCTCCGTGGTGCGGGCACAGCGGGAGCCGCAGGCTCAGATTTCGACCTTGGAGCCGAGTTCCACCACGCCGTTGCTGGGCAGGCGCAGGAAGTCGGCCACCGAGCTGGCGTTGTGGTGCATCTGGGCAAAGAGCTTTTCGCGCCAGGGCGCCATGCCCTCGCCCAGCGTGGGCACCACGTTGTCGCGCGAGATGAAGTAGCTCGTCTTCATGGGATCGAGCGGGCAGCCCTGCTCCTGCAGGGGCTGGATGGCCAGTGGCAGGTTGGGTTCGTCCATGAAGCCGTAGTTGAGGCAGACCTGCCAGCAGTCGTGCCCCAGGGGGGTGACGGTCAGGCGGTCTTCGGGGGCGATCCACGGCACCTCGTGGTTGCGCACGTTCACGAACAGGTTGTAGCGGTGCAGCACCATGTTGTGCTTGAGGTTGTGCAGGAGCGCGTTGGGCACGGTGCCCGGGTTGGCGCTCAGGAACACCGCCGTGCCGTTGACGCGCACCGGCGGCTCCAGAAAGAGCGCGTCCAGAAACTCCGACAGCCCCAGGCTGTCGCGCCGCAGCTTGCTCGTGAGCAGCGTGCGCCCCTGCTTCCAGGTCAGCATCAGGATGAACAGCGCCCCGGCGATGAGCAGCGGGAACCAGCCGCCTTCGATGAGCTTGAGCAGGTTCGACGACCAGAAGGCGAAGTCGATCAGCATGAAAAAGGACGTGGCCCCCAGCGCCACCGGCAGCGGGTAGTGCCACACATGGCGCACCACGAAGTAGGTCATGAAGGTGGTGATGATCATGTTGGTCGTTACCGCGATGCCGTAGGCTCCCGCGAGGTTGGCCGAGGAGCGGAACAGCACCACCGCCAGCACGATGGCCACGAACAGCGCCCAGTTCACGAAGGGCAGGTAGATCTGGCCGGTTTCCTGGGCGTTGGTGTGCAGCACCTGCAGGCGCGGCAGAAAG
Organism: Allobrachymonas sp.; assembly: GCF_041912815.1. NCBI lineage: Bacteria > Pseudomonadati > Pseudomonadota > Betaproteobacteria > Burkholderiales > Comamonadaceae > Allobrachymonas > Allobrachymonas sp. The sequence continues at coordinate 28,396 of NZ_JAYRLV010000009.1, read as the reverse complement.
CCGAGCTGGATGATCTGCTTGGTGGCGCTGTAGGCCCCCGAGATCAGCGCCTGCGAGGCGATGACCGTGGCGGCGGTGGCCAGCCCCACCAGCGGCAGCGTGAGCCAGGCCGGAGCCATGAGGAAGAAGGGGTTCTTCATGGCGGCCGGATGGGCGAGCAGCAGCGCGCCCTGCCCGAAGTAGTTGATCGTGAGTGCGGGCATCACCAGCGCATACCATGCGATCTGGATCGGGCGGCGGCCGAAGTGGCCCATGTCGGCATACAGGGCCTCGCCGCCGGTGACGCACAGCACCACGGCACCGAGCGTCACGAAGGTGACGAGCGGCTGGCGGGCGATGAAGCGCAGGGCAAACAGGGGGTTGATGGCACGCAGGATGTCGGGGTGTCCGGCGATCTGCACTGCGCCCATGACCGCGATCACGATGAACCACAGCACCATCACGGGCCCAAACAGTCGCCCGATGCCGGCCGTGCCGTGCTTCTGCACCAGAAACAGTCCCAGCAGGATCACCAGCGTGAGCGGAATCACCCAGGGCTTGAAGGCGTGCGAGACCACCTCCAGCCCTTCGACCGCCGAGAGCACCGAGATGGCCGGGGTGATGACCCCGTCGCCATAGAACAGGCAGGCCCCGAAGATGCCCAGCAGCAGCAGCAGGTTGCGCGTGCGCGGGCGGTCATGCACCGCCTGGGTGGCCAGGGCCAGCAGGGCCACGAGGCCGCCTTCGCCGTGGTTGTCGGCACGCAGCACCAGCGTCACGTACTTGAGCGAGACGATGAGGGTGAGCGTCCAGAAGAAGAGCGACAGTATCCCGTACACATTGGCCGGAGTGGGGCTGATCTGCCCCACGTCGAATACCGTCTGGACGGCATACAGCACACTGGTGCCGATGTCGCCGTAGACCACGCCGATGGCGCCCAGGATGGCGGCGCCCATGGCCGTCTTTGCGTTGTCATGGTGTTGCATGCATGTGCCACGCACCGTCGGAGGGGCCGGTCTGCGCGCACCGTGCAGGCACGGCGGCAGCAGCGGGTGGCCCGCTCCTCTCCTGCCGCACAGGGGCAGCAGGTAACCTGCACCCATTTCCGGCAGGCCGGGAATGGACAAGGCGGTGATAGATCGCGTCCTTGAAACAAGATGTGTGCATTGTGCCGTTTCGCATGCAAATGGCAACAGGATGATGCATGGATTTTCTGTGCCCCAGGCAGGGGGCTGCTGCGCGGTGTGTGGCGTGCGATCGACAGAAATGCTGCCCTGCAGCATGCTTTTGCACTGGAGGGCGGCGCTGCGTGCGCAGTTCCTGCAAGCGGAAGTATGCAGCGCGGTCCCTGCGGGAGCTGGAGTGGAGGGACACGGGATGCCCTACGGATTTTTCGGAGCCCGGCCCGGCATGCATGCCGGAAGACACGGCACGGCCTGGCGTGGCAGGGGTGCTGCGCGGCAGATGCGGTGGAGGGGATGCCATGTCGGGCGATGGCCGGCGGCGGCCTCGTCCCGTGGGCTTTACGCGGCAGGGGCGGGCGGGACGGGAGGATCGTCCGCTGCGCTTCCCACGGCTGGCGTCGTGGGAGCTGGTGTCGGCGTGGCGTCAGGCCTTTCCGCCAGGGGGGCGGTGGGCAAAGGTGCAGGAGCAGCCGGGGACGGCGCACGTCCCGGCGGGTCGATGGATTCGAAGCGCACCGAGAACAGGGCGCCACGGCGGGTGGCGCGGGGCTGGGCGTCTTCCAGCGTGATGGTGGCACCGTGGCGGCGGGCGATCTCGCGCACGATGGGCAGGCCCAGCCCGGACCCGTCCGCCCCGTTGCCCAGCGTGCGGTAGAAGGGCTTGAACACCTCCTCGCGCTCGCTCGGGGCGATGCCGGGGCCATTGTCTTCCACCTGCACCATCAGCACCCGGCCGTAGGGGTCGGAGAGCACGCGCGCCGTGACCATGCCGGGCAGGCTTTCGTCGTCGGCAGGGGTGTAGTTGATGGCGTTGTCCACCAGATTGCGCACCAGTTCCTGCAGCAGCACGGGGTTGCCTTCGACCCAGGCGCCTTCGTCGCCGGGGCCGATGCCCTCGTAGCCGAGGTCGATGTGCTTGTCGAGGGCGCGCGGCAGGCAGTCCTGCACCACCTCGCGGATCAGCCGGGGCATGTTGCAGGGCAGGCGTTCGAGCGTGCCGTTCTCGGCGCGCGACATGGCCAGCAGCTGGTTGACCGAGTGCGTGGCGCGCATGCTGGAGCGGCCGATCTGTTCGAGCGTGTGCTTGAGCTCCTCGGCGCTGGTGCCGGTGCGCAGCGCCAGGTCGGCCTGCATGCGCAGACCTGCCAGCGGCGTCTTGAGCTGGTGGGCCGCATCGGCCAGAAAGCGCTTCTGGTTGGCGGCCAGCTGCTTCTGGCGGTCGATGAGCTCGTTGACCGAGCCCACGAGAGGCGATACCTCGATGGGCACCGACCGCGCATCGAGCGGGCTCAGGTCGTCCGGCGAGCGGGCGCGGATGCGCTCCTGCAGCTCCCCGAGGGGCCGTATGCCGCGCGACAGCGCGAGCCAGATCAGCACCAGCGTGATGGGCAGGATGATGAACTGCGGCAGCATCACGCCCTTGATGATCTCGGTGGCCAGCAGCGAGCGCTTCTCGCGCGTTTCGGCCACCTGGATGGTGATGGTGTGGTCGGCGATCTCGCCCCGGGAGGCATAGGGGGCGAGGGCCGTCTCGCCGGCCAGCACGCGCAGCTCCACGATGCGCACGTCGAGCGACTGCCCCTGCCCGGTGTGCATCACGCCGTCGCGCAGCTGCACCTGGCCGATGGGGGGCTCGGGCAGGTCGGAGTCGGGCGGCGGAAAGCCGCTCTCGCCGCCCATGAGCTCCCCGCGCGGGCCCCGGATCTGGAAGAACACCTGGTCGGTGCCGTCGGCGCGCAGCAGGTCGCTCGCCTGGGGCGGGAGCGAGAACGAGGGGTGTCCCTGGGCATCCATGCCCACGAGCTGGGTAAGGGCCTGGGCGCTGTTGATGAGGGCGCGGTCGAAGGGCTTGTTGGCGATGTTCTGCGCCACCAGCCACGTCAGGCCCAGGCTGATCGGCCACAGGAGCAGCAGCGGCGTGAGCATCCAGTCGAGAATCTCGCCGAACAGCGAGCGTTGCTCGCGGCGGAACAGTCTCCAGCGCACGCGGGCCGCTCCGGTCAGGGGGCGATCTTTTCGAGACAGTAGCCCAGTCCGCGCACCGTGGCGATGCGGATGGGCCCCTTCTCGATCTTCTTGCGCAGGCGGTGGATGTACACCTCGATGGCGTTGTTGCTCACCTCCTCGCCCCACTCGCACAGGCGCTCGACGAGCTGGTCCTTGCTGACCAGTCGCCCGCTGCGCTGCAGCAGCACTTCCAGCAGGCCCAGTTCACGCGCCGAGAGATCGATCATCTTGCCGTCGATGGTGGCCACGCGGCCGGTCTGGTCGTAGACGAGCGGGCCGTGGCGGATGATGGACGATGCTCCACCCATGCCACGCCGCACCAGCGCACGCACCCGGGCTTCGAGCTCCTGCAGGCTGAAGGGCTTGGCCATGTAGTCGTCGGCACCGTAGTCGAGCCCCTTGACGCGCTCTTCCACGCTGTCGGCGGCGGTCAGGATGAGCACGGGCATGTGCGAGCCGCGGGAGCGGAGGTTGCGCAGCACCTCCAGCCCGTGCATCTTGGGCAGACCGAGGTCGAGGATCAGGAGGTCGAATTCCTGGCTCGTGAGCAGCGCCGCCTCGGCCTCGCTGCCCGTGCTGACATGGTCCACGGCCGCACCGGCGCTGCGCAGGCTGCGCATCAGGCCATCAGCCAGCACCTGGTCATCTTCGGCGATCAGAATTCGCATGTCATCTCCTGCTCTCGTGGCGTGCGGCGCCTTGTCTCTGGGCGTTTTATCGAATTGTAAAACGGTCTTTCAACGCCCGAGGACAAGGCCCCTGATGCGGACCGGCCACAGGGGCCGGCGCACGCGGGACATGCAGGAAACGGCAGGGGCTGTTCCGCCCCGCTTCACGCTCGCTTGATGAGGCGCAGCACCACGATGAGGATCACGGCGCCGAGCGTGGCCACCAGGATGCGGCCCAGCAGCCCACCGCCCGAGCCGCCGAAGATGAAGCCGCCGATGAGGGCACCGAGCACCCCCACAGCCATGTCTCCGGCCATGCCAAAACCGCCACCCCGCATCAGCGTGCCTGCCAGCCAGCCTGCCACGAGACCCACGAGAAGAAGATAAAGGATTCCCATGATCCATGACTCCCATCTCCGCACTTCGGGGCATTCCGGGTGGAATGCGCCTTCCGAGTCCGGTGCAACCAGTCTAATGCGGGCATGGCTGCGCCTTATGGAACATGGCGTAAATGTCTGTTTCGGTCACTACGATCCGTGGGTGGACAGGTGTTCTGCCGTTATCGGAATGGATCGGCGGTCATCTTGTGGTGATTTTTCAGGGCGCACCATGGATCTCGGCGTCTGGGGGAGCGGGCTGGAGGGGGCAATCGGCCCGGCCACCCGGGAGCGGGCCACCCGGTTCAGGGGCTCTGGAAGTGCTGGAGCCAGTGGTTGATCTCGTGGGCCTGCAGGGCCTGATCGTCGGGCGAGCCCAGAGGCGTGTCCATGAAGGAGGCTATCCGGGCCATGTCGATGTGCGCCCCGGCAGGGTCTGTGCCATCGAGCACCAGCACGCGCCGCGCATCGAAGCCGGGCTCCTGGCGGGCCAGAGGGCTGGTGGTGATGATTTTCCTGTGGAAGAACAGCGCTTCCACGCCGCGCATGGTGCTGCCGAACTGGTTGTGCTGCACGATTTCCAGCAGGCAGCGCGAGCGGGCGACGTACTCCAGATTTTCGGCATAGGTGAGCGATGCGTGGCTGAGGAAGGTGCGTTCCTCGGCGGAGTACACGCCCCCTCTGTCCGGCACGATGCGAAAGAAGCACCGGTAGCCGTTCTGTTCTGCCAGTGTCTTGAAGCGCATCAGAAAAGGCAGGCGCCCCTTGTCCATGCCGATGAAGCAGAAATCGTAGTCCATCGCGGCAGACGCCGTGGCGGGCAGGGCGACATGGCGAAATGGCTGGGGCAGCAGCGTGAATCCGTACGTCTGCGCATCCTGGGCATCGAAGGTGGTGACGTGGTCCGAGACCTTCCGTATGGCGCGCAACCGCTGTGCGATCCTGAACTTCTTGCCCCTGAATTCCACGACCGGATTCCACAGGAATGAAAAAATCCGGCCGCGGCCCACGTATTTGTGGAGCAGGCGCAGATCCTTGGCATTCATGACGGAAAAAAGAATCACCACGTCCTGCGGTGTGATGTCCTTGGCCAGTTGCATGAGATCGGCCGAGCCATACAGGTTCAGCGGAACCACCGGAAAGAAGGATTCCAGCCAGCGCCGGATTTTCTGCGCCAGTCCCTTTGTCTTGGAGCTGTACTGCACCAGACGCACATCGGTGCGGTGCAGCCCTTCAAAAATGAAGCGGGTCAGGTCTGAGCTGAAGTCGGCAATGACGTAGATCATGGTGAGTTTCTGCGTCCCCGGTGGCGCATGGTGCTGTGGTTTTCGGAGCGCAGCGCAGTGCAATCTGCCACCCTGAGGTGGCAGGCAGGCGCGTGCCTTGCCCGTCCACCGCCTTGAGGGGCGTGAAATCAGCCTGCGCAGGCCTGGCGCTGGGCCTGCTGCAGCAGGGTGCGCGTGCGCAGGGCCTCGGCGCGGGCGGCGGCAGCATAGTCCTCGCCTTCGGAGGCGTACAGAATGGCCCGGGACGAGTTGACGATGGCGAAGGCCGTGCTGCGGGCGCTGCCGTCGGCGGCCAGGCTGCCGCGCCAGCCGGCCGCGATGGTGGCATGGGCGTCTCCGCCCTGCGCGCCCACGCCGGGAATGAGGAGCGGCAGATCGGGGGCAAGCTCGCGCACGCGGGCGATTTCGTCGGGGTAGGTGGCGCCGGTGACCAGACCCAGCTGGCCGTTGCGGTTCCACGGGCCCTGGGCGAGGCTGGCAATGTGCTCGAACACGCGGGGCTGGCCTTCCACCGAGGCGAGACGCTGGAACTGCAGGTCGTCTCCGCCGGGGTTGGAGGTGCGGCACAGCAGAAAGGCGCCCTTGCCATGGCGGCGCAGGTAGGGCTCGACCGAATCGAAGCCCATGAAGGGCGAGAGCGTCACGGCGTCGCAGCCGTAGCGCTCGAACGCCTCGATGGCGTACTGCTCGGCCGTGCTGCCGATGTCGCCGCGCTTGCTGTCGAGGATGACGGGCACGTGCGGGGCCACTGCGCGGATGTGGGCCACGAGCTGTTCGAGCTGGGCCTCGGCACGGTGGGCGGCAAAGTAGGCGATCTGCGGCTTGTAGGCCAGCGTCAGGTCGGCGGTGGCGTCCACGATGGCGGCGCAGAAGTCGAAGATGCGTCGCACATTGCCGCGCAGTGCGGCGGGAAAACGCTTCGGGTCGGGATCGAGTCCCACGCACAGCGAGGACTGGTTGCGCTGTTCTGCCGCGCCAAGCATCTCGAGGAAGGTCGGGGTCATGCGCGCCATTCTAGAGCCAGTCAGGGGGCTGCGCGGGAGGGTTTTGAGGGACCGGCCCGGTGATCGGGAGACGGCGGGCGCTGGGGGCGCTGCAGACGGGCAAAGGCGCTGAATTCCCAGGCGCGCATGGTCAGCAGCAGGGTGTAGCCCTCGCGGTCGCGGGCGGCCACCTTCTGGTCGGCCAGATGCTGCTGGCTGAAGTCGGCCGCGAGCTTCTGCATGCGTTCCACGAACAGCGGGGCGTCGGCGCGGGTGATGCTGCCGTGCACGAACAGCAGGCATTCGTCCTCGCCCGCGAACGGGCCGCCGAAGTATTCGAGCAGCGCGTGCTCGCGGAAGTAGGTCATCACCGGCCCGTTCGGCCGCCAGCGGAAGCCCTTGGCGATGCGCAGGCGGTAGCGGTTGAGCGGGCGCAGCTCCAGGATGCCGAGGTGGTCGAGCTGCACCAGCAGCGCCGTGCATTCGGCCTCGCCAAGGCGGTAGTGCGCCACCATCTGCTCGAAGGTCCAGTGGCTCAGGGCGCAGATGGCCACGAGCAGGAGGCGCTCGTCGGCCACCACGGCGTGCTCCTGTTCGGCGGTGAGTTCGATGAGTTCGGGCTGGTGCTCGACCACGCGGCGAGCCAGGTCGGCAAAGTCGAGGTGCAGCACGCGGCAGATGGCGTCGATGCGGGTCAGGGGCATGTCGGCGCGGGCGAACATGCGCTTGACGCTCGATTCGGCCAGCCCGAGCTGGCGGGCCAGACCCGCATAGGTCACACCGGCCTGACGGAGTTCGGCCTTGAGGGCGGCAATCAGGTCGGCGGTGCTGGACATGGCGGCAGAGAAGGTCGGGAGTGTGTGTGGGACGGCCACAGGCGGGCAGAGCGGCCTGCGCGGGCATTGTGGCATGTTCGTGCCGTGCACAGGCCTGCGCGCATCGCGTGGATGCCACGTGGATGCCGGCCTGGTGCCACGCGGGTGCCATGACCAGCCCCTAGAATGGAATGGCCCTCATTCCCCTTTCTTCTTCGCGCATCGTGCGCGTTCCTGCGAGCTGTCTGCCATGTCTTCCGCCTCCCTCTATGCTCCCCGCCTGCCGGCCGACGATGCCCTGCGGCACGTCGTGCACAACGAGGTGCACACCCGTCCCACGGCCCTCATCGAGATGCCGGCGCGCGTGCTCTACATTGCCGTGCTCAACCGGGGGGTGGACAAGGCGCAGGAGCTGGCCCACCTGCAGGCGCTGCCCGGCCATGCCGGCCTGACGCTGCGCGACCTGGACACCAGCTTTGCGCGCTTCACCGTGGCCGACCCCGCCGATCCCGCACGCACCGTGACGCTGCAGTGGGAGCGCCACACCGAGTTCACCCGCTATGCGGTGCTGGTGCCCCTGCCCGAGGCGTCGGAGGAGGACTGCATCCCCGCCCCCGCTCCGGCCGATGCTGCACCGCTGCCGCCGGACTGGATCGCGGGCATTCCCGGAGCCACCTTCGCCGCCATCGACCTCTGGATGTGGCACGACGAGCTGGTGCCCGAGCACAAGGCCGCCCGCATGACCGAGGCGCGCCGCTGGTTTGCCCGCATGCACGGCGACGACGGCCGCAAGGTGCGCCTCTTTGGCTCGCAGATGGGCAACGGGCACTCCTGGGGGCTGAGCGATTTCCGCATCGGGGCCGACGGTTTCGAGCGCCTGCTGGTGCTCGCCCCCTCGGACACCAGCGACGAGCGCGCCGGCCGCATTGCCCAGCGGCTGCTGGAGCTCGAAACCTACCGCCTCATGGCCCTGCGCGGTCTGCCCACGGCCAAGAAGCTGGCGTCCTTTCTGGCCCAGTCCGAGCAGGAGCTGGTGCAGATTACGGGGCTGATGGAAGAAGGGCGGCAGATCTCGGAGCAGGTGCTCATGGACCGCCTGACCGCTCTGGCCGGCGCCGTGGAGCGCGCCACGGCCGAGCATGACTGGCGCTATTCGGCCAGCCGGGCGTACTTTGCGCTGGTGCATGCCCGCATGGACGAGCTGCGCGAGAAGCCCATCACCGGCACCCAGACCATGCGCGACTTCATCCAGCGCCGCACCTCGCCTGCCATGGCCACCGTGGCTGCCTCGGAGCGGCGGCTCGCCACCCTGGCCGAGCGCATCGGGCGGGCCAGCGCACTGCTGCGCACCCGCATCGACATTGCCGCCGAGCAGCAGAACCGCGAGCTGCTCGAACAGCTCACCAAGGGCCAGACCCTGCAGCTCAGCCTGCAGTCCACGGTGGAGGGGCTGTCCATTGCGGCCATCTCGTACTACATGGTGAGCCTGGTGCTCTATGCCGGCAAGGCGGCCAAGGATCTGGGCTGGCTGCCCGTGGCGCCCGAGCTGGTGGCGGGGCTGTCCATTCCGCTCATTCTGTTCGGGGTGTGGTGGATCACCCGCCGCATCCATGACCGACTGCACCATGCGCTCGGCGAGCATTGAGCCGCCGCCTCGGCCGTTGCTCTGTCTCCTGTCGCTGCGGTCGTTTCTGCCGCTCTTGGGGCCTGTCCGGTGTGGCGGGGGCCGCAGGGACTGCAGGGGGAGTGGGCGGGAGGCGCGTGTCTGGTATCGCCCTGTGCTCCTGGGTGGGGCGCAGTATCGTGCTGTGATGTTTCGGGCGCTGCCGCAGCGCTCAGGGGCGGCAGCATGAATGCACCTTCCGCACCGTCGGGCGTGGGGGCTGCCCCAGGTTCGCAGCCGTCCGTGCGACCGGAGCAGGCGTCCGCGTCGGAGCCTGCATTGTCCTGTTTCCCTTCCTGTTCCATGCCGCCCATGTCCTCTCTGCCGTCTTCTTCCTCATCCTCCGCTTCTTCCCTTGCTGCGGCCGCAGTTCCGGCCGCGTGCAGCGACATGGGCGCAGGCCCAGATGCCGCTGCCGGGCTGCCCGCGCCTGACGGCCGGGGCGCTGCCCCTGCGGCGGCGGGGCATGCGAGCCAGTTTGCCCTGCTGCGCGAGCGGCGCTTTGCGCCCTTCTTTCTCACGCAGTTCCTGGGGGCGGCCAATGACAATCTCTTCAAGTTCGCCCTCACGGTGCTCGTCACCTACGAGCTGCAGCTGGCATGGCTGCCGCCCGCCACGGCCGGGCTGGTGATCGGGGCGCTGTTCATCCTGCCGTTTCTGCTGTTTTCGGCCACCAGTGGCCAGCTCACCGACCGCTACGCCAAGGACCGCATGATCCGCGCCGTCAAGACGCTGGAGGTCGGCATCATGGGGCTGGCGGCGGTGGGCTTCGTCACCGCCAACGTGCCGGTGCTGCTGGCCTGCGTGTGCCTCATGGGCGTGCACTCGACCCTGTTCGGGCCGGTCAAGTACGCGCTGCTGCCCCAGGTGCTGCAGGAGCGCGAGCTCACGGGGGGCAATGGTCTGGTGGAGACCGGCACCTTTGTCGCCATCCTGCTCGGCAACATGGCAGGGGGACTGCTGGTGGCTGTGCCCGGCGTGGGGCCGAGCCTGGTGGCGGGCGTCTGCCTGACGCTGGCCGTGGCCGGGTGGCTGGCCGCCCGTGCCGTGCCGCCCGCGCCGTCGGCCCAGCCCGACCTGCGCATCAACCCCAACCCGCTGAGCGAGACCTGGTGCAATCTGGCCGTGGCACGCGCGCATCCGGCCGTGTTCCGCTCGCTGCTCGGCATCAGCTGGATGTGGTTTGTGGGCGCCGTGTTCCTGGCCCAGTTCCCGGCGCTTGCGCGCGAGGTGCTGCATGGCAACGAGCAGGTGGCATCGCTGCTGCTCATGACCTTCTCGGTCGGCATCGGGGCCGGATCGCTCCTGTGCGAGAAGCTCTCGCGCGGCCATGTCGAAATCGGCCTCGTGCCGCTCGGTGCGCTGGGCATGACGCTGGCCATGCTCGACCTGTATCTGGCCCTGCAGCCTGTGCTCGGTGCGCCGGCGCCTGCCGCATCGCTCACCGTGCGCAGCTTCGTGGCCCAGCCCGGCCACCTGCGCATTCTGGCCGACCTGCTCGTGCTGGCCCTGTCTGCGGGCGTCTACAGCGTGCCCATGTATGCGCTGGTGCAGCTGCGCAGCCCCGCCACGCACCGCGCCCGCATCATCGCCACCAACAACATCCTCGGCGCCCTGTTCATGATCGCCAGCGCCCTGCTCGTGGGGGCCCTGCTGCACGCCGGCTGGAACTTTGCCCACGTCGTGCTGCTGCTCGCGCTGCTCAATGTGGCCGTGACGCTCTACGTGTTCGTGCTGGTGCCGGAATACTGGCTGCGCTTTGTGGCGTGGTTCCTCACCTTCTGCGTGTACCGCTTCCGCATTCGGGGCAGCGCGCACATTCCGTCCGAGGGCCCTGCCATCGTGGCCTGCAACCATGTGAGCTTTGCCGACGCCGTGCTGCTCATGAGCGCCAGCCCTCGGCCCATCCACTTCCTCATGGACCACCGCATCTTCCGCACGCCGGTGCTGGGCTTCATCTTCCGCATGGCGCGCGCCATTCCCATCTGCAGCCCGCGCGAGGACGAGGCCATCTACCACGCCGCCATGCAGCGCGCCGCCCAGGTCCTGGCCGAGGGCGACCTGCTCGGCATCTTCCCCGAAGGCCGCCTCACCCCCGACGGCCAGCTCGGCGAATTCAAGGGCGGCATCATGAAGATCCTCGCCCAGCACCCCTGCCCCGTGGTGCCCATGGCCCTGTCCAACCTGTGGGGCTCCTTCTTCAGCCGCATCGAAGGCGGCCGCGCCATGGTCCGTCCCTTCCGCCGAGGCCCATGGACCCGCGTCACCCTCACCATCGGCACTCCCATGCCCTCCGATACTGTCACCCCCGCCACGCTGCGGGCGCGAGTAGCGGGGTTGTTGGGGGAGGGAATAGATGCTGGATCATGAGTGGCCGGAATCGAGGAGTCGATGGGGCAGGTGATCCATGAGGATGCGCAGTTTGGCAGGTACATAGCGTGTCGGGGTGTACAGCAGCCATAGGGCGCCCGTATGGAGGTAACGAATCGCCATTCGGGCATTACCTGCACGATGTCCCCCCGCGTCAAGGCATCGAGCGCCGTGAATCGCGGGAGGCTTCCGATGCCGATGCCGATGCCGATGCCGATGCCGATGCCGATGCCGATGCCGATGCCGATGCCATGAAGCACGGCATCCAGGCGCACGCGGGTGTTGTTGGCTGTGTAGCGTCCCCGCACTTCGACTGAAACGGCCTTGCCATCCCTGAGAAATTTCCAGCGCGCATCGCTTGGGTTTTCTCCCAAGGCAATGCAGCTATGTGCAGACAGGTCTTCGGGGATGGTGGGGGCGGCATGCCGTGCCAGATAGGAAAGGGATGCACAGATCACGTGCTCAATGCCCATTACTCATCCGGCCGATGAGCCCCACTGGGGGGCTATCGGTCACTCTGACGGCCAGATCGATGTTGTGATCCACAGGGCTTTGTGCAACAAAGCCACCAGGAACTGCTCAGAAAATAAGCAAGTACCTGCGGTTGAAATAAAGCGTGCTTTAGTCCATGAGAAAGTTCAGTAAGCCTTGACATTTTCTTGATGCGCACAGCTTCAATCTTGGCGACACGTTGACACCGCTGTTTCTAGCATTCCTGCATCTGCATAAAGGGCTGGTCCCGTTGACCGGAATAAGGCAGGCGGAGGAATCAAGATGGCTTTTCTCTCATTGATCTATTGGCTGGCTGGCGCCGGGGCATTAGGTCTATTCTTATACCTGGGCTATGCGCTGCTACGCCCCGAGAAGTTCTGAAGGAGGCACCATGCAAGACCTGATCTTCGTGGGCCTATCTAGCCTCTTTTTTGCCGCCACGGTGTGGGCATTGCTCGCGCTGCGGCGCATGTAAGGAGCCTCACATGGGACTCAAAACTCTCGAATACGTCGTGACGTTGTCGTTGATGACGGCCCTGGCCATCGTCATGGGTCGTTGGATAGCGCGAACCTTCACCGACGAGAAGCATTGGACCATGGAGCGCCTGAGCTACCGCGTGCTGGGTATCGATCCGGCGGAGCGTATGGGGTGGGTGAGATACGGCCTGGCGCTCCTGTTGTCAAATGCGGTCATGATGGCGCTGGGCTATCTGGTGCTGCGCGCACAGGGCTGGTTGCCCTGGAACGAAATGGGCAACCCCGCACAGGCGCCCGACCTGGCCTTCAACACTGCCGCCTCTTTCATCACCAACACCAACTGGCAGGCATATGCGGGCGAATCCAGCCTGTCGAATGCCACGCAGATGCTCGCCATCACCTTCCTGATGTTCTGCGGCGCCACCACGGGCGTGGCAGCGGCGGGCGGCTTCATCCGTGGTCTGGCACGAGCCAGCAGTCAGGAGGTCGGCAACTACTGGGTTGATTTCATGCGCGTTCTGTGGCGCGTGATGCTGCCGCTGTGCTTTGTCATTGCTCTGGTCTATGTATGGCAAGGCATGCCGCAGACGCTAGCCAGCCAGACCGTCGCGACGACGTTGGAAGGCGCGCGTCAAAAAATCGTATTCGGCCCGGTGGCCAGCCTCGAGAGCATCAAGCACATTGGCACCAACGGTGGCGGATTTTTTAGCATGAACGCCGCACATCCATTCGAAAACCCGACGCCGCTGACCAACCTGCTGCACATCCTGTCGATGCTTTTGATCCCGTCAGCGCTGACCGTGACCTTCGGAACCATGCTGGCGAAGAAAAAGCAGGGCTGGGTGTTCTTCGGCGCCTTCCTGATTATGTTCATCGGCTTTCTAGCTATGGTCTACGGCGCCGAGCAATCCGGTAATCCGTTGCTGACTCAGGCTGGCGCTGACCAGCGTCTGACGGCCATGCAACCGGGCGGCAACATGGAGGGCAAGGAGATGCGCTTCGGCATCGCCGACACGGCACTGTTCGTTGCCACCACCACGGCAGCGACGACCGGCTCGGTCAACGCCATGCACGACTCGCTCACCCCGCTGGGTGGTGCCGTGCCGCTGGCGCAGATGATGCTCAACTGTGTGTTCGGTGGCGACGGAGTGGGCTTCATCAATCTGATCCAGTACGCCATCCTCACTGTGTTTCTAGCTGGCATGATGATCGGACGTACTCCTGAGTTCCTGGGCAAGAAGATCGAGGCAGGCGATATCAAGCTGGTGATGCTCTCGGTATTGGCACATCCGGCGGCTATCCTGGGTTTCACCGCGCTCGCCACGCTGTGGCCGGACACCGGCACCAGCCTGTCGAACCACGGGCCGCACGGCTTCTCGCAGGTACTGTACGCCTACACCTCCGGCACAGCCAACAACGGCTCAGCTTTCGCCGGCTTCAACGCCAATACGCCGTTCTTCAACACCACCATTGGCCTGGCGATGCTGATCGGTCGTTTCTTCACGCTGCTGCCGCTGCTGGCGGTGGCCGGTTCGCTGGCAGCCAAAAAGACTGTGGTCGCTGGCCCGGGTACCTTCCCCACGGCCACGCCGCTGTTTATGGGCCTCCTGGTGTTCGTGGTGCTGGTGGTTGGCGGACTCACCTTCCTGCCGGCGCTGGCACTTGGGCCGCTCGTGGAGCAGTTGCAGATGCTCTCGGGCCATGTTTATCCCTGATGCGAGACCAGTCATGAACACCTTCAACACCCCCGCCTCAGAAGCGGAATCGAACAAATCACTACTCGCAGGTTTGCTGGGCCCCTGCGTGCGCGGCGCGGTCTTCACGATGCTGGTCACAGGTCTGGCTTATCCGCTGGCAACTACCGGCGTTGCTCAATTCCTGTTGCCGCAAGCGGCCAATGGTAGTCTGATTCGCCAGGGCGATACCGTGGTCGGCTCAGCTGTCATCGGTCAGTCTTTCAGTGAGGCGCGCTATTTCCACCCACGCCCCAGCGCTACCACTGCACCCGATCCCAAGGACGCCAGGAAGACTGTCGATGCCCCATACAACGCTGGCGCTTCGGCGGGCAGCAACCAGGGGCCAACCAGCCAGACACTGATAGATACCGTTAAACAGCGCGCGGTCAACTACCGCGCGGCTAACGGTCTGGCTCCAGACGCGCCGGTACCGGTCGACGCCATTACGGCCTCGGCTTCGGGACTGGACCCCCATATCTCGCTGGCCAACGCTGAGGCTCAGTTGCCTCGTGTGGCGAAGGCGCGCGGCCTTGACCCGATCCAAGTACGACACCTGTTGGAAACAAGCATCGAGGATCGGGTGCTGGGCCTGCTGGGCGAGCCACGTGTCAATGTGCTCAAGCTCAATCTGGCATTGAATGGGCTGCTTGTCGGCGCAGACAAAGCACAACCAGCAACTAAATAAACAGCATTTCGGAGCATTCCATCATGTCCGACAAAAAGACTCTGGCGCTGTTCGACCGCGCCCTCGCCGGCCAGGCGCTGCGCGATGCCTTTGCCAAGCTGGCCCCTCAAACCCAGTGGCGCAACCCGGTGATGTTCGTGGTCTATCTGGGATCGATCCTCACCACCGTCCTGTTCTTCCAGGCACTGATCGGCCATGGCGAGGCACCGGCCGGTTTCATTCTGGCGATTTCTTTGTGGCTATGGTTTACCGTGCTGTTCGCCAACTTTGCGGAGGCGCTGGCCGAAGGGCGCAGCAAGGCGCAAGCCGCATCCCTGCGCGGCCTGAAAAAGAAGACCTGGGCCAAGAAGCTGCAAAGCGGCGCGTACGACCGCTCGCACCAGCGCAGCGAACTGACTTGGATTCCAATCGAGGCCAATAACCTGCGTAAGGGAGACATTGTGCTCGCCGAGGCCGGCGACGTAATTCCCGCTGACGCCGAAGTGATCGACGGCGTGGCCTCGGTGGACGAGTCAGCTATCACTGGGGAATCGGCGCCCGTAATCCGCGAATCAGGCGGTGACTTTTCCGCCGTGACCGGCGGCACGCGGGTGCTGTCGGACTGGATCGTGGCGCGCGTGGCGGTGAACCCGGGGGAGACCTTTGTTGACCGCATGATCGCCATGGTTGAGAACGCCAGCCGCAAGAAAACGCCTAACGAGATAGCCCTGACCATCCTGCTAGTGGGCCTGACGCTGGTATTCTTGATGGTCATTGTCACACTGCGACCGTATTCCGCCTTCGCCGTGGCGCAAACCGGTAGCGGCACCGTAGTCAGCGTCACCGTACTGGTTGCGCTGTTGGTGTGCCTCATCCCAACCACCATCGGTGGACTGCTTAGCGCCATTGGCGTGGCCGGCATGAGCCGCATGATGCAGGCCAACGTCATTGCGACCTCGGGCCGTGCGGTGGAGGCGGCAGGTGATGTGGACGTGCTGCTGCTCGACAAGACCGGTACCATCACGCTCGGCAACCGGCAGGCGAGCAGCTTCATTCCCGCGCAAGGCGTCACCGAGGAGCAACTGGCCGATGCGGCACAGCTCGCCTCGCTGGCAGACGAAACCCCCGAGGGCCGCAGTATCGTGGTGCTGGCCAAGCAGAAGTTCAATCTACGCGAGCGCGACGTGGAAAAACTCGGCGCACAGTTCGTCCACTTCACTGCACAGACGCGTATGAGCGGCGTGGATCTGGCGGGCAACGCCGGCGAGCCTCGCGCCATACGTAAAGGCGCCGCCGACACTGTGCGTCGACATATCGAAGCGCTGGGTGGCCAGTTCCCCGCCGAACTACAACAGGCCGTTGATGACGTGTCGCGTCGTGGCAGCACGCCGCTGGTGGTGGCCGACGGCGCACAAGCTCTGGGTGTTGTCGAGCTCAAGGACATTGTCAAGGGTGGCATCAAGGAGCGCTTTGCCGAGCTTCGCCGCATGGGCATCAAAACGGTGATGATTACCGGCGACAACCGCCTGACGGCCGCCGCCATCGCCGCTGAAGCTGGTGTGGACGACTTTCTGGCCGAAGCCACGCCCGAAGCCAAGTTAGCCCTCATCCGGGAACACCAGGCCAAGGGCCAGCTCGTCGCCATGACAGGAGACGGAACCAACGATGCGCCCGCACTGGCGCAGGCCGACGTTGCGGTGGCCATGAACACAGGCACCCAGGCTGCCAAGGAAGCCGGAAACATGGTCGATCTGGACAGCAACCCCACAAAGCTGATTGAGATCGTCGAGACCGGGAAGCAGATGCTGATGACGCGTGGCTCACTCACCACCTTCAGCATCGCCAATGATGTGGCCAAATACTTCGCCATCATTCCAGCGGCCTTCGTCAGCACCTACCCACAACTGGGTGCTCTAAACGTAATGGGTTTGGCCAGCCCGTCCTCGGCCATCTTGTCTGCGGTTATCTTCAATGCGCTGATCATCGTGTTCCTGATCCCGCTGGCTCTTAAGGGAGTGAAGTACCGCGCCGCCCCGGCCGCCGCGCTGCTACGTCGAAACCTGCTCATCTACGGTATCGGCGGAGTCGTTGTGCCCTTCATCGGCATCAAGCTCATCGATGTATTGATTGCGACGCTGGGTGTCGCATGACAAGCGCAAGCGACCTGCCGACCTTGAACTGCACATCGGCAAACGTTCTGACAGCGCCCTAGAATTCGCCATGCCGACCGATCCCAACCAAAACGATGGCCGCCCCGATCCAGATGCGCTGCTGCAGCAGGTGCAGCATGAGGAAGCCCTAGCACAGCGCGGCCGGCTGAAGGTCTTCTTCGGTGCCTCGGCCGGCGTGGGCAAGACCTACGCCATGCTGTCGGCCGCACGTGCGGCGCTGGTCCAAGGCGTTCCGCTGGTTGTCGGCCTGGTCGAGACGCACGGCCGCGCCGAGACCGAGGCGCTGGTCGCTGGCCTGCCTCTGCTGCCACTGCAAGACGTGTCCTACCGCGAGCATGTGCTTAAGGAATTCAACCTGGACGCGGCACTGGCCTTTGGCGCCGCGCACTCTGGAGGCGTGACGCCACCACTGGTGCTGCTGGACGAGCTGGCGCACAGCAACGCGCCCGGCTCGCGTCATCCGAAGCGCTGGCAGGACGTTCAGGAGCTGCTGGCCGCTGGCATCGACGTATGGACTACCTTGAACGTCCAGCACCTCGAAAGTCTGAACGACATTGTCGGCGGCATCACGGGCATTCGTGTGTGGGAGACCGTTCCCGACACACTGTTCGACGCCGCCGACGAGGTGGTCGCGGTCGATTTGCCGCCCGACGAACTGCTGGCGCGCCTGAAGGCCGGGAAGGTGTACGTGCCGCACCAGGCCGAACGCGCGGCGGCCAACTTTTTTCGCAAGGGCAATCTGATCGCACTGCGCGAACTTGCACTGCGCCGCACGGCCGATCGGGTGGACACGCAGATGCAGCACTGGCGCCGCGTAAGCGGTGGTCCCGCGGCCAGCCAGCGTGCGTGGCCTACGCGCGACGCGGTTCTGGCCTGCGTTGGACCAGGGGCCGGGGGTGACGCGGTAGTTCGACGCGCCGCGCGCCTTGCGGCACAGACTGATCAACCCTGGCACGCGGTGTTCATCGACGCGCCGGCTCATCAGCGGGTGGAAGACACGGCGCGCACACAAGCGCTTGGGGCGCTCAAGCTGGCGCAGGAGTTGGGTGCCACCATTGCGACACCAACTGGCGCTGAGGTGGAAGACGCGTTAGTGTGCTATGCGCGCGAACACAACCTGTCGCGCCTGGTGGTGGGCCGGCCTCTCGAGCGCCGCCGCTGGCCTGGATGCCGCACACTGATTGACCATCTGGCGCAACTGGCTCCGGAGATGGATGCACTGCAGGTTCCGCTTCAGAGGGAAGATCGTTTTCCACAACCCGCAGCTGCGCCAACATACGACTCAACGAGCGGCAGCCGTTGGCTCAACTACCCCATCGCCGCCGCTGCCTGTGTGGTCGTGGCACTGGCAACCACGCCACTGACAGGAATTCTGGAGCTCAGTAATATCGTTATGCTGTTTCTGCTGGCAGTGGTAGGTATCGCTCTGCGCCTGGGGCGAGGTCCGGCAGTACTGGCGGCATTTCTGGGTGTGGCGCTGTTCGACTGGTTTTTTGTGCCGCCGCGCTTCTCGTTGGCGGTCAGCGACGTGCAGTACCTGATCACCTTCGCCGTCATGTTGATGGTGGCGCTTGTGGTTGGTCAGCTCACGGCCGGTCTGCGGGCGCAGGCTCGTGCTGCCACAGAGCGCGAGCGACGCGTGCGCGGCCTGTACCAGATGTCGCGCGATCTGTCGGCGGCCCTGCTACCGCAACAAGTCGCCGAAATCGGCGCACGCTTTTTGTCCACCGAGTTCGGTGCCCAGTCAGCCCTCCTAGTGGCCGATGATGCGGGCCGGCTACAGGTGCAGGGAGGCGCGAGCGCTGAGGTCGATCCCGCGGTGGCTCAATGGAGTTTCGACCACGCGGAGCCTGCCGGCCGCACTACCAACACCTTGCCGGCGAGTGCCAGCCTGATGTTGCCCCTGAGAGCGCCGATGCGCTTGCGAGGCATTCTGGCCGTGCAGCCCGCACAGACTACATTGTGGACGCCCGAGCAACGTCAGTTGCTCGACACTTGCGCCTCGCTGCTGGCGATCTCTCTGGAGCGCATTCACTATATCGAGGTCGCACAGGCCAGCACGGTGCAAATCGAATCGGAGCGCCTGCGCAACTCGCTGCTGTCGGCCATCTCACACGACCTGCGCACGCCGCTGGCTGCGCTGGTGGGCTTGTCGGACACGCTAGGCATGACACCGCCGCCACTGAGCGCAGCGCAGGCTGAGGTCGCTGGCGCCATCCGAACCTCGGCTCTGCGCATGAACGCATTGATGGGCAATCTGCTCGATATGGCACGGCTCGAATCCGGCGCCGTGCGATTGCGACGCGAATGGCAGCCGCTGGAAGAGGCGGTTGGCAGCGCACTGGCGGCCACTTCGGCAATGCTCGCCACTCATCCAGTGGATGTTCGCCTGCCGTCCGACCTGCCTCTGCTGCACCTGGACGCCGCGATGATCGAGCGCGTTCTGGTCAATCTGCTGGAAAACGCCTGCAAGTACACGCCGTCTCACACCCCGATCCGCATCAGCGCTTCGGTATCCGGCGACAAGGTCCGCGTCACAGTTGAAGACGATGGACCAGGTCTGCCGACAGGCCGGGAAGAGGCGGTGTTCGAGAAATTCGAGCGAGGGCACAAGGAAGACGCAATTCCTGGTGTAGGCCTGGGCTTGGCGATTTGCCGTGCTATCGTGGAGGCACACGGTGGCTCAATCCATGGTGAAAACTGCGTTGAAAACGACCGCGTCACAGGGACACGCTTCGTTATCGAACTGCCGTGCGGAACCCCACCCTCTAACGACGGCAGTGAAGCCGCGCCGCTCCCTGAAAACTCCCCTGCATGAACGCCGCACGCATTCTGATCGTCGAGGACGAAGCTGAAATCCGCCGCTTCGTACGCCTGGCACTGCAAGGTGAAGGGCATGAAGTGTTCGAGGCTACGGGGCTAACTCGTGGACTGATCGAGGCCGGGACTCGACGCCCAGACTTGGTCGTGCTGGACCTGGGACTACCCGACGGCGATGGGTGCGATCTCATCCGGGACCTTCGCACTTGGTCGGCCGTACCGGTCATGGTTCTATCCGCTCGCAGAGATGAGGCTGACAAGATCGATGCGTTGGACGCTGGCGCCGACGATTATCTGGTGAAGCCTTTTGGTGCTGGCGAGTTGCTCGCGCGCGTACGCGCACAACTGCGTCGTCATCGTGACCAAACGCCAGCCGGGGAGCCTGCGATTTCCTTTGGTGATGTTCGTGTCGATCTGGTCGCGCGCATCGTCAGCCGGGCCGGCGACGACTTGCACCTGACACCGATTGAATACCGACTGCTCACCCATCTGGCCAGCAACCCAGGGCGTGTGCTGACCCACAAGCAACTGCTGCAGGCTGTGTGGGGTCCCGGTCACGCCGAAGATACACATTACGTGCGCGTCCACATGGCCAACCTGCGCAAGAAGATTGAACAGGACCCCTCGCGCCCCCAGCACTTGGTGACGGAAGCAGGAGTCGGCTACCGCTTTGTGGCTTGACTGAAGCGGTTTCTTACGGGGAATTGGTGTCGAGCGCCTGACCAGTCAGCAGCGTTGTTAGCTCGGGCCTGACTAGCCCCGCGCGCCACCAAAGACACCCTAGTCCAAGGCCGAGCGAGGCGAGTGGTCACCCGCCCCTGTTTGCGCCGATGATAGCCACTCCACGTCTTCCAGATCCGACGCCCCAGGCGCTTGCAAGCCAGCATCGCTTCGTTGCGCACCTTTGCCCCCAGCTGATTGCGACTTCCACAGTGGGGCATTCTTGCGTGGCGGGATGACCGCCGCAGCACCTCGCTGCGCAATGGCCTCATGGCTCTTGTCTTGTTCCATCAGCTCAGCTACCACCTGGTCACAGGGCTTTGTGCAACAAAGCCCATTGCGAGAACAAGGATGGAAATTCAGTTTTGACTTCCTTTTTCGTCTTGTTGGGTTTCATGTGTGGCAGGCGGTCTTTATGGATTTGCCAAGAGCTTGTCAGTTGAGAATTACGCCCCAAACACCACCCCCCACAGCGCCATCCCCGCTTGGGCTTCGGGGGGTGGGGTGTCGGCGGGGAGGTCGGGTGTTTCTTCGTTGAGGCGGGCGCGGTGCTGGAGGCGGCGGAGCTCGCGGTAGGCGGCGGCGGCGGCGTGGCCGATGCCGGGGGGGAGGATGCCGAGGTCGTCAGCGCGTTCGAGCAGGCGGATGTTGCCCCGGTTCTCGGTCATGGCGGGGTAGTGGCGGCTGTGCAGGAGTACGAGGTACTGGGTGGCGAATTCGATGTCGATCATGCCGCCGGGGCTGTGCTTGAGGTCGAACCGGCCGGGGCGCACGGGGTGGGCGCGGCGCATGCGCTCGCGCATGGCGGTGATGTCGTGCGCCAGGGCGGCGGGGTCGCGCGGGGCGGTGAGGACGGCGCAGCGGATGCGCTCGAAGTGGGCGCGCAGGGCTTCGCTGCCAAAGGCGCAGCGGGCGCGGGTCATGGCCTGGTGTTCCCACACCCAGGCGGTGTTGCTGCCGCGCTGGAGTTGGTAGTCGTCGTAGGCGGCCAGGGTGGTGCAGAGCAGGCCGGAGTTGCCGTTGGGGCGCAGTGCGGTGTCGATTTCGTAGAGGTCGCCTTCGCCGGTTTTGACGGTGAGGCTGGTGATGAGTTTGCGCACGAGGCCAGCGTAGATTTCACCGGCGCGTTCGCAGGGGTCCTGGTAGACGAAGACGATGTCCAGGTCGCTGCCATAGCCGAGTTCGAGTCCACCGAGCTTACCGTAGGCGATGACGGCGAAGCGCTGGGAGATGTCTTCGTCGTCCGCGCCTTCCCAGCCGAGGTGGCGGGCGCGGGGGAGGTAGCGCCGCCAGCACCAGCGGGTGGCGATGTCGAGCACGGCGTCGGCGAGGCTGCTGAGGTCGTCGGCGACTTGTTCGACGGTGAGACGGTTGTCGAGATCGCGGGCGAGGGTGCGGAAGGTTTCGGCGTGCATGGCGCGGCGCAGCAGGTCGAGGAGTTCTTCCTCGTTGTCTTCGCCGGTGGATTGCAGGGAGGCCAGGCGCTGGCAGAGGTCCTGCCGGAAGGCGGCGGCGTCGAAGCGTCCGCCGAGCAGGGTTTCGCTGGTGAGTTCGTCGATGACGCCAGGGTGCTGGATGAGGTAGCGCGCCGGCCACCGCGCCACGCCCAGGAGGCGCAGGAGGCGCTCGTGCACGACGGGGCGTTCGAGCAGCAGGGCGAGGTAGCTTTCGCGGCGCAGGAGGGTTTCGATCCAGTCGATGAAGCGCAGCAGGCCTTCGGCGGTGACGCCCTGGTGCGGGCCGTCGGTGTGGAGCCATTCGACGCTGCGCTGCATCAGGCGCATGAGGCGGGCGCGGGTGTCGGGGCGCAGGGCCTGCACGCGGGGGTGGTCGCGCCACAGGCCGATGCGGCGGGCGAGTTCGGGCGGGTCGCTGGCGAGCAGCTGGATGAGGGCACCGATGTCGTCGCAGGACTGGGCGATGTCGGCGGGCGGGCTGCCGTGCGCGGCGGGGTCGGTGGCGGGCTGTGCGGCGCCGCCCAGGAGGATGTCGAATTCGCGCTCGACGATGGCGCGGTGGTGGGCGAGTTCGGCAAGGAAGGCGGGCAGGTCGGGGCTGCCCATGGTGCGGGCGATCCAGGCGAGGTCGGCTTCTGCGGTGGGCAGGACGTGGGTCTGGGCGTCGTCGAGGTACTGGATGCGGTGTTCGACGCGGCGCAGGAAGATGTAGGCCTCGGTGAGCTGGCGGGCGATGTCGGGGGCCATGAGGCCGGCGGCGGCCACGCGCTGGAGTGCACCCAGGGTGTTGCGGGTGCGTAGCTCGGGGAAGGTGCCGCCGCGCACGACCTGCAGGAGCTGGACGGTGAATTCGATTTCGCGGATGCCGCCACGGCCGAGCTTGACGTCGTTGGCGCGCTCGGGGCGGCCTGCGCTGCGACGGTTGGCATGGTCGCGGATCTGGCGGTGCAGCACGCGCAGGCTTTCGAAGACGCCGTAGTCGAGGTAGCGCCGGAAGACGAAGGGCAGCACGATGTCGCGCAGCCGGCGGGCCGAGCCGTTGACGATACTCGCGCGCGGGGCGACGACGCGGCTTTTCATCCAGGCAAAGCGTTCCCATTCGCGGCCCTGCACGACGAAGTATTCCTCCAGTGCGTCGAGCGAGCAGACGATGGGGCCGGAGTTGCCGTTGGGGCGCAGGGCCAGGTCGACGCGGAAGACGAAGCCGTGCTCGGTGACGTCGCCGATGAGGGTATGGAGCAGGCGCGCGGCGCGGCTGAAGTATTCCTGGAACGTGGTGGCGCCGGCGCCGCTGGGGGTGCCGTCGGGCTGGGGGCGGCCGCCGGTGTCGCCGTCGCATTCGTAGAGGTAGATGAGGTCGATGTCGCTGGAGACGTTGAGCTCGCGCGCGCCGAGCTTGCCCATGCCGACGATCCAGAAGTTGCAGCGCTCGCCGTCGGGCTTGAGGGGGGCGCCGTGGCGGGCGTCGAGCTGGGCGAAGGCGTCGATGCAGGCGAGGTCGAGGGTGACTTCGGCGAGCCGGGAGACGGCGAGGGTGATGTCCTGCACGGGGGCGCCGCCGTCGCAGTCGAGCACGGCCAGGCGCTCCATGACGAGCTGGCGCAGCACGCGCAGGGCGGCGCCGGCGTCGAGGCCGCGTGCGCGCAGGGCGGCATAAGTGGCGCGCAGGGTGTCGCGGTCGGGCACGCCGGGCGGGAGCAGGGCCAGTGCGTCGCCGTAGCGGCGGTGGATGCGCTGCACGAAGCGCGAGTGCAGGGCCTCGTGCGCCACGAGCGGGGCCGGGGGCGCTGCAGGGGCGGGCGTGGCCGCGGCTGCCGATGCTCCGTCTGCGGTAACAGGGCGTTGCCGCTCGGTGAGGGCGGAAGCGGAAGGTGATAATGAGGCCGGGTTGCCGTGCGTGTGTGTCATCGCGGCGTGCTCTCCATCTGTCGTGTGTGCCATAGCCTCGTCGTCCATGCAGGAAGAAAAAACGTCCCACCCCCGCACGCCGCCCTGCCGGTGGTGTCCGCTGGTGCGGCGCGTGGCGCGCGGACTGTGCCTGCTGCTCGCCGTGGGCGTGATGCTCGTGGGGCTGGCGGCGGTGGTGCTGTACGGAATCATTTTGCCCCGGATTGACGATTTCCGGCCCGCGCTGGCCCAGCTCGCGAGCCGTACCATGGGCCGTGCCGTGACCATCGGCCGGCTGGAGGTGACGCGCTACGGCTGGGAGCCGCAGATCGAGATGCACGACGTGGCGCTGGCCGATGGGCACGGGCATCCGGGCCTGCAGATTCGCAGCGTGGAGGCGGTGGTGTCGCTGCCGGCGGCGCTGCGGCGCGGCTTCGAGCGGCTCACGGTGATCGCCCCCCGGCTGGAGGCGCGGCGCAATGCCGACGGCAGCATCGAGATGGCGGGCAACCGGCTCGAAGAGGGGCGGCGGGGCGATTCGGGGCCCATTCTGGGGTGGCTGCTGTCGCAGCCGGAGCTCTCGATCCGCGATGGCAGCGTGCGCTGGACCGATGCGCGCAGGCAGGTGCCGCCGCTCGAACTCACGGCCGTGCAGGCCACGCTGCGCAATGGCCGCTTCACCCACCATGCCCTGACGCTCAGTGCCACGCCGCCGCAGGGCTGGGGGCAGCCGATCCGGCTGCTGAGCGAGTGGGACCACCCGCTGTTCCGCGACCGCACGCTGTGGCGCAACTGGGACGGTGCGGCCTATGCCGACATGCCGCAGCTCGATGTGTCGCAGCTGCGGCGCTATGTGGACCTGGGGGCAGGCTTCGACCTGCGCAAGGGACGCGGGAGCGTGCGGCTGTGGGGGGATTTTCGCCATCTGCGCAACAGCACGCTGACGGTGCAGCTGCACCTCGACGAGGTGGACGTGGTGCTGGGACGCCGGCTGCCGCCTCTGGCGCTGCGGCAGCTCGACAGCATGGCGAGCGTGCAGTACGACGAGCCCGATGCCCACACCCGCACGGTGCGCTTTGCCACGCAGCAGCTCGATTTCACCACCTACAGCAACCGCCGCTGGCCCGGGGGCAATGTGCAGCTGGAGGTGACCAACGGCACCGGCAGCACCGACAGCTCGGGGCGGCTGCAGGGGGCGAACTGGGATCTGGGCATCATCGGCGAGCTGGCCGGACGGCTGCCGCTGGGCGATGCGCTGCTGCGTGCCCTGTACCGCTACCGGCCCGGCGGCACCATGCAGGCGCTGGAGATGGGCTGGAGCGGCAACCTCAACCAGCCGGCCACCTGGTATGCGCGCGGCAAGGCCACGCAGCTGCAGTGGTCGGCCCAGGCCGGGCCCTACAACCGCCAGCATGGCCGCCAGGACCCGGGAGTGCCGGGGGTGGAGGGTGCGGCGGTGGACTTCTACGCCGGGCAGGCGGGCGGACGCATGCATATCGCCCTGCATGACGGGGCCGTGGTGCTGCCGGGGGTGTTCGAGGAGCCCCGGGTGCTCTTTGACCGCTTTCAGGCCGAGGTGCGCTGGACGGTGAAGCCGGGGGGCGCGATCGAGGCGCGGATGCCGAGCGTGCGCTTTGCCAATGCCGATGCCAGCGGCGCGCTCGCGATCGGCTGGCACACCCGGCCGCTGGCACCGGGCGAGGCACCGGCGGCGCGCTTTCCGGGCTTCATCGATCTCTCCGCCACGCTGGACCGTGCCCGGGCGGACCGGGTGCACCGCTACCTGCCGCTGTCGCTGGGCGAGGTGGCCCGCACGTATGTGCGCGACGCCGTGCGCGATGGCGACATCCGCCATGCCACGGTGCGGGTCAAGGGCGATCTGGCGCAGGTGCCGTTTGCCCACCAGCCGCCGGGGGCGGGCATCTTCCGCTTCGAGGTGCCGCTGCACGATGCGCACTACCAGTTCGTGCCGCCGAGCCTGCAGCATGCGGGCGATCTGCCGTGGCCGGCGCTCACGCATCTGGACGGGCGGCTCGTCATCGACCGGCTGCAGCTGCGTGTGGTCGATGCCACGGGGCGGTTCAGCACGGCGCCCGACATGCGGGTGCGCAATCTGGCCGCCGTCATCCCGGATCTGTCGCACGGGCTGACGGTGGGGGTGTCGGCCACCATGGAGGGGCCGCTCGCGCAGGCGCTGCATCTGGCGACGACCTCGCCACTCGGGGGCATGTCCCACCATGCGCTCGACCATGCCATCGCCACCGGCCAGACCCGGGTGCAGCTGGCGCTGGGGCTGCCGATCCACGCCATGCGGCACGCGGTGGTGCGTGGCGAAGTGGCGCTGCAGGGCAACGATGTGCGCATCACGCCGGGGTCGCCGCTGCTGGCGGCCAGCCATGGCACGGTGGCCTTCACCGAGACGGGCTTTCTGCTGCGCGAGGTGCGGGCCCGCATGCTCGGGGGCGAGTCCCGCATCGAGGGCGGCATGGCCTCGACCTTTGCGCCCGGCGCCTCGCACGAGGTGCGGTTCACGGCCGAGGGGCAGCTGACGGCCGAGGGGCTGCACCAGGATCGCAGCATCGCGCTGGTGTCGGCGCTGGCGCCTCACATGCGCGGCACCAGCCGCTACCGGGCCACGCTGCACTTTGCACAGGGCATGCCGGAGCTGGTCATCGACAGCGACCTGCAGGGCATGGCGCTCGACCTGCCGGTGCCACTGGCCAAGGCGGCCGGCGCGCGGCTGCCGCTGCATGTCGAGAACGTGCTGGCCCATGCGGAGGGCACGTCGTCCACCCCGCAGCAGGACCGTCTGGCCATTCGGCTGGGCGACGTGGCGGCGGTGCACTACCTGCGCGACATCGCGCACGGCACGCCCCGGGTGCTGCGCGGCACCATTGCGGTGGGCCGCGAGGCGGTGCAGGACCCGCCCCCCATGCCCGCTTCGGGCGTGCAGGCGCTGCTCAAGGTGGACACCATCGACGTGAGCCAGTGGCAGCGCACCATCGACACCATTGCCGCCCGCATGGGCGCGCGCACGGATACGAATACGGACACGCAGGCAGGCAAGGCGGCGGACAAGCCGGCGGACGCGGCCGCAGGGACACGCGACGGCATCTCCTCTCCTGCCTCCGCCTCTGCTGCTTCCCCGGCCGGGGCCACGGCATCCGGCTCGGCAGCCGGGCAGGGCGGCTCTGCAGCGGACTACCTGCCGACCATCGTCGGCATCGAGGCGCGCGCCCTCATGCTGGCCGACCGGCGCATCGACAACCTGGTGGCTGGCGGCACGCGCGAAGGCCAGCTCTGGCGCATCACGCTCGATGCCCGCCAGCTCAGCGGCTACCTCGAATACCTGCAGCCCACCGGCGACAACGCGGGCAGCCTCAAGGCGCGGCTCGACCGGCTGGTCATCGAGCCGGCGACGGTGCAGGACGTGCGCCGCATCGTGCAGGACACCCGCGACCCCGAGCGCCTGCCCGCGCTCGACATCGACGCGGCCCATGTGGACGTGCTCGGCTACCGCTTCGACCGCATCACCCTGCTGGCCAGCAACCGTGCCAAGGCGCAGGAAGCCGGGGCCACGCTGACCGACGAGGGCAATGTGCCCGTCACGGCGGCATGGCGCATCCACGATCTGGTGGCCACCACGCCGCACGGCCGTCTGCAGGGCAGCGGCCTGTGGGGTACGCCGGGCGGCGCACGGGCGGCTGCTGCCCGCACGGCGCAGGACGGAGAGGAAGCCCAGCGCAAGCGCGTGGCGCTGCGCGTGCGCGTCGAGACCGACGACCTGGGCGCACTGCTCGCACACTTCGGCCTGCCCGATCTGGTGTCGGGCGGGGCGGGGGTGGTGGCGGGCACCGTGCGCTGGCGCGGCTCGCCCATTGCGGTGGACTGGAACACGGTGGGCGGCACCATGCGGCTCGACGTGCGGCACGGCAGCATCACGCGGGTCGACCCGGGTGCGGCCCGCTTCATCGGGCTGCTGAGCGTGAACGCGCTCGCCCGGCTGGGGCAGATGGGGAGCAAGGGCCTGGCCTTCGACCGGGTGGACGGTACCCTGCAGGCCCGGGGCGGCGAGGTGCACAGCGACGACCTGGAGGTCACCGGGCCGCTGGCGGATGTGCAGGCGGTGGGCGACTTCCAGCTCCCGACGCAGACCATGCACGTCGATCTCATGGCGCGGCCGCGCATCGACCTGGGCGGGGCCGCGCTGGTGGCCACGGCGCTCAATCCGGTGGTGGGGCTGGGCAGCTATGTGGCGCAGCTGGTGCTCAGCGAGCAGATCCGCTCGGCCACCACGCAGGTCATGCGCGTGACGGGGCCCTGGCAGTCGCCGCAGGTGCAGCATCTGGCCGGGGACGAGGCGCACGCCGTGGCGCTGCGCATTCTCTCGGGCCACGCGCATCCGCAGCCCGTGGACCGGCTGTGGAACTGGCAACCCGTCACCCATCCGCAGACCGATGCAGCGGTGCGGAGCCGGAGTCCGGCCGCCGGGGCGGCACCGTCGGCATCGGCTGCAGCGGCTGCAGCGGCTTCTGCGGCTTCTGCGGCTTCTGCGGCTTCTGCGGCTTCTGCGGCTTCTGCGGCTTCTGCGGCTTCTGCGGCTTCTGCGGCTTCTGCGGCTTCTGCGGCTTCTGCGGCTT
>NZ_JAYRLV010000008.1:0-135221 GCF_041912815.1 Allobrachymonas sp. | reverse complement strand
TCCATTCGTGGTCGGCATCGGCAGCAGGGCGCAAGCCCCGCATGCTACCAGGAGTGGTAGTTCAGTTGGTTAGAATACCGGCCTGTCACGCCGGGGGTCGCGGGTTCGAGTCCCGTCCACTCCGCCATCTTTTAAAAGACTTTAAGTTCAAGGACTTGAAGTCTTTTTTGTTTTTTGTGGGTAGCAAACTTGAGGGCTGTCACTTCCCAGATGATTGCATGGATCCGCGAAGATATCCGTCGCTGGCGGCATGAGAGGTGAGGCGCTGGTGGATGGATGATCTGCAGGGGCGTTCGATCCTTGTGCCCGCAGAGTCCTCAGGATGATCCTGCTGCAAAAGGCCAGATGAATTGCAAGCGCAACACAGCCATTCATTGAATGGCAGATTGATTTCAAACCCTGCAGATTTCTCCTGCGGGGTTTTTTCTTGTGCGCAGCATCTGCCTGGGTTGCTGATGTGAAAAAGGCGCTCCATCGGGGAGCGCCTTTCCTTGCAGAAGGTACAGATGCGGGGGCGATTACAGCGCTGCCACCACGGCATCACCCATCTGGCTGGTATTGACCTTGGTGGTGCCTTCGCTCCAGATGTCGGCCGTGCGCAGGCCCTGTTCCAGCACCTTGCCCACGGCGCGTTCGATGCGGTCGGCGGCTTCAGGCTGACCCAGAGAGAAGCGCAGCATCATGGCCGCCGAGAGGATGGTCGCCAGCGGGTTGGCGATGCCCTGGCCTGCGATGTCCGGTGCGCTGCCGTGGCTGGGCTCGTACAGCCCCTGGTTCTTTTCATTGAGGCTGGCACTGGGCAGCATGCCGATGGAGCCCGTCAGCATGGCGGCTTCGTCACTCAGGATGTCGCCGAACATGTTGCCGGTGACAATCACGTCGAATTTCTTGGGGGCCTTGACCAGCTGCATGGCGGCGTTGTCCACGAGCATGTGGTCGAGCGTCACGTCGGGATACTGGGCACTCACTTCGACCAGGATGTCCTTCCAGAGCTGGGAGGTTTCGAGCACGTTGTTCTTGTCCACGCTGGTGAGGCGCTTGCTGCGTTTCTGTGCGGCCTGGAAGGCCGTATGTGCGATGCGTTCGATTTCAGGGCGGCTGTAGCGCATGGTATCGAAGGCTTCTTCCGTTCCAGGGAACAGCCCGTCGGTGGCGACCCGACGGCCACGGGGCTGTCCGAAGTAGATGTCGCCGGTCAGTTCGCGCACGAGCAGGATGTCGAGTCCAGCCACGAGCTCGGGCTTGAGGCTGGAGGCGTTGACCAGTTCCTTGTAGCAGATGGCCGGACGCAGGTTGGCGTACAGGCCCAGGGCCTTGCGCAGCCCCAGGATGGCCTGTTCAGGACGCAGATGCCGTTCGAGTTTGTCGAACTTCCAGTCGCCGACGGCGCCGAAGAGCACGGCATCGGCGGATTTGGCGAGGTTCAGGGTGTGCTCGGGCAGCGGATGTCCATGGTTGACATAGGCCGTGCCGCCGACATCGGCGTATTCCATGTCGAGAGGAAGGTTGAGGGCCTTGAGTACCTTGACGGCTTCGGCAATGATTTCGTGGCCGATGCCATCTCCGGGAAGAACTGCAATTTTCATGGGATCGAATGGGGGTGAGAAATGGAAAGAGGAAAGGGGCCGGCAGCGCAGGGCAGCCGGCACCCTGAAAACAGCACGGGCGCGTGTGCGTCAGTGCGGCATGGTGTGGGCCAGCCAGGGCTTGGTGGCCAGGCGTCGTGCCTCGAAAGCCTTGATCTCGTCGACATGGCGCAGGGTCAGTCCGATATCGTCGAGGCCGTTGAGCAGGCAGTACTTGCGGAAGGGTTGCACTTCGAAGGGGATTTCCTCGCCCTGCGGCAGGATGACAACCTGTCGTTCGAGGTCGATGGTGAGCGCATAGCCAGGGAAGGCCTGCACGTCATCGAACAGGCGGGAGATGGTGGATTCCGGCAGCACGATGGGCAGCAGGCCGTTCTTGAAGCAGTTGTTGAAGAAGATGTCGGCGTAGCTGGGCGCCAGGATGGCACGGAATCCATATTGCTCCAGTGCCCAGGGGGCATGCTCGCGGCTCGATCCGCATCCAAAGTTCTTGCGCGTGAGCAGAATCGAAGCTCCCTGGTAGCGCGGCTGGTTCAGGACAAAGTCGGGATTGGGGCGACGTTCGGATTCCGGCTTGCCGGGTTCGCCCCTGTCAAGGTAGCGCCATTCGTCGAATAGGTTCGGGCCAAAACCCGTCCGGCGAATGGACTTGAGGAATTGCTTGGGAATGATGGCGTCGGTGTCGACGTTTTCCCGATCAAGAGGAGCCACGAGGCCCTTGTGCAGGGTGAATTTTTGCATGGTGTGTCAGACAGGTGTGAGGCTGCGCTTGCTCTGGAAAAGACAACGCAGCCGAAAAGGGATTACTCGGCGGCGCGCTGGATGGCACTGCCAGTGGCACGGACATCCTTGCCGATGCCCTGCACGGTGTTGCAGCCGGTGACGGCGATCAGGGAGGCCATGACGAACAGGGAGGAGATGAGTCGTTTCATGATGCAGTCCTTGTGCACGAAAAGCGAGAGGAGGAGGAACGGGGTCTGATGGAGGAGATCAGGCAAGGGTCCGGACATCCACGAAGTGTCCGAATACGGCTGCAGCTGCAGCCATGGCTGGACTGACGAGGTGGGTGCGGCCGCCATTGCCCTGGCGTCCCTCGAAGTTGCGGTTGCTGGTCGAAGCGCAGCGTTCGCCGGGTTCGAGCCGGTCGGCATTCATGGCCAGACACATGCTGCACCCTGGCTGGCGCCATTCGAAGCCTGCTGCGGTGAAGATCTTGTCGAGTCCTTCTCGCTCGGCCTGTTCCTTGACGAGACCGGAACCCGGCACCACCAGGGCCTGTCGCACGTTGGGAGCCACCTTGCGGCCGAGCTTGCGCACGATGGCTGCAGCAGCACGCATGTCCTCGATGCGGCTGTTGGTGCAGCTGCCGATGAACACCTTGTCCACATGGATGTCGGTGATGGGCTTGCCCGGTTCGAGCGCCATGTAGGTCAGCGCGCGCTCCATGGCTGCACGCCGGCTGGGATCCTTTTCGGATTCAGGGTCGGGTACGGTGGCCGTGACCCCCACCACCATCTCGGGGCTGGTGCCCCAGGTCACCTCGGGTTCGATGGCTTCGGCGCGCAGATCGATCACGCTGTCGAAATGGGCCCCTTCATCCGTATGCAGCGTGCGCCAGTAGGCCACGGCCTGCTCCCATTCGGGGCCGCCGGTGAACTGTCCCGTGGTGGCATCCGTGCCGGGGGCAAAGGGGCGTCCCTTGACGTATTCGATCGTCTTGTCGTCCACGGCCACCAGACCCGCGCGTGCACCGGCCTCGATGGCCATGTTGCACAGCGTCATGCGGCCTTCCATGCTCAGTCCGCGGATGGCGCTGCCGGCAAATTCGATGGTGTAGCCGGTGCCGCCCGCCGTGCCGATGCGCCCGATGATGGCCAGCACCACGTCCTTGGCGGTCACGCCGGGAGCCAGAGTGCCTTCAACCCGCACCAGCATGTTCCTGGCCTTTTTGGCGATAAGGGTCTGCGTGGCCATCACATGTTCGACTTCACTGGTGCCGATGCCATGCGCCAGAGCGCCGAAGGCCCCATGGGTGCTGGTATGACTGTCTCCGCAGACCACAGTCATGCCCGGCAGCGTCGCGCCGTTCTCGGGGCCCATCACATGCACGATACCCTGGCGGTGGCTGAGGAAGGGGAAATAGGCTGCCGCACCGAAGGCGGCAATGTTGCTGTCAAGCGTGGAGATCTGTTCCTTGCTGGTGGGATCCACGATGCCGTCATATCCACGCTCCCAACCCGTGGTGGGAGTGTTGTGATCGGCCGTGGCCACCACCGAGCTGATGCGCCAGAGCTTGCGACCAGCCTGACGCAGGCCTTCGAAAGCCTGTGGGCTGGTGACTTCGTGTACCAGGTGGCGATCGATGTAGAGCAGGGCTGTGCCGTCTTCTTCAGTGCGGACGACATGTTCGTCCCAGAGTTTGTCATAGAGTGTCTGTGCCATGGTGATCCTGTAGGAAGGGAGGATGGAAAAGAAACGAGAAAGGGAAAGAGGGCGTCAGCTTGCCGGAGGCGATTCGGCGGAAGCGGTCAGGTGCTCCACGAGCAGACGGGCGGGCTGCGGCAGGGTGGCGAAATCCCGGGCCACCAGCTCCAGGGTGCGTTCAGCCCAGGCATCGGTCAGGGCAATGCCCACGAGGTCACCCGTTCCATGGATCAGGTGAAACGCTCGCGCAGGCATCACTCCCACGCCCAGCCCGTTGGCAATCATGCGGCACATGGCATCGAGCCCGGTGACCCGGATGCGCAGCCGCACGGCGCGCCCGGCAATCAGTGCTGCATCGCGCATGGCCTGGTTGATCGAGCTGTTCACATGCAGGCCGACATGATCGTAGGCGAGCGTTTCGGAAAAATCCACGGATCCATGCGCTGCCAGGGGATGATTCGCAGGAGCGACAACCACAAGTCGGTCTGCACGGTAGAAGCGGCGCTGGAGTCCGGCCATGTCCTGCACCATGTTTCCGATGCCGAGATCGGCCGTGCCTTCCAGAACGGCCTGGGCCACCTCGTGGCTCAGGTGTTCCTCCAGATCGATCTTGATGTGTTCGTGTGCGCGGATGAAACGCCCCAGATCCTCAGGCAGGAACTGTACGATGGCCGAGATGCTGGCGTGCATGCGGACATGGCCTCGCACCCCTTCGGCGTATTCGCCGAGCTCGGCCTGCATCTTCTCCAGATGGAAGATGACTGTGCGGGCATGGTGCAGCAGACTCTCGCCAGCAGGGGTCAGCGTGACGCCACGGGCATGGCGTTCCAGCAGGGGGGTGCCGAAGGCCGCTTCCAGATCGCTCAGACGCTTGCTGATGGCAGATGCGGCGATGAATTCCCGCTCGGCCGCGCGACCAATGCTGCCCAGCTCGCAGACGGCGACGAAGAGCTGGAGCGAGATCAGGTCCAGTCGACGGGAGAGGGCACGGTCGTAGAACATGGGCAATCGGAAAATCAGCTAATCCATCTTGAATAACGATGGATGATGCTATTTTCCATGTAAAAGACGCGCTGTGCCATCGTCTTTTGAGATGGATGATCTGCCCATCTGCGAATCCCCAGGGGACTCAGGGCTGGGAAACAAGGGCTGTGAAGAGCCGATCTGCTCCAGGCAGCAAAAAACCCATCCGGTTGCTGAAAACCGAATGGGTTGTGCAAAGGCGAGAGCCGTCCCTGCCGTGTGCGGGCAGGGGCTCAACAAGGGAGGAATCAGCCCTTGAAGTTGGCAGGCACGTCGCGGCGGACAGAGCCGGTGTAGAGCTGACGGGGACGACCGATCTTGTACTCGGGATCGGCGATCATCTCGTTGAGCTGTGCAATCCAGCCCACGGTGCGGGCCAGTGCGAAGATGCCGGTGAAGAGCTTGACCGGGATGCCGATGGCGCGCTGAACGATGCCGGAGTAGAAGTCCACGTTCGGGTACAGCTTGCGCTGGACGAAGTAGTCGTCTTCGAGCGCAATCTTTTCCAGTTCCTTGGCCAGTGCGAACAGCGGATCCTTTTCGAGGCCCAGTTCGGCCAGGACTTCGTTGCAGGTTTCCTGCATGAGCTTGGCGCGGGGGTCATAGTTCTTGTAGACGCGGTGACCGAAGCCCATCAGGCGGACGCCGGAGTTCTTGTCCTTGACCTGTTCCATGAATTCGCCGACCTTGGCCACGCCACCCATCTTCTGGATGTCCATGAGCATGTTCAGGCAGGCTTCGTTGGCACCGCCGTGGGCAGGACCCCACAGACAGGCCACGCCTGCTGCAATGGCTGCGAAGGGGTTCGTGCCGGAAGATCCGCACAGACGCACGGTGGAGGTGGAGGCATTCTGCTCGTGGTCGGCGTGCAGGATGAAGATGCGGTCCAGGGCGCGTTCGATGACGGGATTGACCTTGTATTCCTCGCAGGGAGTGCCGAACATCATGTGCATGAAGTTGCCTGCATAGCTCAGATGGTTCTGAGGATACATGTAGGGCTCGCCCTTGCCATACTTGTAAGCCATGGCGACGAGGGTCGGGAGCTTGGCGATGAGCTGGATTGCAGCGATGTCGCGGTGCTCGGCATTGTGGATGTCGATGTTCTCGCCATAGAAGGCAGACATGGCGCCGACAAGTCCGGTCAGCACGGCCATCGGGTGTGCATCGCGGCGGAAGCCACGCATGAAGAACTGCATCTGCTCGTTGACCATGGTGTGGGTCAGCACGACCTTGTGGAATTCCTCGCGCTGTGCGGCCGTCGGCAGCTCGCCCTTGAGCAGCAGATAGCAGGTGTCGAGGTAATCGCACTTTTCAGCCAGCTGTTCGATGGGGTAGCCACGATACAGAAGTTCTCCCTTGTCACCATCGATGTAGGTGATGCCGGACTGACACGACGCAGTGGACAGGAAGCCGGGATCGTAGGTGAACATGCCGGTCTGTGCATAGAGCTTGCGGATGTCGATCACGTCGGGGCCGATGTTGCCCGAGTAGATCGGCAGGTCCACGCTGGGCTTGCCGTTGCTGAAGGAGAGAGTCGCTTTGTTGTCAGCCAGTTTCATGGGAGAACTCCTGTGTCTGTTATGGATGCTGATGGGCGGGGCGAACCGCCTGGGGGAAGGGATGCTATTGCGACGGGCGAGGCTTGCGCATGCGTTCCAGCAAGGCGATGACGTCCGGCGTATCGAGAGGTGCTGCGGGCTCCTTGCGGCGCAGCATCAGATCGAGCAGGTCGTTGTCCGAGAGATCCATTAGTGCATACATCGCTTTCGCTTCCCTGACCGTCATCTGCGGGCCATACCGCTCAAGGTAGTGGCCGATGAAAAGGTCGTTTTCGAGCAGGCCGCGCCGGCAGCGCCATTGCAGCTTGCTGTATTCCTCGGGGGTGAGGCGATCGTCGTCGTAATCTGCGGTCATGGATATCCCGGACAAAAAGGAGACTCAGATGGAGCGGCGCGCCATCAGTTCCTTGATCTTGCCAATGGCCCGCGTGGGGTTGAGTCCCTTCGGGCACACGTCCACGCAGTTCATGATGGTGTGGCAGCGGAACAGGCGATAGGGATCGTCCAGATTGTCCAGACGTTCGCTGGTGGCCTGGTCACGGCTGTCGGCAATGAACCGGTAGGCTTGCAGGAGACCGGCAGGACCCACGAACTTGTCGGGGTTCCACCAGAAGCTCGGGCAGCTCGTGGAGCAGCTGGCGCACAGAATGCACTCGTAGAGGCCGTTGAGTTCTTCGCGTTCCTCGGGCGACTGCAGACGTTCCTTTTCGGGAGCCGGCGTGTGGTTGATCAGGTACGGCTTGATCGAGTCGTACTGCTTGAAGAACATGGTCATGTCCACGATCAGATCGCGGATGACCGGCAGGCCGGGCAGCGGCTTCAGGACGATGGGGTCCTTGAGCGTGCGCATGTTGGTCAGGCAGGACAGCCCGTTCTTGCCGTTGATGTTCATGGCGTCCGAGCCACACACCCCTTCGCGGCAGGAGCGACGGAAGGCCAGCGTGGGATCCTTGGCCTTGAGCTTGATGAGGGCGTCGAGCAGCATGCGTTCGTGGCCGTCGAGTTCGATCTCGATGGTCTGCATGTAGGGCTTGGCGTCCTTGTCGGGGTCGTAGCGGTAGATTTGGAAGGTACGTTTCATGGTCGAAAAACTCCGTGTTCGGTTGCTTGGTGGCGCGTGCGTGGCTTGCTCAGAAGGTACGCACCTTTGGCGGCACCGTGTCAACCGTCAGGGGTTTCAGGTTCACGGGCTTGTAGGAGAGGGAGTTGCTCTTGCTGTCCCACAGCGTGTGCTTGAGCCAGTTCTTGTCGTCGCGGCCGAGCGGTGCATTGGGATCGTCAGCGGGGTGCTCGTAGTCGTAGACCGTGTGGGCACCACGGCATTCGTGGCGAGCGGCTGCGGACACGATGGTGGCCTGAGCCACTTCGATCAGGTTGGCAACCTCAAGCGATTCGACCAGGGCCGTGTTGAAGACCTTGGACTTGTCCTGCAGATGGATATGGTCCACGCGCTCGCGGATGGCAGCGATCTGCTGCACGCCTTCGTCCATCAGTGCCTGGGTGCGGAACACGCCGGCATGCTTCTGCATGCTGCTGCGGATGTCGTTGGCGACGTCCTGGGCGTATTCGCCGCTGGTGGACTGTTCGAGCTTGGCAAGACGTGCGCGGGTGAAGTCGGTGGCATCTGCCGGCAGCGGCTTGTGCTCGGCTCCGGGTTGCACGTTGGCCACGATGTGGTTGCCGGCGGCACGGCCGAAGACCAGCAGGTCGAGCAGCGAGTTGGTGCCCAGGCGGTTGGCGCCGTGCACGCTCACGCAGGCACATTCGCCCACGGCATAGAGTCCGTTGACCACGCGGTTGGCGCCGTTCACATGCTCGACGACCTGCCCGTTGAGGTTGGTCGGAATGCCGCCCATCTGGTAGTGGATGGTCGGCACGACGGGGATCGGTTCCTTGGTGATGTCGACGTTGGCGAAGTTGATGCCGATTTCGTACACCGAGGGCAGACGCTTGTGGATGGTTTCGGCACCGAGGTGGTCGAGCTTCATCAGGATGTAGTCCTTGTTGGGACCGCAGCCGCGACCTTCCTTGATTTCCTGGTCCATCGAGCGGGACACGAAGTCGCGCGGTGCCAGATCCTTCAGGGTAGGAGCGTAGCGTTCCATGAAGCGCTCGCCTTCGCTGTTGAGCAGAATGGCGCCTTCGCCACGGCAGCCTTCGGTCAGCAGCACGCCGGCTCCAGCCACGCCCGTGGGGTGAAACTGCCAGAACTCCATGTCCTGCAGCGGAATGCCGGCACGGGCCGCCATGCCCAGACCGTCACCGGTGTTGATGTAGGCATTGGTCGAAGCAGCAAAGATGCGGCCTGCACCGCCAGTGGCGAGCAGGGTGGTCTTGGCTTCGAGCATGTAGATGTCGCCGGTTTCCATTTCCAGCGCGGTCACGCCCAGCACATCGCCGTCGGCATCGCGCACGATGTCGAGCGCCATCCATTCGACGAAAAAGTTGGTGTGGGCATGCACGTTCTGCTGGTAGAGGGTGTGCAGCATGGCATGGCCCGTGCGGTCGGCTGCGGCGCAGGCGCGCTGCACCGGCTTTTCACCGTGGTTGGCCGTGTGGCCACCGAACGGGCGCTGATAGATGGTGCCATCGGGGTTGCGGTCGAACGGCATGCCGAAGTGCTCGAGTTCGTACACGACCTTGGGAGCTTCGCGGCACATGAACTCGATGGCGTCCTGGTCGCCGAGCCAGTCAGAGCCCTTGATGGTGTCGTAGAAGTGCCATTCCCAGCTGTCTTCGCTCATGTTGCCGAGAGAGGCAGAGACGCCACCCTGTGCGGCCACGGTATGGGAGCGGGTAGGAAAGACCTTGGAGAGAACGGCCACGTTCAGGCCGGCGCGAGACAGTTGCAGCGAGGCACGCATGCCGGAGCCACCGGCACCGACGATGACAACGTCAAACTTGCGGCGGGGCAGGGATTGAGGATTCAGGGCCATTTTTTACACTCTCCACAGAACTTGAATCGCCCAGCCGGCGCAGCCAGCGAGCCAGGCAATGGTGAACACATGCAGGGCCAGGCGCAGGCCGGCCGGCTTGACGTAATCCATCCAGATGTCGCGCACACCGACCCAGGCATGCCAAGACAGCGCGAGGACGGTGACGAAGGTCAGGAACTTCATCCACTGGGGTGCGAAGATGCCGGCCCAGGAATCGTAGTTCAGGGGGCCGGACGTCAGCAGGACCGAGAGAATGAGCGCCAGCGTGAACAGCACGATGATGGCGGCGGTGACGCGCTGGACGAGCCAGTCACGGACGCCGTAGTGGGCGCCAGTGGTGATGCGACGGGAACCGTAGGTGACAGACATGGGGGTTTCCTTTGCTTGAAGATCAATACAGGCCGAACAGCTTGGCGCCGAGGGCCACGGTGAGCAGCAGGCTGGCAACCAGCACAGCCTGGGCGGAGCTGCGACCGAACTGCTTGCTGACGAATTCATGGGAGGCATCCATGATGAGGAAGCGGATGCCGGTGAACATGTGGTGCAGGAAAGCCCAGATCAGTGCCAGGCAGACGAGCTTGTAGAACCAGCCCGGCATGCCCAGGGTTCCGTTGAAGAGGGCGGTGAATTTCTCGAACGACACCTGGGATGTGACGGATTTGTCGAACAGCCACATCACGAAAGGCAGCAGCAGGAACATCAGTGCACCGCTGACACGGTGCAGGATGGACACGATGGCCGCCAGGGGCATGCGATAGGTGCGAATATCCGCAATACCGATATTGCGGAATTCAGGCCGCTTGGTGGAAGAGGAGGGAGGGGTAGATGACATGGAAAGGGCCTTATCTGTGAGTCAACAAATCCATTCGAAGCTTGGGAGTGTTTGTGACGCTCCGCAAGGAACGTAACAAGAACAACTGCGCATTTTAGACTGATGAAGATGACTTGGGGCTTGCAAACTCTCAAACCCCAGAAATGGGATCGGATGATCTCGGCTTCTTCGCTGGGTTTGCATGCTTTCGGTGCGTGAAATGGGGTTTCAGCTCAGGGTATTCTTGTAATGGTGGGTATCGGTTCGGTAGAGCGCTCGGCGCACCTCTACGGGCTGGTCGTTGTAGGTGAGGCTCACGCGCATCACCTGCAGAAGGGGGGTGGAAGACGGAACCTGCAGCAGTTCCGCCTGCCGGGTGTCGGGAAGGACGGCCTTGAGCTGTTCGTCGGCGCGGATCATGCGCACACCGAACTGGTCCTCGAACAGGGCGTAGGTGGGCCCCTGGTGGTGGGTCAGCATGTCGCTCGTCAGTCCCTTGAACAGGGAGGCAGGCAGCCAGATGTCCTCCAGGATCGAGGGCGTGCCGCCAAGAGAGAGCAGGCGGCGGATCTGCATGACGGATTCCCCGCTCTGGAGCTGAAGCTGTCGAGCGATGTCTGCAGTGGCGCGTACACGGCGGCATTCCAGGATGGTGCGCTGGGTGCGCCCTTCGCTGGCTACGGTGCCCTCGTCGGGATGCAGGCGCAGGAAGCGGTATTCCACATGGCGCTCGTTGTGGCTGGCCACGAAGGTGCCCTTGCCCTGACGGCGCACCACGAGGTTTTCGGAGGCGAGCTCGTCGATGGCCTTGCGCACGGTGCCCTGGCTCACGCTGTAGCGCTTGGCCAGCTCCACTTCGCTGGGAATGGCTTCCTGTGGCTTCCATTCGCCGATCTGCAGACTGTGGAGCATGGCCTGCTTGATCTGCTGGTAGAGCGGGCTGAATGCGGGCGCGGGGGAGGAGGCGCTCGCCGACTGGATGTCGGAGCCGGAGCTTTCTGTGTCGAGATCGGATGAGGACATGGCCAGGGAAGAACGCAGACAAGAGAGACCGGGAGGGAGTGCCATCCGGTCGGAAGGTGAGGGGGAAAGCGGTGACGGGGCATTTCTTTCCGGCTCGGCGCAGGCGTGCAACACACAAATCATATCTTATATAAGATATAAGACAAATTGTCCGTGCAAGAAAATCAGCGTTACACTATGCACACTTCGCCGCTGCCCGGCTCCAAGGTGCCTCTGGCACGCGGGTGCGCGAGTCCGTTCCCTGTGGTTGTCTGGGTGTCTGCGGTACAGACGGCTGCATGTATGTTTCTTTGTGTTCCCTCTATCAAGACTGGAGACTCTTCATGAGCAAAACCCCCGTTCGCGTGGCCGTTACCGGCGCCGCTGGTCAGATTGGCT
Organism: Allobrachymonas sp.; assembly: GCF_041912815.1. Taxonomy (NCBI): domain Bacteria; kingdom Pseudomonadati; phylum Pseudomonadota; class Betaproteobacteria; order Burkholderiales; family Comamonadaceae; genus Allobrachymonas; species Allobrachymonas sp. The sequence goes on along the minus strand of NZ_JAYRLV010000008.1, from coordinate 123,481 downwards.
ACGCCCTGTTGTTCCGCATTGCTTCCGGCGAGATGCTGGGCAAGGATCAGCCGGTCATCCTCCAGCTGCTTGAGATCCCGAACGAAAAGGCACAGAGCGCCCTCAAGGGCGTGATGATGGAACTGCAGGATTGCGCGTTCCCCCTGCTGGCCGGCATGGAAGCCTATTCCGACCCGATGGAAGCCTTCAAGGGCGTGCAGTATGCGCTGCTGGTGGGTGCTCGTCCCCGTGGCCCCGGCATGGAACGTGCAGACCTGCTGGCTGCCAACGCACAGATCTTCACGGCCCAGGGCAAGGCTCTGGATGCTGTGGCTGACCGCAACGTCAAGGTTCTGGTGGTGGGCAATCCGGCCAACACCAACGCATACATCGCCATGAAGAGCGCACCCAGCCTGCCGGCCAAGAACTTCACCGCCATGCTGCGTCTGGATCACAACCGCGCTGCGAGCCAGATCGCCGAGAAGACCGGCAAGCCCGTTGCCGCGATCGAGAAGCTGGCCGTGTGGGGCAACCACTCCCCGACCATGTATGCCGACTATCGCTTTGCCACCATCGGTGGCGAGTCCGTCAAGGATCTGATCAACGACGACGTCTGGAACCGCGACGTGTTCCTGCCGACCGTGGGCAAGCGTGGCGCTGCGATCATCGAAGCACGTGGCCTGAGCTCCGCTGCTTCTGCTGCCAATGCCGCCATCGACCACATGCACGACTGGGCACTGGGCACCAATGGCAAGTGGGTGACCATGGGCATTCCGTCCCAGGGCTGGTACGGCATTCCCGAAGGCGTGGTGTTCGGTTTCCCCGTGACCTGTGAAAACGGCGAATACAAGGTCATCGAAGGGCTGCCGATCGACGCATTCAGCCAGGAACGCATCAACAAGACCCTGGCCGAGCTGCAGGGCGAGCAGGACGGCGTCAAGCACCTCCTGTAATGGCCGATGTCGCGCTCTGCACCTGACTTTTGCAGGGCAGAGTGCGCAGATGGCTGGGGAACGCCCTGGCGCTGTCCGCTGGAGGGTGGCGCATCAGGGCATTCCATCCAAGCGCATGTCGCATGCCTTCATTTTGCATGCAGGTGTGTTTGGATGGAATCCATGAGTTCATGTCGTAGTTGTGCAGCCGATTCGTGATCGTGTGGCTCTGCCTCCTGGAGGTGCATGCACGGCTGGTGCACTGGCATGACGGTCTCTCTCTTTCCCTTCGCCGCGATGTCTTCCTCTCCTTCCATCCATCCCCGCGACGTTCTGCTTGGTGCCCAGGGTGCTGCAGGCATGCTCCCCGTATGTGACCACTACTGCGGGGTAGAGGATCGGATGCGCAAGAGCCTGCAGCTGCAGCAGGAGCTCATGCAGGAACATGGCACCTGTGTCTTCGATGTCACGCTGGACTGCGAGGATGGGGCGCCGGTTGGTCATGAATCCGAACATGCGGCCATGGTGGTGGAGATTGCCCGCGCTGCCGCTCCGGATGCACGTGTTGCGGTGCGGGTGCATCCGGTTGACCACCCCGCATTTGCCGAGGACGTGTCTGTGCTGGTGGGGGCTCTTCCGGAGCGCTGGTGCCATGTGATGATTCCCAAGGTGGAGTCTGTACAGGATGTCGAACGGGCCGTGAAACAGGTCGATGCAGCCGGTGGGGTGTCGCTGCCGCTGCATGTGCTGCTTGAGTCACCGCTGGCTGTGCACCATGCCTTTGCCATTGCAGCCCATCCGCGCGTGCAGTCGATCAGTTTCGGGTTGATGGATTTCGTGTCGGCCCATGGGGGCGCCATTCCCGGAGAGGCCATGGGGGTGGAGGGACAATTCAGCCATCCGCTCGTGGTGCAGGCCAAGCTGCAGATCGCCACGGCCTGCCATGCCCATGGAAAAACCCCTTCTCATTGCGTGGTGACCGAGTTTCGGGATGCAGCGGCCATTTCGCGTGCAGCTCAAATGGCAGCCCGCCAATTCGGATATACCCGCATGTGGAGTATTCATCCGGGGCAGATTCGGCCCATATTGGCCGCCTTTGCACCGACCGACGCCGAAATGGAAATGGCATCTGAAATCATACTCGCGGCGGCACGGGCCGATTGGGCACCCATCAGTCACAAGGGAACATTGCACGACCGGGCCAGTTATCGGTATTACTGGCAGGTGCTGGAACGTGCGCATGCCACTGGAAAATTATTGCCACAAGATGTGCGTGGATATTTTGCTTGAGGGAATCGTCCGATAATTTGCGGTTCCTGGACTCATTCATCTGAAAGACCATTCATGAAAAAACTGATTTCCATGCTGACCGTGCTGGCACTGGCCAGCAATGGCGTGTTCGCAGCCGAAAAGGTCGAATCGACCTCCCACGGCAAGGCCAAGGTGGCACACAAGGTGACAGGGGGCCAGAAGGCCTCCGGCAAGTCGGCATCAAAGAGCACAAAGAGTTCCAAGAAGCCCGTGAAGCGGTTCGTGAAGCTCAAGAAGGCGCTCAAGGTCAACCCGCTCACCGGCGCCAGCGCCCCGGTTGCACCGGTACGTCCTGCCGGGTTGCCCTTCCCGGCGCCTGCCCTGGCTGTGTATACGGGCACCATGCAATGCGAGCTGGGCACGCGGGTCACGGTGACCCAGGATGCCCAGAATCCGCTGATGTATGACGTGCATGCAAGCAATGGTCGCCGCTACTCCATGCAGCAGGTTCCGACCAGTACCGGCGTGGTCCGGCTGGAGGACAAGGCTGCAGGTGCAACCTGGATGCAGCTCGGCAACAAGTCCATGCTGATGGATCAGAAGCGTGGTGAACGTGTGGCCGATCAATGCCAGAACCCTCAGCAGGTGCAGAGAGACCAGGAACTGAAGGCGCATCCGGTCAATCTGCTGCAATGAAATCGTCCGCAAGGATGTCATTCCCCCCTCATCAAGGCCCGGTGGTTCGCGTGAACCGTCGGGTGTGATGCTCCCTTACCCCCGAAGAAACCAGGAGAACCCCCCATGCTGAAAGCCTACCGTGACCATGTGGCCGAGCGTGCCGCGCTCGGTATCCCGCCGCTGCCGCTGTCTGCCAAGCAAACCGAGGAGCTCATCGAGCTGCTCAAGAATCCTCCCGCAGGAGAAGAGCAGGAGCTGCTGGACCTGATCACGCACCGCGTCCCTGCAGGCGTGGATGATGCGGCCAAGGTCAAGGCGTCCTACCTGGCAGCCGTGGCACTCGGCAAGGAAAAGAGCCCGCTGATCGACCGCAAGAAGGCCACCGAGCTGCTGGGCACCATGCTGGGGGGGTACAACATCAGCGCACTCATCGAGCTGCTCGATGACGCGGAAGTCGGAAGCGTGGCGGCGGAGGGCCTCAAGCACACGCTGCTCATGTTCGACCAGTTCCATGACGTCAAGGAAAAGGCCGATGCAGGCAATGCCAATGCCAAGGCCGTGCTGCAGAGCTGGGCCGACGGCGAGTGGTTCACCAGCCGTCCGGATGTGCCTGCCAGCATCAGGATCACTGTGTTCAAGGTCCCCGGTGAAACCAATACCGATGACCTGTCGCCTGCACCCGATGCCTGGAGCCGTCCCGACATTCCGCTGCATGCGCTGGCGATGCTCAAGAATACCCGCCCCGATGCGCCCTTCAAGCCCGAGGAAGACGGCAAGCGCGGCCCGGTGAAGTTCATCAACGACCTCAAGGACAAGGGCAATCTGGTGGCCTATGTGGGCGACGTGGTCGGAACCGGTTCGAGCCGCAAGTCGGCTACCAACAGCGTGCTGTGGTGGACCGGCGAAGACATTCCCTTCGTGCCGAACAAGCGCTTCGGTGGCGTGTGTCTGGGCAGCAAGATTGCCCCGATCTTCTACAACACCATGGAAGATGCCGGTGCGCTGCCGCTGGAAATCGACGTGGCCCAGATGAACATGGGCGACGAGGTCGAGCTCAAGATTGACCATGCCTCCGGCAAGGTCACGGCCTTCAAGAATGGCCAGCAGATTGCCGAGAGCACGCTCAAGAGCGATGTGCTGCTCGACGAGGTGCGCGCAGGGGGCCGCATTCCCCTGATCATCGGCCGAGGCCTGACGACCAAGGCACGCGAAGCCCTGGGTCTGCCGCCCTCCACCCTGTTCCGCCTGCCGCAGAACCCTGCCGATCCCGGCAAGGGCTACAGCCTGGCCCAGAAGATCGTGGGCCGTGCCTGCGGTCTGCCCGAGGGCAAGGGCGTGCTGCCCGGTACTTACTGCGAACCCAAGATGACGTCCGTCGGTTCCCAGGACACCACGGGCCCGATGACGCGTGACGAGCTCAAGGATCTTGCCTGCCTCGGCTTCTCCGCCGATCTGGTCATGCAGTCGTTCTGCCATACGGCTGCCTATCCGAAGCCCGTGGACGTGAAGATGCACCATGAGCTGCCCGACTTCATCAGCACCCGTGGAGGGGTGGCGCTCCGTCCGGGCGACGGCATCATCCATTCCTGGCTCAACCGCATGCTGCTGCCGGATACGGTGGGTACCGGTGGCGACAGCCATACGCGTTTCCCGATCGGCATCAGCTTCCCTGCAGGCTCTGGTCTGGTGGCCTTTGCGGCAGCAACGGGCGTGATGCCTCTGGACATGCCGGAATCGGTGCTCGTGCGCTTCAAGGGCACCATGCAACCGGGCGTGACGCTGCGTGACCTCGTGCATGCCATTCCCCTGTATGCCATCAAGCAGGGCCTGCTGACGGTGGAGAAGAAGGGCAAGAAGAACATCTTCTCGGGTCGCATCCTCGAAATCGAAGGGCTGCCCGATCTGAAGATCGAACAGGCCTTCGAGCTGGCAGATGCTTCGGCCGAGCGTTCCGCTGCCGGCTGCACCGTGGCGCTCAACGAAGCTCCGGTCGTGGAATACCTCAAGAGCAACATCGTGCTGCTCAAGACCATGATCGCCAACGGCTACCAGGATGCCCGCACTCTGGCACGCCGCATCCGCAAGATGGAAGAGTGGCTCAAGGAGCCCAAGCTGCTCAAGGCCGATGCCGATGCGCAGTACGCCGCCGTGATCGAGATCGACCTCGACGAGATCAAGGAGCCCATCGTGTGCTGCCCGAACGATCCGGACGATGCCAAGACGCTGTCCGATGTGGCAGGTGCCAAGATCGACGAGGCCTTCATCGGTTCGTGCATGACCAACATCGGGCACTTCCGTGCGGCTGCCAAGCTGCTCGAAGGCAAGCGCGACATTCCGGTCAAGCTGTGGGTGGCTCCGCCGACCAAGATGGACCAGCAGCAGCTCACCGAGGAAGGCGTGTATGCCACCTTCGGCATGGCCGGTGCACGTACCGAGATCCCCGGCTGCTCGCTGTGCATGGGCAACCAGGCGCAGGTGCGCGAGGGTGCAACCGTGATGTCGACCAGCACCCGCAACTTCCCGAACCGTCTGGGCAAGAACACCAACGTCTATCTGGGCAGCGCAGAGCTGGCTGCAGTCTGCTCCAAGCTGGGCCGCATTCCGACGAAGGAAGAGTATCTGGCCGACATCGGTGTCATCAACAAGGACGCCGGCCGCATCTATCGCTACATGAACTTCAACGAAATGGAAGAGTTCAACGAGCAGGCAGACAAGGTCAACGTCTGATCCGCTGCTGACGGTGGATTCTGCATGCCGCTTCGGCGGCCTGCGGAGTGCCACACGGCAGCCATAGCACCCACGGACTTCCGTCGCCATGACGGCAGTCCGTGGGTTTTTTCATGGTGCCTGGCCTCGGGTCCGCCATGGACCGAGGCATGCGACGGCATGCAGTGAGGGGCGTCAGCTCACCAGCCGGGCAATCAGGGCACCACGGAAGGCCTGTCCCAGAGGCAGCCAGACCTGCAGGGGGCTGCCGTTGGCGGTGTGCAGGGGCTGGCCTTCAGCCGAGCGCATGGCTTCGAGAGTGATGGTGCGGTTGCCGGAAGGATGGATGATTTCGAGCCGGTCACCGACCGAGAACCGGTTCTTGACCTCGACGAGCACCCAGTCGTCCTGGGTGTCGCTGATACTGGCCTGACCGACGAACTGGCTGCGCTGGGTCTGGGAGCTGCCGGTTTCGTAGTTCTGGTAGTCCTGGGCCGGTCGGCGTTCGAGAAAGCCGGCGGTGTATCCGCGGTTGGAGAGACCTTCGAGCTCGGTGATGAGGGTGGGGTTGAACGGACGGCCTGCCATGGCGTCGTCGATGGCACGGCGGTAGATCTGGGCCGTGCGGCTCACATAGTAGAGGGACTTGGTGCGGCCCTCGATCTTGAGCGAATCCACGCCGATGCGCGTGAGTCGCTCCACGTATTCGATGGCACGGAGATCCTTGCTGTTCATGATGTAGGTGCCGTGGTCATCCTCCATGATCGGCATGAGGGCGCCGGGGCGTCCCACTTCCTCGATCAGATAGACACGATCGGCGAGGGGATGCCGGTGGCCATCGCCGGTCGCGGCTGCATCATGGCCCGTGGCGGCGAAGGTCTGTTCGGCCTGCTGGCGTTCGGCTTCGACATCGAAATCGGCTTCCATGGGAGTGCCGAGGGCATCTCCGGTGTTGGGATCGACGTCGGCATCGTGGGTGGTGTAGTTCCAGCGGCAGGCATTGGTGCAGGTGCCCTGGTTGGGGTCGCGCCGGTTGAAGTATCCGGACAGCAGGCAGCGGCCACTGTAGGCGATGCACAGGGCTCCATGCACGAACACCTCCAGCTCCATGTCGGGGCATTCCTGGCGGATGCGTTCGATCTCGTCGAGACTGAGTTCGCGCGAGAGGATGATGCGGCTCACCCCCACGCGCTGCCAGAAGCGCACGGCTGCATAGTTGACCGTGTTGGCCTGTACAGAGAGGTGGATGGGCATGTCGGGCCACTTTTCGCGCACCATCATGATGAGACCGGGGTCGGCCATGATGAGGGCATCGGGTTGCATGGCGATCACGGGTTCGATGTCGCGCAGATAGGTCCGTACCTTGTCGTTGTGCGGGAGCAGATTGCTGGTGACGAAGAATTTCTTGCCGCGCGCGTGGGCCTCTGCGATGCCCTGCTGGAGCTGTTCGAGCCGGAATTCGTTGTTGCGGGCACGCAGGCTGTAGCGGGGCTGTCCGGCATAGATGGCATCCGCACCGTAGTCGTATGCTGCGCGCATCTTGTCGAGGCTGCCGGCGGGGAGCAGGAGTTCGGGGGCTTTCAGGGGGGCATGCATGGAGAGGACCGGGCTCGGAAATGGAAACTCGGAATTGTCGCGCGTTTGGCGCGGGGCGTCATGTCGGCAGGCTGCAGGGAGCTGCACCGCAAGGGATTTGCGCCGCATCAAGCACACCGTGGGGATGGGCGGGCAAGTTCGTCGACAATGCATCCATGAATCAACATGCATGGACGATTGCCGGTGGTGGCATAGGGGGGCTGGCAGCGGCTGTCGCGCTGGCAAGGGAAGGGGTGCAGGCACAAGTGGTCGAACAGGCTTCTGCCTGGGCGGAAGTGGGAGCAGGCATCCAGCTGGGGCCCAATGTGACCCGGATCCTGCGCGACTGGAATCTGGAGGAGGAATTGCGGGCCTGTGCGTCGTTCCCCGATGCGCTCGTGGTGCGCGATGCGGTTTCCGGAGTACGCCTTGGCCAGCTCAGGCTGGGCCGTGAATGCGTGCAGCGCTACGGAGCCCCCTACGCCACGATCCATCGGGCTGACATGCATGCCCTGCTGCTGCGCGAAAGCCAATCCATGGGGGTGCAGACTCGGCTGCACCATCGGGTGACGGCGTGGACTGCGGCGCCTGAAGGAGGGCTCGCCCTGTCGATCCGGAACGTGGGCGCGTTGGACGAGGGGGCTGGTGCATTGCAGTCCGAGCCGATCGACGTGAGGACCGAGGCACTGATCGGGGCGGATGGGCTGTGGAGCACGGTCCGAGGGGAATTGCTGCCGGGAGAGGCTGCGCCGCGGTTTTCCGGCATTCTGGCCTATCGGGCCCTGGTGGCCCAGGCGGATCTGCCCGAGGCCCTGCGCAGTCAGGTGGTGACTGTGTGGCTCGGTGCCGGCATGCACATGGTGCAGTATCCGGTGCGGGGCGGTTCACATCTGAATGTGGTGGCGCTGGTGGAAGGCCCCCGTCCCGAAGATCTGCAGAACTGGGACCATGCTGCCAATGCGGGACATCTGCGCAGGGTTCTCTCTGCATACGGCAGGGAGGTGCAGGCGCTGGCGGAGGCCATTGCCCAGTGGCGGCTGTGGCCGCTGTGTGACAGGCCGCCGGTGGCTTCGGCCGACCAGATGGCGCGGGGGCGGGTGGCGTTGCTCGGGGATGCCGCGCATCCCATGCGTCCGTTCATGGCACAGGGAGCCTGCATGGCCATCGAGGATGCGGCGACACTGGCGTTCTGTGTGGCGACGCGCCCGGACGGAGCGATTCCCGACCTTCTGCAGCACTACGCAGCGCTGCGCTGGCAGCGCTGTGCGCGTGTGCAGCAGCGATCCATCCGGAATGGGGAGATATTCCATTGCACGGGCCTGATGCGTTGGGGACGTGACTGGGCCATGCGCCTCGGCGGGGAGCACCTGCTTGATGTGCCCTGGCTCTATGGGCACGAAGTGCCGGTACGGCAGCATGCCTGAGGCCGAAACTGCCGTGCGCACCGGGGCGCACGCTGACGGAATGGACGGCCCATGCGGGAGGATCATGACATGCGGATACGTGGGGGACTGGCTGTGCTGCTGGGCGCAGCGACATTGACCGGGTGCGGCATGGGGCAGGGGGCTTTTACCCCCAATGCCGGAGAAATGCCGCCTGCCATTCAGGTCGATGGGCTCATGGTGGGGACTTCGAGCCGGATGACGCTCTATGTCTCCGATGCGGATGCGCCGCAGGTTTCGCGTTGCAATGGGCCGTGTGCCCAGGAATGGCCCCCTCTGCTGGCATCGGAGAAGGATCGGGATCGGGGCGATTTCAGTGTGCTGTCCCGGGCCGATGGGCGTCGGCAATGGGCACTGATGGGGCGCCCCCTCTATTTCTGGAGCCAGGAAAACCGCCCCGGCGAGGCGGCAGGGGAGCAGCAGCCGGGCTGGCATGCATTTCGGGTTGCACCCTGAGCCGGGCAGCAAAGTGCGAGCGTGAGGAGGATAGGGGAAACGTGCCTTCTTCAGCTCCTCCTGCAGAGGAGGGGGGCTCAGAAGGATTCAGGCAGGGCCGGCAGTCCGTGGCACCGTCGGGCGCGGAGGCATCCATCGCTGCCGGGTTCGAGCTCCCGGCAGGGGCTGGAACGCCATTCGTAGATGCCACAGCGCGCCTCGGTACCGATGGTGCCGACCAGCGCGGCACAGCGAGGAGGTGCATGGTCGGTGCCGCGCATGCGCATCACCCTGCCGGTGACGGGAACCGTGAGCCCATCGGGGACCGGGCCGCCTTCCGAAAGCAGCTCCTCACGCGCGAAATCGACCCGGAATGCGGCACAGCAGGCGCCGCATGTGGTGCAGAACGTCGTCATGCAGACCGTGTGACGCCAAGGCGCATCAGCCCTGCAGGCGTCCCAGCAGCAGGTATTCCATCAGGGCTTTCTGCACATGCATGCGGTTCTCGGCCTCGTCCCAGACAACGGACTGCGGGCCGTCGATCACGTCGGCCATGACTTCCTCGCCTCGATGGGCAGGCAGACAGTGCATGAACAGGGCATCCTTCTTGGCCAGGGCCATCATCGGGGCATCGACGCACCAGTTGGCAAAGGCCGTGCGGCGTGCTTCGTTCTCCGCCTCGTAGCCCATGCTGGTCCAGACATCGGTGGTGACCAGATCGGCGTTGACGCAGGCCTCGCGCGGGTCCTTGAAGAGCCGCACATGGTCGCCGAGTTCGACGCCGGGTATGCTGCTGTCGATGCCGTATCCGCTCGGGGTGCTCACATGCACGGTGAAGCCGAGCAGCTTGGCGGCCTGCAGCCAGGTGTTGGCCATGTTGTTGCCATCGCCCACCCAGGCGACGACCTTGCCCTGGATCGAGCCGCGATGTTCGATGTAGGTGAAGATGTCGGCCAGGATCTGGCACGGATGGAACTCGTTGGTCAGACCGTTGATGACGGGCACGCGCGAATGGGCAGCGAAGCGCTCGATCTTGCTTTGCTCGAAGGTGCGGATCATGACGATGTCCGTCATGCGGCTGATGACACGGGCACTGTCCTCGATGGGCTCTGCACGGCCGAGCTGGCTATCGCCGCTGGTGAGGTGCACCACATTGCCGCCGAGCTGGTACATGCCTGCCTCGAAGCTCACGCGCGTGCGCGTGCTGGCCTTCTCGAAGATCATGGCGAGGGTGCGATCCACCAGCGTCATGTGCTTTTCATAGGCCTTGAACTTGCGCTTGATGAAGCCGGCGCGGTCTATCAGGTAGGTGTAGTCGGCAGCGGAGAGATCGGTGAACTGAAGGTAGTGCTTGATCATGATGGGTGTCGGTTGCGTGGGCAGGGGCAAAAGAGGAGCGCAGGGCGGACGCCCCGACCTCACTCGGCCAGGAACTGCTTGACCAGGGGGACGAGGATGGCGACGATCTCGTCGGCCTCGGCCTTGGTGAGGATCAGGGGAGGCACCAGGCGGATGACGCTGTTGGCCGTGACGCTGAACAGCAGGCCGTTTTCGGCGCCACGCTGCAGCAGCTCGGAGCAGGGCTTGGCCAGCTCGATGCCCAGCATCAGGCCGTGGCCACGGACTTCGATCACGCCGGGCACACCCTCGAATCCCTTCTCCAGGGCGTGCTTGAGATGCTCGCCCACCTCGGCCGCGTTGTCGAGCAGGTGCTGCTCTTCCATGATGCGCAGCGTCTCGACTCCCGCACGCATGGCGAGCGGGTTGCCGCCGAAGGTGGTGCCGTGGTTGCCCGGCTGCAGCACTTCGGCCGCCTTGGGCCCGGCCACCACGGCGCCGATGGGCACGCCAGAGCCGAGCCCCTTGGCAAGACTCATCACGTCGGGGTGGATGTCGGCCCACTGGAATGCGAACCACTTGCCGGTGCGGCCCAGACCACACTGGATTTCGTCGAGCATCAGCAGCCAGCCTTGTTCGTCGCAGTAGCGGCGCAGCTGCTGGAGGAATTCCACGTGCATGGGGCGGATGCCGCCTTCGCCCTGAATGGGTTCGAGCAGCACGGCCACCACGTTGGGATTGCCTTCGGTGGCGCGGCGCAGGGCCTCCATGTCGTTGCGGGGCACGCGGATGAAGCCTTCGACCAGCGGCTCGAAGCCGGCATGCACCTTGGGGTTGCCGGTGGCACTCAGCGTGGCGATGCTGCGACCATGGAAGGCGTTCTCGAACACGACCACTTCGGCCCGGTCGATGCCTTTCTGGTGCCCGTACTTGCGGGCAATCTTGAGGGCGGCCTCGTTGGCTTCCAGACCGGAATTGCAGAAGAAGGCGTTGGTCAGCCCCGACAGACGCACCAGCGCGGAGGCAAGCTGTTCCTGACCGGGCACGTGGTAGTAGTTCGAGCAGTGGATGAGCTTGGCCACCTGGTCCTGCAGGGCGCTCACCAGCTCGGGATGGGCATGGCCCAGGGTGTTGACGGCAATGCCGCCCAGGGCGTCCAGGTATTCTCGCCCCTCGGTGTCCCACACGCGGCAGCCCTTGCCATGCGACATGGCAATCGGCAGGCGGCCATAGGTGTTCATGACATGGGGGGACAGGGAAGACACAGGATCGGACATGGGCGGCTCCATAAAAAAGCATCCGCACAGGCCCGCAAGAGGCGTGTGCGGAAAGAGGGTGTTTTCATTGTAGAACATGCACTCCCGCGATGCAGGGTTCCGTGTCCGGGAGCTGCTGCATGCGGGGGAGGAGGTCAGCGCAATCCGCCTACGTACTGGTGGTCCTCGCCGTCGTCGGCATGGCCCTTGAGACGGTCAAACAGCCCGCGTTTCGGGGCGCGCTGCTCCTGGGGGGCACGCGGCATGAGCTGTTCGAACTTGCCGGCCCATTCGGCCAGTTCGACATCGCCCAGTTCCTGGGCCTTCTGGCGGGAGAAGACAATCATGGCTTCGGCGTAATCGGGGTGGGCCGCCATCCATTCGACGTCGGTCACACGCCCTGTCTTGCGGCGCAGCAGCACGTGCAGGCGGGCGGCGGTGGCGAGGCGTTCGCTGTCGGACATGGTTCAATCTCCTATGCGTTCATGATGGGTCGTGAGGTCGAGACCGTAGTGCTCCTGCCCGGCGCTTACGCGCAGCCCGAAGCCGAACTGCACGATCCAGGTCAGCAGGGCCGTCACGCAGGCGCTGTAGGCCAGGACTGCGCCTGCGCCCATGGCCTGGGTGGCCAGATCGGTGTGCTGCCCGCTGATGGCCGGATCGTTGAAAACGCCGGTGAGCAGCGAGCCTGCGAGCCCGCCGATGCCATGCACGCCAAACACATCGAGCGAATCATCCACGCCCAGCTTGTGCTTGAGCCAGGTCGCGCCCCAGAAGCAGGCCACTCCGCCGATGGCGCCGATGGCTGCAGCCGAGCCGATGCCCACGTAACCCGATGCCGGGGTGATGGCCACCAGCCCGGCAATGGCGCCGGAACTCATGCCCAGCAGGGTGGGGGTTTTCTTGACCAGCCATTCGGCGAGCATCCAGCCGAGCACGCCACAGGCTGCTGCCGTGTGGGTGGCGGCCATGGCCAGCCCCGCGCGTCCGTCCGCAGCCAGCGCAGAGCCGGCATTGAAGCCGAACCAGCCGATCCACAGCAGGCAGGCGCCCGTCATGGTGAGGCCGAGGTTGAAGGGGCGGAAGGGCTCCTTGCCGTACCCTTCGCGGCGGCCCAGGATGGCGGCGATGACCAGCCCCGAAATGCCCGCGTTGATGTGCACCACAGATCCGCCGGCGAAGTCCAGCACGCCGAGCTGGGCGAGCCAGCCACCGGGTTCCCAGACCCAATGCGCCACGGGCGCGTAGACCAGCAGGAACCACAGTCCCATGAGCACGAGCATGGGGCCAAAGCGCATGCGCTCCACGAAGGCGCCGACGATCAGCGCCGTGGTGATGACGCCGAATGCGAGCTGGAACATGCCGTATACCGATTCGGGCACATGGGGGGCGATGTGGCTCACCGCCACCTGGCCGCTGTGCTGGATGAAGTCGAGCCCCGCAAACCAGAAGCGCTCGGTGCCGCCGAGCCAGCCCGAGCCCGGCGTGAAGGCCAGGGAGTAACCCAGCAGCCACCATTCCACCGTCACCAGGGCCGAGATGGCCAGCACGCAGGCCATGGTGTTGAGCACGTTTTTGGTGCGTACCATGCCCCCGTAGAACAGCGCTACGCCAGGAAGTGTCATCAGAAGCACCAATGCGGTGCTTGTCAGCAGCCAGGCCGTGTCTCCCGCGTGGATGTCGGCGACAGGCGCGAGATGGGGATGGGCCGAGGAAGCCTGACTGGCCACCAGAAGCGCGAGACCGGTTGCCCAGGAGCAACAGGTACGGAGATGTGAATGCATGGAGATTCCCCCTGAAAAGACAAATGCGATGCGATGTCGCTGGTATGCGTTCGGGCCCGGGATGGGGGCGAGGTGCCACCGGGGCAGACACACAGGACAACTCGTGGTTGGAAGGTGGAACCGGCCGGGCAGATCGTCCGCGATCGAAAGGACGCAAACGGGGGGCAAAAAGCAAAACCCGTGCCACTCAATAGATTCAAAAGTTTTACATCATTTGAAGCGGGTGCCACCGGAGGGTGAGGACCGGTGCGCAGGCAGGAGCCGCACGGGAGCACGCACGGACTGTGCGAGGGGAGGCCAGGAGGGGGTGCGGGCACGGAATCCGTGGGTGGGCGGAGCCGTTCGGCGACCCCAATGCCGATAGGGATGTTGGGGAAAATCCCGAGAAAATACGTGTACTATTGCGCCCATTGACCACATGAGAGCATTCCGATCATGACCACTGCCGTAGACAACGCAGCTCCTGTCGAGGCCGCTTCTGCCGCTGCAGAAACCGCTTCCAGCGACCCCATCATCTTTACCGAGAGCGCCGCCGCCAAGGTGGCCGATCTGATCGCCGAAGAAGGCAATCCCGAACTCAAGCTGCGCGTTTTCGTGCAGGGTGGAGGCTGCTCTGGCTTCCAGTACGGTTTCACGTTCGACGAGATCGCCAACGACGACGACACCATCATGACGAAGAACGGGGTGTCGCTGCTGATCGATCCCATGAGCTTCCAGTATCTGGTGGGCGCCGAGATCGACTACAAGGAAGACCTCCAGGGAGCGCAGTTCGTGATTCGCAATCCGAACGCCACCACCACCTGCGGCTGCGGTTCGAGCTTCAGCGTGTAAGACACACTCTGGGCAGCCCTGCGCTGCCCTGTTTGGTCCTGCCGTTACGCTCCCTTCGGGGAGCGTTTTTCATGGGCGCAGGGGTGTTGGGTGGGCGTCCGGTGTCGGCGGGAGGCCTGTGGCATCATGGTCAGCCCCATTGGGGCCTGTGCTCTTTCCTCGCTAGTTTTCTGCATGTCTTCCACGTCTCCCGCGTCTCCAGCGTCTTCTTCCTCCGATGCTTCCAGTCGGTCTGTCCCGCCGGCAGGGTTCCCGGCTGACGCCACTGCTGCCGGTGAGACGGAGGCTGTGGCCATGGCCGCTGGCGTGCCTGCCTCAGCGGCGGAGCAGGCCCATCGCAAGCGCATGCTCTGGCTCGTGGCGATTGGGTTTTTCATGCAGACGCTGGATGCCACCATTGTCAACACGGCCCTGCCGGCCATGGCCGATGGTCTGCATGAGAGTCCGCTGCGGATGCAGTCGGTGCTGGTGGCGTATTCGCTGACCATGGCCATGTTCATTCCCCTCTCGGGATGGCTGGCGGACCATCTGGGGACGCGTCGCGTGTTCATGGGGGCGATTCTGGTGTTTGCGGCGGGGTCGCTGGCCTGCGGCATGTCCACGTCGCTGTCGCATCTGGTGATGGCCCGCATCGTGCAGGGAGCGGGCGGAGCCCTGCTGCTGCCGGTGGGGCGTCTTGCGGTGCTGCGAGCCTATCCGCGCGGCGAATTCCTGGCAGCCATGAGCTTCGTTGCCATTCCGGGGCTGATCGGCCCGCTGCTGGGCCCCACGCTCGGGGGCTGGCTCGTGCAGATGGCCTCGTGGCATTGGGTGTTTCTGGTCAATGTGCCGGTGGGGCTGGTGGGGTGGGTGGCAGCCCGGCAGCTGATGCCCGACTTCCGTGGCGTGACGCACCAGCCGCTGGATCTGGCCGGCTACGGGCTCTTGGCCCTGGGCATGGTGCTGGTGTCCCTGTCGGTGGACGGCATGTCCGAGTTCGGCATGCCTTCGGCCATTGCGCTGGTGGGGCTGATCACGGGGCTGGCCTGCATGGTGGCTTACTGGCTGCGGGCGTCGGGGCAGGAGCATCCGCTGTTTTCGCCCATGCTGTTCCGGGTGCCTGCGCTGTCCATCGGGCTCACGGGCAATCTGTTCTCGCGGCTGGGCAGCAGCGCAGTGCCTTTCCTGATTCCGCTGATGCTGCAGCTCAGCCTGGGGTTCACGCCTGCACAGGCCGGCATGATGATGCTGCCGATCGCCGCAGCCGGCATGGCCGTCAAGCGCTTTGCCACCTGGTCGATTACCCGCTATGGCTACCGCAGGGTGCTGGTCATCAACACCATGCTGGTGGGGGGGCTGATTGCCAGCTTTGCGCTGGTGGGGCGTGGCGAACCCATGTGGCTGCTGCTGGTGCATTTCGCCTGCTTCGGGGCCTGCAACTCGCTTCAGTTCACGGCCATGAACACGCTGACGCTGCGTGACCTCGACTCCGCGCAGGCCAGCAGTGGCAACAGTCTGCTGTCGATGGTGCAGATGCTGGCCATCAGCCTCGGGGTGGCGCTGGCCAGCACGGTGCTGGCCGGGTTCACCAACTGGCTCGGAGCGGAAGGGCATGCCGACCGGATGCTGACGGTGTTCCATGCCACCTTCATCTGCATGGGGGGCATGACGTTGGCCTCGGCCTGGATTTTCTGGCAGCTGTCGCCGCAGTCCGCCTGGGTGCGGCGCATGGTGCACGACATCGGTCCGGACTGATCGCGCCCGACTTTCCGCCGGGGGATGTGCTGCGGCTGCAGGGTTGGGGCGCGTACACTGGCGGGACGCCGCCGGATCGGTCCCTGTCCGTGGGGCGGAGACCTGTCCTCGATTCATGCACCTTGGGTCCGTTGTCGCCATGCATTTCCCAAGTCCCCGTACCCTCCTGAAGCTGTCGGCCGCTGCGGCGGTGACCACCATTGTGCTCAAGACGCTGGCCTGGTATGTGACCGGCTCGGTGGGGCTGCTGTCGGATGCCATGGAGTCTTTCGTCAATCTGGCGGGAGCCCTCTTTGCGCTGATGATGGTGTCGCTGGCCGAGCAGCCGGCGGATGCCGGGCATCCGCACGGACACAACAAGGCGGAATATTTCTCTTCCGGCTTCGAGGGCATGCTGATTTTCGGGGCTGCGCTCGGCATTCTGTGGACGTCGGTCGACCGCCTGCTGCACCCTGCGGAGCTGGAGCGGCTGGACTGGGGCATGGCCTTTTCGGTGGCCAGCACTGTGCTCAATGGAGTGGGGGCGTGGGTGCTGATCAAGGCGTCGCGGGTGCACCAGTCGATTGCGCTCGAAGCCGACGGCCGGCATCTGCGCACCGACGTGTACACCTCCATCGGCGTGATCGCCGGGGTGCTGATGGTGGAAGTCACCGGCTGGCTCTGGCTCGACCCGCTGGTGGCCATGGGGGTGGCGCTCAACATCCTGCGCGAGGGCTGGCACCTGATCCGCAATTCGAGCAACGGCCTCATGGACAGCGCCGTCGACGGGGAAACGGCCCAGCGCATCCAGCAGGTGCTCGACCGCTGTGCCCGGCAGGATGCGTGCCAGGGCGTGCCGCTGCGGTTCGACCACGTGGTCACGCGCCAGGCCGGCCAGCGCTGTTTCGTGTCGATGCACATGCACCTGCCTGCCGGACTCAGCCTCGGGCAGGCGGCGGCGCTGCGCAATGCCGTCGAGCAGCAGCTGGTGGATGCCGTGCAGGGGCTGCATGCCACCATCGAGATGATGCCGGTCGATGTGGAGCCCGTGCAGCCTTTGCCGGGAGTCGATGCGGTCATGCCGCGCACTGCCGTGCCGGAGTGAATCGGAGCAGCAGCTCTGGTCGACACGGGAGCGACAGCGGATAGGGCCTGCGGCAGGGAGATTCGGCGCAAGGAGGGGAGGGCCGCCGAGGGAAAGCGGAAAGAGCAGGGGCTGTCATGCAACTTTCATGCGCTCGCAGTCAAACCGTCATGTGCGGCCCCGACACTGGGCGCGTTGAACTTCAAGTTGCATGACCGCATGACCAAGAGTACGCCATCCATGAAAGAGCTTCCGACCCCGACCTTCGATCTCTCTCCCGCACAGCGGGGCCTGCCCGCGCTGCTGCGCAAACCGCTGCGGGCCTCTGCGGCTGTGCATGTGCTCTCGGATGTGCCCGTCTGCAGCACGGCGCCGACCCCCATCTCCACCGTGGAAACCCCTGCGCGCCGCGCCGGCAAGGCGGGCCTGGAGGCCCACTGGGCACGCCATCTGGACGAGGTGCGCGAGGCTCAGCGGCTGCGGCACGAGGTATTTGCGGTGGAAATGGGTGCCCGGCTTCCCTGCGAGCTGCCCGGGCACGATGTCGACATCTTCGACGATTACTGCGAGCACCTGCTCGTGCGCGATCAGGAAACCGGCATGGTGGTGGGCACCTACCGCGTGCTGACGCCGGCTCAGGCGCGCCGCATCGGCGGCATCTACAGCGATACCGAATTCGATCTGGTGCGTCTGCGGCATCTGCGCGCCAACATGGTGGAGCTGGGGCGCAGCTGCGTGCACGCCGACCACCGCCACGGTGGCGTGATTCTCGCCCTGTGGGGGGCGCTGGCCGAGTTCATGGCACGCAACCGCCTAGACACCATGGTGGGCTGCGCCAGCATCCCCATGCAGCACCAGGGCCTGCCGGGCGGGCATGCGGCTGCGAGCATCTGGGAACAGGTCCGCACCACCCATCTGGCGCCCATCGAATACCGCGTGACGCCCCGCCTGCCTCTGCCCGTCGACGAGCTGCGGTGTGAAGTCGCCGTGGAGCCTCCGGCACTGGTCAAGGGGTATCTGCGCATGGGAGCCAAGGTACTGGGGGCTCCGGCCTGGGATCCCGACTTCAACACGGCCGATCTGCCCCTGCTGATGCGGGTGCACGAGCTCCCGCCGCGCTATCGTCGCCTGTTCGATCTGCCGCAGGGCTGAATTGCCAACCCCCCCTGCCGGTGCAGGGGCGGACCAGGCTCCCGTGCGCGATGATCCGCGCCCCGTGCGAACAGGGCTGCGGTATAGTCGGCCCATGCACGCAGAAGGTGCACACATCTGCTTCCAGCTGCTTTCTTTTCACTGGGTCGGCAGGGCAGTGTGCTCTGCTCCGTACCGCTTCTTTTCGTCTTCATGGCCATCGCCGGAGGTTTCCGGTGCATGGCCGGATCTGCATTCCGTCTATGTCCTCCTCCCTCGTCCTGCTCGACCGCGACGAAAGTATTCTTGAATTCAATGCCCGCGTGCTGGACTGGGCGGCGCGGGACGAGGTTCCGCTCCTGGAGCGCATCCGCTTCCTGACCATCGTGTCGTCCAATCTCGACGAGTTCTTCGAGGTGCGCATGGCCGAGCTGCTCGACGCTGCACAGAACCACATCATCGAGGGCGACTTCACCGAGCAGCAGTATCGTCAGGTATCGGCCAAGGCCCATGATCTGGTGGCGCGACAGTACGACATCCTGCGTGACCAGCTCTCGCCCGCGCTGGAGGCGCACGGCATCTCCATCGTCTCCCATGCGCGTCGCACACCCGAGCAGCGCACCTGGGTGAAGCAGTTCTTCGAGTCGCAGGTCAAGCCGCTCCTGCTGCCGGTCAGCCTCGATCCGGCCCACCCCTTTCCTCAGGTGGCCAACAAGTCGCTCAATTTCATCGTCAAGCTCGGCGGCCAGGACGCGCTCGGGCGCTCCAACAGCATTGCCATTCTCAAGGTGCCGCGCACCATCCCCCGGCTCATTCACATGCCGCCGCAGCTGTGCGGCGGACAGGACCTGCTGGTGTCGCTGCCCAGCATCATCCGTGCGCACCTCGATTCATTGTTTCCCAACCGGGTGGTCGAGCAGCTCTCGCAATTCCGCATCACGCGGCATTCCGACCTCGCCGTGGACGAGGACGACATGAACAACCTGCGCATGGCGCTGCGCGAGGGGCTGCAGCAGCGGCACTTCGGCAAGGCTGTGCGGGCGGAGGTGTCGTCCAACTGTCCGCCCGAGCTTGCACAGCTTCTGTGTCACCAGTTCAATCTTCCGGCCGAGTCGCTCTATCGGGTGCATGGCCCCGTGAATCTGGTGCGCATGGGCATGCTCATCGATCTGGTCAACAAGCCGCAGTTTCTCTTTCCGCCCTATGTGCCGAGCTATCCCAAGGCCCTGCGCGGGAGCGAGTCGATGTTCGACCGCATCCGTGAAGGCGATGTGCTGGTGCATCAGCCCTTCGAGAGTTTCGATGCGGTCCTTGACCTGCTGCGCGAGGCTGTCAACGACCCCAACGTGCTGGCCATCAAGCAGACCATCTACCGTACGGGCTCCGATTCCGAGCTCATGACGCTGCTGCGCGATGCAGTCCGTCGGGGCAAGGAGGTCACGGCACTGGTCGAGCTCAAGGCACGCTTCGACGAAGAAGCCAACATCAACTGGGCGGAAAAGCTCGAATCCGTCGGGGCGCAGGTGGTGTACGGTGTCGTGGGCATGAAGACCCATGCCAAGATGCTGCTCATCACCCGTCGAGAAGGGCGCAAGCTCAAGCGCTATGGGCACCTTTCCACCGGCAACTACAACCCGCGCACGGCCCGGCTCTATACCGACCTGAGCTATTTCACGGCCGACGATGCGCTCACCGGCGACATGCAGAAGGTGTTCGTCCATCTGGCAAGCCAGAGCGAGATTCCTGCGCTGTCGCGCATGGTCATGGCGCCCTACCGGCTGCAGCAGCACATGGTGCAGCGCATTGCACAGGCGGGCAGGGCAGCCGCAGCCGGCAAGCGTGGCCGTATCGTGGCCAAGATGAACGCGCTCACCGACGAGGTGCTGATCCAGGCGCTGCTCGATGCGGGGCGCAAGGGCGCGCAGATCGACCTCATCGTGCGGGGCGCCTGCATGCTGCCGGCGCAGCTCGAAGGCGTGAGCGACCATATTCGCGTGCGCTCCATCATCGGCCGCTTTCTGGAGCATTCGCGCGTGTTCTACTTCGGCATCGACGAGGCCGAGCATCTCTACCTGTCGAGCGCCGACTGGATGAACCGCAACATGCTGCGCCGCATCGAGCTGGCCTGGCCTGTCACGGAGCCGCAACTCAAGGCTCGTATCATCGACGAGTGTCTGCTCGCCTACCTCTACGACGAGGCCCTGTCCTGGCAGATGCGCCCCGATGGCAGCTATGCGCCGCCTTCGGCACCGCTCGATGCACCGCGCAACGTGCAGCGTGCGCTGATGGACCGGTATCGCGGCAATGGCAGCAAGCCTTCCGGCAAGACCGGGCGCAAGGTGGTGGCGCGCAAGGCGCGTTGACCGGTCCTGGCTTTCCTGGGACAGGCGGGCCTTCGCGGCAGGGGCGGGACGTTTTTTCGGACTGGCCCCGGACCGGCGTCCTCGCCAGGACACTGGCCGGCCTCATGTGACAAGGAGCCCTGGCATGGATCTGATTCTCTGGCGGCACGCCCAGGCGGTGGATGCCGATGACCATATCGACGACCTCAAGCGTCCCCTCACGCGCGAAGGCGAGGAACAGGCCAAGGAAATGGCGGTCTGGTTGCGGCGGCATCTGCCCGCCGATACGCGCGTGCTGGTAAGCCCGGCACTGCGCACGCGCCAGACTGCACTGCGCCTGACCAAGAACGGCTACACCATCTGCCAGGAACTGGCGCCCAACGGCCAGGTCGATGATCTCTTGCGTGTGGTCGGATGGCCGGATGCCGGAACTGCTGCCCTGGTGGTCGGGCACCAGCCCACCCTCGGCCTTGCCGCCCAGCGTCTGCTGGGCATGCAGATGCCCTGCGCGATCAAGAAGGGATCCGTATGGTGGCTGCAGTCGCGCGAGCGAGAGGGAGAGTCGCAGATCATTCTGCGTGCGGTGCAGAGTCCGCGCCTGCTGTGATGCATCCCCGGGGATGCCGCACCCCGGGCGGGCGCAGCAGACGCCTGCCTGACCCTGATCCGGGCGTTCTTTCTGAGGCAGAAGGGCCGGCACGGCCCTGCCGTGTTTATTTCACCACCACCTTGAAGCTCAGGCCGATCCGGTCCCAGGCGTCGGTTTCCTGCCGCAGCAGGTACATGGACTGCGGGTAGCTGGCGGCCCAGTCCCTGGAGACGCTCAGGGTGAAGCCCAGGGACGGTGCCACACGCCGTGCGAGACGCATGTCGTCGAGTACCGGCGTGCGCCGGGCATGGCAGAAGATGACGGCGAGCCGCAGGCTCAGCAGCAGCGAGACGAACACGGCGTCGCTGAAGTCGGTGTCGAGCTTGTGCAGCTTGCCCCGGTGGCCCAGCACCAGCAGGCTCAGGTAGTGCAGCTCGGGCAGGGCAAAGCCGGGAGCCTCGGCGTGGTCGAGGATGTAGGCGCCATGGCGGTGGTAGTTGCTGTGCGAGATGTGGGCGCCGATTTCATGCAGGCGTGCCGCCCAGCGCAGCTTGCGTTCGCGCCGTTCGGCCAGCACCGAGTCGTCGAGATGGGGCATCTGGCGGTAGAGGCTCATGGCTGTGCGCTCGACGCGCGTGGCCTGCTTGTGATCCACACAGAACTTTTCCATGAGCAGGGCCACCGATTCGGCGCGGAGATCGGTGGTGGACTGTTCACGGTCGATCAGGTCATAGAGCACCCCCTGGCGCAGGGCACCCTGCGCCGCAGCCATCTCACGGATCTGCAGCACCTCGAACACGGCCATGAGCACGCACAGGCCTCCTGCCAGCACGGGCTTGCGCTCGTCCTTGAGGCCGGCGATGGTGAAGCTGGTCAGGTCGCGTGCCTTGATCAGCCGCTGCCGCAGCCACAGCAGGCCTTCCATGGTGACCATGCCGGGCGGAAAGCCTCCGGCAGCCAGGATGTCCGTCACGGCTCCAATGGTGCCTGACGAGCCGTAGGCCACGTCCCATTTGCCGGCACGAAAGGTCATTGCCGCCTCGTCGAGCATCGCGCGTGCGGCAATGACCGCCTTGCGGAAAGCTCCCTCGGTGTACTTCCCGTCTGGAAAGTAGCGGATCGACCACGTCACGCTGCCGACCTGGAATGATTCGAGCTGCTGGGCTTCCAGGTTCCGGCCCAGGATCATTTCGGTCGAACGCCCGCCGATGTCCACCACCAGCCGGCGGTCGGTCGAACGTGGGAGCAGGTTCGACACCCCCTGATAGATCAGGCGGGCCTCCTCGCGTCCCGATACCACGTCGATGGGAAACCCGAGGATCTGGTGTGCCTTGGACAGGAATACATCCCGGTTGGCAGCTTCCCGCAGCGTCTGGGTGGCCACGGCACGGATCTGGCTCGTGCGGATGCCGGCGAGTCGCTCGCTGAAGCGTGCGAGGCAGTCCCAGCCGCGCTGCATGGCCTCCAGCGAGAGGTTGTTGTTCTCATCAAGTCCGGCGCCCTGGCGCACGGCTTCCTTCAGGTATTCGACCCGGTGGATCTGGCCTCGGTCGTATTTGCCGATTTCGAGACGGAAACTGTTGGAGCCGAGATCAAGTGCGGCCAGTCGGGTGCCATTTCGCATGATGTTCCAGGAATCAGGGGCAGGAGCCACCGCTGCAGCAGGCCATGCCCTTGCGGGGAGCAGAGGCCGACCACAGAGGCGGGTCTGGGGGCAATGCCTCGCGCAACTTTCCACCCTGGTGGGGAACCCATGTCCTGACACTGGGAAAAGAAGGGAAGCACAGAGGGCACATGCCCTCTTTGGATGATAGCCCCTTTACCCCTGCACTCTCTGGGGATGTTGTGGTGGACAGCCGTCGCCTGAAGGCTCTCGGGTGTCACGAGGATGACACAGGCCTCTTTTACAGTCCCGCCCGTGTCAGCACACGGCCGGTGCCGTTTTCCGGCGGCCGACATGTCCATTCATGACGCTTGCATCCACAGGAGGAATCACCAGCATGCAATCCAACCACCGTTTCACGCTTCTGGGTCTGGCCATCACTCTGGGCCTCGGCGCCGCATCGGCCGCACAGGCCGAAGACATCACCGGCGCCGGCGCCTCGTTTCCCGCTCCGCTGTATGCCAAGTGGGCTTCGGATTACGCCCGTGCCACCGGCTCCAAGGTCAACTACCAGTCCGTGGGCTCCGGTGCCGGCATGAAGCAGATCGAGGCCAAGACGGTCGACTTCGGCGCTTCTGACGAACCCCTTCAGGACGCCGCCCTGCGTGCCAAGGGCCTGGTGCAGTTCCCCACCGTGGTGGGGGGCGTGGTGCCGGTGGTGAACATCCGCGGCATCGCCCCGGGCGCCATGGTGCTCGACGGCAAGACCCTGGGCGACATCTACCTGGGCAAGATCACCAAGTGGAATGATCCGGCCATCAAGGCACTCAATCCCTCGCTGCATCTGCCCGAGGCCGCCATCTCTCCCGTGCGCCGTGCCGACGCATCCGGTACCAGCTTCAACTTCACCAACTACCTCAGCAAGGTCAACCATGACTGGAAGGCCAAGGTCGGCGAAGGCAAGGCCGTGAACTGGCCGGTGGGCGTGGGTGGCAAGGGCAATGAGGGCGTGGCCGCCTTTGTGGGCCGTCTGCCCAATTCCATCGGCTATGTCGAATACGCCTATGTGAAGCAGAACCATCTCACCTATGTGCGCATGAAGAACGCCGCCGGCGTGGTCGTGGCGCCCAATGACATCACCTTCCGTGCTGCCGCAGGTGCTGCCAACTGGAAGAAGTCGTTCTACCAGATCCTGACCAACCAGCATGCCCGCAATGCCTGGCCCATCACGGCAGCGACCTACATCATGATGCACACGCGCCAGGACAAGCCGCAGAAGGCTGCTGCTGCGCTCAAGTTCTTCAACTGGGCCTATACCCAGGGAGATGCGGCCGCGCTGCATCTGGACTATGTGCCCATGCCCAAGGACGTGAAGGCGGTCATCGCCCACTCCTGGAGCCAGATCAAGGATGCATCCGGCAAGCCCATCGCCATGCACTGATCGAATGCCGTGACAGGCATGGTGGAGCGCGGTCCATGCAGCGCGCTTCATGCTTGCGGCCCTGCCTCTGTGGTGGGGCCGTTTTTTCTGGGGACACAGCCCCGGCGGAGCAGGCCTTTCCCTCGCACGCAGCGCATGTATGCACCATAAAAGTGCGAGCGTCTTGCAGATCTCATGAATGTGTCACATGGTTGACACAAACATTTCTTACAGTCTGCCCATTCCGTGTCACGAGTCCCTGTCCTGGGGCAGGCTCCGAACCACGATCCCTCCCTCTCCCTCATTCCAGCTCGAAAGGCTCACAATGGAAAAGCAACGCAGAATCGCCCTGGCCAGCATGGCCGTCATCCTGATGGCCGGCCTGTCCGCCTGCAGCAAGCAAGGTGAACAGAAGACCGCTGGCGCCAACGGTGCCTCCGGCCCTGCCGCCACTACGGCTGCCGCCAGCGATGGCGCACTGACCGGTGCCGGCGCTTCCTTCCCCGCTCCGCTGTATGCGAAGTGGGCTTCCGAATACGCCAAGACGGCTGGCGTCAAGGTCAACTACCAGTCCGTGGGCTCCGGCGCCGGCATGAAGCAGATCGAGGCCAAGACGGTCGACTTCGGTGCTTCCGACGAGCCGCTCAAGGACGACGATCTCAAGGCCAAGGGCCTGGTGCAGTTCCCCACCGTGGTGGGCGGTGTGGTGCCCGTGGTCAACATCCAGGGCGTGGCTGCCGGTGCCATGGTTCTCGACGGCCCCACGCTGGCCAACATCTATCTGGGCAAGATCACCAAGTGGAGCGATCCGGCCATCAAGGCCCTCAACCCCGGTCTGACCCTGCCTGATGCCACCATTGCGCCCGTGCGTCGCGCCGATGGCTCCGGCACCAGCTTCAACTTCACCAACTACCTCAGCAAGGTCAGCCCCGACTGGAAGACCAAGGTCGGTGAAGGCAAGGCCGTGAACTGGCCGGTCGGCACCGGCGGCAAGGGCAATGAAGGGGTGGCCGCATTCGTTGGCCGCCTGCCCAACTCGATCGGCTATGTTGAGTACGCCTACGTCAAGCAAAACAAGATGGCCTTCGTCAAGATGAAAAACGCCGCAGGCGCCGTGGTTGCTCCTGAGGAAGCCAGCTTCAAGGCCGCCGCTGCCGCTGCCGACTGGAGCAAGAGCTTCTACCAGATCCTGACCAACCAGCCTGCCAAGGAAGCCTGGCCCATCACCGCAGCCACCTTCATCATGATGCAGTCCAAGCAGGACAAGCCTGAAAAGGCAGCTGCCGTGCTGAAGTTCTTCGACTGGGTCTACACCGGTGGCGACAAGATGGCTGGCGATCTGGACTACGTGCCCATGCCCGCCGAGGTCAAGACCGTGATCCAGCAATCCTGGGCCAACATCAAGGACGGCTCCGGCAAGCCCATCGCCTACAAGTAAGCGGTGTTTGACTGCAGGGAAGGGGGGTCGCGCATGCGGCAGGCCTCTTGCCCTGCAGAACTTTTTCCCGGATGCTTTGCCATGTCTACCGTAGCTCCTTCCCTTCCTGCCATGACCCCTACACGCACCGATCAGCCTGCCGTCTCCCGGCCGGCGAACAACCCTCCGCCCGACACCCGGCACCGGGGAGCGCTGGCGGACATGCTCTTTGCGGGCGGGGCCCGGCTGGCTGTGTACATCACCCTGGGCCTGCTTCTGGGCATTCTGCTGTCCCTCGTATGGGGAGCATGGCCTGCCATTCAGAAATTCGGCCTCAAGTTCCTCGTGACCAGCGCCTGGGATCCCGTATCCGAGGACTTCGGCGGCTGGGTCATGATCTATGGCACGCTGGCCACTTCGTTCATCGCCTTGGTGATTGCCGTGCCGGTGAGCTTCGGCATCGCCCTGTTCCTGACCGAGCTGTCGCCGGCATGGCTCAAGCGTCCGCTCGGGACTGCCATTGAGCTGCTGGCGGCCATTCCCTCCATCGTGTACGGCATGTGGGGGCTCCTGGTGTTCGGGCCCATTCTGGCCACCTGGGTACAGCAGCCGCTCCAGAAGGTGTTCGGCAATGTGCCCGTGCTCTCTACGCTGCTTGAAGGTCCCCCGGTGGGCATCGGCATCCTGTCGGCAGGCATCATTCTGGCCATCATGATCATTCCCTTCATCGCGTCGGTGATGCGGGATGTCTTCGAGGTGACTCCGGGCCTGCTCAAGGAGTCTGCCTATGGTCTCGGAGCCACTACCTGGGAAGTCGTCTACAAGGTGGTGCTGCCCTACACCAAGGCCGGCGTGATCGGCGGAATCATGCTGGGTCTGGGGCGTGCGCTGGGCGAGACCATGGCGGTGACCTTCGTCATCGGCAACATGAACCAGCTCGCGAGCCTGAGTCTGTTCGAGCCCGCAAGCAGCATCACTGCCACCCTGGCCAACGAGTTTGCCGAGGCAGGGGATGGCCTGCACCGTGCTTCCCTGATCTATCTGGGGCTGGTGCTCTTCTTCATCACCTTCGTGGTGCTGAGTCTGTCCAAACTGCTGCTCAACCGTCTGCAGCGCAACGAAGGAAGCAAGTCATGAGTGCCGTTCTTCCGCATCTCGATTTCCGCGTCGCCCGCTTCGAGCGGCGCAAGCTGGTCAACCGCGTGGCGCTCGTGCTGTCGGTTCTGGCCATGGCATTTGGCGTGTTCTGGCTGTTCTGGATCCTGCTGGACACCCTGCGTCTGGGCATCGGCGGACTGAGCCTGAGCGTGTTCACGCAGATGACTCCGGCTCCCGATGATGCGGGTGGCATCGCCAACGCGATCTGGGGGTCGTTCCTGATGGTGCTGGTGGCTGCACTGGTGGGTACGCCCATCGGCGTCATGGCAGGCATCTACCTGTCCGAATACAACCGCACCGGCTGGCTTGCCAACCTCACCCGGTTCGTCAACGACATCCTGCTGTCTGCTCCCTCCATCGTGATCGGCATGTTCGTGTCGGCCATTCTGGTGGTGCCCTTCAAGACCTTCTCCGGCTGGGCAGGCTCCGTGGCTCTGGCCCTGCTGGTGATCCCGGTGGTCATCCGCACGACCGAGAACATGCTCAATCTCGTTCCCAGCAGCCTCCGGGAGGCCGCCTATGCGCTCGGCACACCCAAGTGGAAGGTGATTTCCTCCATCACGCTCAAGGCCGCACGGGCTGGCGTCGTGACCGGTGTGCTGCTGGCCGTGGCGCGCATCGCCGGCGAGACGGCTCCCCTGCTGTTCACTGCGCTCAACAACCAGTTCTGGACGAGCGACATGAACCAACCCATGGCAAGCCTGCCGACCATGATCTACAAGTTCGCGATGAGCCCCTATCAGAACTGGCAGCAGCTGGCATGGGTGGGCGTGTTCGTCATCACCATGGCCGTGCTGGGCCTCAACATCCTCGCGCGCCTGCTGACCCGCAAGTCCGCCTGACCTCCCATCATCCATTCCGAGGACATCCATCGTGAGTGCCGTTCCCGCTACTGCTTCTGCTCCCTTCCTGTCGCCTGCCAAGCTGTCGGTGCGCAACCTGAACTTCTACTATGGCAAGTTCCATGCGCTCAAGGGCATCAACCTGGACATTCCCGAGAAGCAGGTCACTGCCTTCATCGGTCCTTCCGGGTGTGGCAAGTCCACGCTGCTGCGCATCTTCAACCGCATGTACGAGCTCTATCCCGATCAGCGGGCCGAGGGTTCGGTCACGCTCGACGGCGAGGATCTGCTCGACCGCAAGAAGGACGTGGCGCTCATTCGCGCCAAGATCGGCATGGTCTTCCAGAAGCCCACGCCGTTCCCCATGTCCATCCATGACAACATTGCCTTCGGTGTGCGCCTGTTCGAGAATCTGGGCAAGGCCGAGATGGAAGAGCGTGTCGAATGGGCCCTGCGCAAGGCAGCCCTGTGGAACGAAGTGAAGGACAAGCTCGGACAGAGTGGCTCGGGCCTTTCCGGCGGCCAGCAGCAGCGCCTGTGCATTGCGCGTGGGATCGCCATCAAGCCGGAGGTGCTCCTGCTCGACGAGCCGTGCTCCGCCCTCGACCCGATCTCCACCAGCAAGGTCGAAGAGCTCATTGCCGAGCTCAAGAGCGAATACACCGTGGTCATCGTCACCCACAACATGCAGCAGGCCGCACGCTGCAGCGACAACACCGCCTATATGTATCTGGGCAACCTGATCGAATTCGGCGATACCAAGGAAATGTTCTTCAAGCCCAAGCGGCAGGAGACCGAAGACTACATCACCGGCCGTTTCGGCTGATGTACAGAGGGAGAAATAGCCATGCCTGAAAAGCATCTGTCCAGCCAGTTCGACGCCGAGCTCAACCACGTGTCGAGCATGGTGATGGAAATGGGAGGCCTCGTGGAGCAGCAAATGCGCCAGGCGGTCGAGGCCATGATCGACTACGACGCCGATGTGGCCCAGTCCGTGCTCAAGAACGAGCCCCAGGTCAACGCCATGGAAATGGAGATCGACCACGAGATGACCTCCATCATCGGCCGTCGGCAGCCCACGGCGCGCGATCTGCGCCTGCTCATCGCCATCTCGCGCACCACGGCCAACCTGGAGCGTGCCGGCGACGAGGCTGCCAAGATCGCCCGCACCGTGCAGGGGGTCATCCAGTCGGGCTTTGCCCGGTCGCTGCCTTCTTCCGAGCTGCGGGTCGGCGCGAGCCTGGCCAGCGATCTGCTGCGCAAGTCGCTCGACGCCTTTGCGCGTCTCGATGTGCGCATTGCTCTCGACATCCTGCGCGAGGACAACATGATCGATGCCGAATACGACGGCTTCATGCGCAAGCTCGTGACCTACATGATGGAAGATCCGCGCACCATCACCGCCAGCCTGGACCTGATGTTCCTGGCCAAGTCCATCGAGCGCATCGGTGACCATGCCAAGAACATTGCGGAAAGCGTGATCTACATCGTCAATGGCCTCGATGTGCGCCACACCCCCCTGCAGACCATTGAATCGCAACTGAACTGACGGGTCATGAAGATTCAGCCGAGAATTCTCGTCGTCGAGGACGAAGCCCCCATTGCCGAGCTGATCGCGGTCAACCTGCGCCACAACGGGTACCAGATCACCTGGGCCACGGATGGGGCAGTGGCCCAGCGGGAGCTCGATGCCCAGCTCCCCGACCTGGTCCTGCTGGACTGGATGCTGCCTGGCGAAAGCGGACTGCAGCTGGCGCGGCGCTGGCGGGCCGATGCGCGCACCCGCCAGGTGCCCATCATCCTGCTCACGGCACGAGGTGACGAGAACGACCGCGTGGCAGGGCTCGACGTAGGGGCCGATGACTACATCACCAAGCCCTTTTCGACCAAGGAACTGCTCGCGCGCATCCGTGCCGTGCTGCGGCGCCGAGCCCCGGAACCCGAGACAACCCTGCTGGAGCTGGGCCGGCTCACGCTCGACACGGGAACCTATCGCGTGCATTTCGGCGATCAGCCCATCAAGCTGGGGCCGACGGAGTTCAAGCTGCTGCACTACCTCATGCGCAATGCCGAGCGGGTGCACACCCGTGCGCAGCTGCTCGATCGGGTATGGGGCGACCACGTGTTCATCGAGGAGAGGACCGTGGACGTGCATGTCAAGCGCTTGCGCGAGTCGATGGGGCCTGCGGCCCCCATGATCGAAACCGTGCGCGGAGCCGGATACCGCATCACGGCCCACGCCCCCGTCGCCACGGCACGCTGAGCGCAGGAGGCGCACTGCTGCAGGCGATGGATGCGGCCGTGCGGCCCGCAGCCGATTCCTGCTGGCGTGCGGGGCGGAGCACATCTTCTCATCGGGCCTGCCGCGCTAAAAAACCTTTCCGCACCTTCTCCGCATCGTTTCCGGGCCTGCGGGAGATGCCACACTAGAACACAAGGTGGGTATACGAACATGAGTTGGCGTCTGACCTGGTTGACGATCGTGCATGTCATCTCGCTGGGGCTGGCCTGGTGGCTGGACCTTCGGCAGGATGCCTTCGATTCGCGCATGGTGCTGCTGTGGCTGGTGCTGTTCGACATGGCCTGGCTGGCATGGGACAGCTGGCTGGGCTGGCGCTACCTGCTGTGGGTGCGGCGCGGTCTGTCCACTCCCGCACCGGGTCTGCCGCTGATGTGGGGCGAAATGTCCGAAGCCGCAGACGTGCAGCATCGCCGCCACCTGCGCAACACCCTGGCGGCCGAAGACAAGCTCGATGTCTTTCTCGATGCCATGCAGGCCTCGCCCATGGGCGTGGTGCTGCTCGACGAGGTCGGGCGCATGGAATGGTTCAACTTCATCGCGGCCGAACACTTCGGATTCCAGAATCCGCATGATCTGGGCCAGCACATCATCCACCTCGTGCGCAATCCGGATTTCGTGCGCTACTGGGTGCAGCCGCTGAGCGGCACGGGCGTGGTCATCGTGGGCCGCAAGCACACGACGCAGCGTCCGGTGCGCCTGTCGGTGCAGTTCTTTCCCTATGGGGAGGGCAAGCGCCTGCTGCTGTCGCGTGACATCACCGCCATTGAACAGGCGGACCGCATGCGCCGTGACTTCGTGGCCAACGTCTCCCACGAGATCCGCACCCCGCTCACCGTTCTCTCGGGATTCATCGAAACCATGCAGAGCGTGGAGCTCAGCTCCGAGGAACAGGCCCACTATCTGGCCCTCATGGCGCAGCAGGCAGGCCGCATGCAGGCACTGGTGCAGGATCTGCTGGCCCTGTCGCGGCTGGAGGGCAGTCCACCTCCCGACCTCAGCGAACGCATCGTCGTGCGCGATCTGCTCGCGCAGAGCTGTGCCAACGCACAGGCCCTGTCCGGCGTGCTGGCCAATGGAGAACACCCCGAACATCAGGTGCAGGCCGACGTGCAGGTGGACGACTCTCTGTGCGTGCTCGGCAGCCGGACCGAGCTGGAAAGCGCCTTCGGGAATTTGCTTGGCAATGCCGTGCGCTATACCCCCTTCGGAGGAACGATCATCGCCTCGGCACGCATGCTGCCCGAGGGGGGGGTGCGCCTCGAAGTGCGCGACAGCGGTCCGGGCATCGCCCGCGAACATCTGCCCCGCCTGACCGAGCGCTTCTACCGCATCGACCACAGCCGGTCGCGCGAAACCGGTGGCACGGGGCTGGGGCTTGCCATCGTCAAGCACGTGGCCCAGCGTCATGGGGCCGAGCTGCAGATCACGAGCGACCTGGGCATGGGGTCATGCTTTGCGCTGGAGTTTCCGGCACAGCGGGTCTGCCATGTCGATGCCGCTCCGCTGCACGACAGACCGATTCTGGCCGCAGTCGAGTGAGGGGCCTGCTGGGGCGGACCATACCGCTGCTCAGTCAGGTGGGCTGTCTGATCCCTGTGACGGGGTTCAGGCCATGGCAGGTATGCGGCGGATCTGCATCCTCAGCAGGAGCATGAACAGCAGCGCCACACCGCTCAGTGCCACCACGGTGGTCATCCAGAAAGCATCGGGGCTGTGCAGATCCATGCCCCCTGCCGACCGTACCCCATAGGCCAGCCAGTGGCCTGCTCCCAGTCCGATCCCCCACAGCAGCAGGGTATAGATGAAGGCCGGGGTACGTACCACCTCGAAGCAGCGCAGCAGAAACAGTCCCATGGTCTGCATGGCATCGGCCAGATGGTAGGCAGCCACGAAGATCAGCAGCGAAGCAGCAATGCGCGTGACATCCGGTGCATCCGAATACCAGTGCACGATCACGCTGCGAAACACCAGGGTCAGGGCAGAGGCCATCACGGCACTGCCTGCAGCCACCCACAGCCCCGTGCGCAAGGCTGCAATCGAGCAGGCATGGCGTCGGGCGCCGCGCCAGTAGCTCACGCGCGTGCTGGCGGCAATGGCCAGCGACAGGGGCCACATGTACAGCACGGCCGCCATGTTGCTGGCAATCTGTTGCGCGCCCGAGGCCACCGTTCCCATGGGCGCCACCAGAAGTGCCATGGTGGTGAACGAAGTCACTTCCACCCAGATCGCCACGCTGCCCGGCAATCCCAGATGGACAAAGGCGCGCAGCGTCGGGCCATGCGGCCTTTCGGGGCGGCGCCAGAGGGCATAGGGCAGATAGTGGGGATGGCGGCTTACCAGTCGACCGATCACCACTGCCATCAGCGCCTGGGTGACAAAGGTGGCCCAGGCACAGCCCACCAGCCCTGCGGGCGACAGCCCCAGCCCACCGAACGTGAACCACAGTGACAGCGGGAGCTTGACCAGCAGCCCCCCAGCCTGCAGGCGGGTGACCCATTCCGGCCGACCGATGCTCTGGCTGAAGGTGTTGAAGCTGCGGGCCACCAGGGCAAGTGGCAGCGTCAGGGCCTGCACGGCCAGGTAGTCACGCACCAGCGGCTGGACTGTGCCCGGCACTCCGGCCAGACGCAGCACTGGATCGGGAAAGAGCAGCGCCATGGCCCCCAGCAGTGTGCAGCCTGCCTGAATGTAGACCGTCTGCCGCACGCTGAACCCCAGTTCCTCCATCTTCCGCGCCCCATGCATCCGCGCCCACAGCGGCAGCAGCGACTGGATGAACCCCTGCAGGCCGATGTACACGCTGAAATAGATGGCCGTGCCCACCGACAGGGCGGCCAGGGCCTCGGTGGCGTATCGGCCCGCAATGAGCGTATCGGCAATCGCGAAGGCCATGACCGCCAATTGCCCGATCCAGATGGTGGTGGCATGCTGCAGCATGGCACGCAGATCGAACAGGCGGGGCAGGGCGAAGAGACGTGATGGCATGGGGCACTATCTGGAAAATCGCCCCTGCTGGACATTTGCTCCGGCGGTCGTTCGTCAGCGACGCACGAATACGTAGATGGCTTCAGCAGGGTCGGTAGGCCGTCGCGCAATCCCCAGCATCTTCCAAGGGGCAATGGGCAAGGCATGGGCCAGAATCGGCATCGATCCTTCTCCCACCATCAGCCAGCGGCAGGTGCTGCTGCGGTCGCGCGTCACGGTCAAGCGAGCATGGTATTGCAGCGCAGTGATCTGGGCGTCATCAAGACCGTATTCCTGCGCACAACCGGCAATATTGCCGCTTTCACGGTGGTTCGGCAGTGGGGATGCCTGCTGCATCACGCGCTGGATTTCCTGCACCATGGGCACATAGCTGCGAGCAAAGTCGAGCGGCGGGAGCCAGATGGTCATGGCCAGTGCCCAGCACAGCACCACACCGCCTGAAGGCAGGATCATGCTTTTCCAGATGGCCGGAGGCAGCCTGCGCGTACGCCAGCGTGCCAGTGCCACCCAGCCCAGCGTCACCCCCAGCCCCGCCAGGAAAGGCAGCCACAGGAAACCCGGGACATAGCCGGAGAGCTTGCGATCGATGCCGGCAGCGAGTCCCGCCGGGTGTCCTGTCAGCATGGCGCTCCACAGATACCACAGCATGACTCCGGCAAAGGTGAAGAACATGAGGCTGAACCAGTCGATGAAGGCTCCCGCGCTGCGTCTGAACGTCGGCAGTGCAAAGGCCGCAAGCGCCGCGTAGCTGGGCAGGGACATCACCAGAATGGTGTCGCTGCGTTCCGAGATCACCTGGCTGATCGTGCACAGCACAATGACAGCCAGGGGCAGCGCAATATGGCGGCTCAGCACCTGGTGGCGCCACATCTGACGCCACCGCCACAGGGTCCAGATGGCAAAGGGCCAGGTCGGCCAGGTGAACCACAGGTAGGTGCGCAGCAGATTGCGCCACGGCACCCATTGGGCCGAGAGAGGCTGCAGACGCCAGCGCCACAGATCCAGCAGCGTGCTCGTGACTGCACAGCCCACAGCCAGCAGCAACAGACCGGCCACCCAGTACCAGCGGCTGCGCTGCACCCGTGCCAGTTCTTCCGGATGCTGTTCGTATTCCAGTCCCTGCCGCGCCTGTTCGGCCCATTCGGTGCCGCGCCGGGCATGGATCAGGGCCCCCAGCAGGCCAAAGGCCACCGCCAGAACCGGAGCCCCCGAAAGCGTCAGTCCCACCATGCCCAGCACACCGGCCAGAATGGGGCCGAAGACGTGGTACGGCAGTGCCGCCAGGGCGTAGAGCAGCAGGGCGCTCGCGCAGAGCTGTACCAGCCCCGGTCCCACCTCGTGTGCGCTCTGTGCCAGTCCCAGGCAGGCCACGAAGGCAAGCAGCCCGCCATCGGCCAGTGCCCGTGCATAGTCGCTCGGTCTGGCCTCTCCCCCGAAGGCGAAGGAAACGGGCTGCGCCTGGGGTGTGCGGGCCAGATAGTAAATGCCGAACCACACAGCCAGCAGCGTCAGGGCCAGCAGCCCCATGAACAGCACGCGCACGGCCAGAAACGGGTCGATGCCAGCAGGAGTCAGGCGGATCACCCCGGCTCCAAGCCAATAAGGCAGCAGGGCATCGAAGTAGGCGGATTCTCCCAGCAGCCCGGGACGCAGCCATGCGCCATGGCCATGCGCCAGCTCCAGCATGTAGCCGAAGCTGGTGATGTCGACACGCTTCCAGGGCGCGCGACCCACGAATCCTGCCATCACATAGACAGCACAGAAAAGCAGCAGCCCCAGGCGCGGGAGGCGTCGCACGCCAGCCTGGCTCACGATGGCAGGAGTGGGAAGGTTCACTTGTCGGGCAGGGAAAGGGAGGAGTGCGGGCAGTGTAGCGTGCCCCATGTGCGATGGGAGCCTGTGTGCCGATCAGGCCGCTATGGCATGGAAACAAAAAAAGCAGCCGGAGGCTGCTTCGGGAAGCTCTGGAGCGAGCCACTGCAAAACGCGCACCGGCCAGGGGCCAGGGATGCGCGTTGCACAGCAACAGGATCAGGCGCGCTTCTTGGCGTAGCGGTTGCGGAACTTCTCTACGCGGCCGCCCATGCTGTCCACCGACTTCTGGGTGCCGGTGTAGAAGGGATGGGATTCGCTGGAGGTATCGAGCTTGAAGAGGGGCAGTTCACGGCCATCGTCGAGCTTGACGGTTTCCTTGGTGTTCACGCAGGAATGGGTCACGAACTGGAAGCCGTTGGACAGGTCGACGAAGCACACTTCGCGATATTCGGGGTGGATGCCTTCTTTCATGGGGATTTTCCTCAGTGTCGCTGCGGTAGCCGCAACCGGCCTATTCCAGTTGTACTTTCCGCATCAAAGCTTTTGATTATCCCATGAATATTCAGCCACGTCCAATGCAGGCGCACGCTGTACGTGCCATGCCCTTGCATCTCTCTGCCGCAAAATCGGAAGCAGCTGCCTACAATGCGTCATGGGGCGCATGGAAATGCCCTGGAGACCCTGTGATGTCACGATTTTTCCGTATCGGTTTCATGGCCGCGGCCGCCATGGGGGCTGCCGCCCTCACTCATGCTGGCGATATCTACCGCTGGACCGATTCCCGCGGCGCGGTGCATATAGGCGATGTGGTGCCTCCTGCCTATCGCAAAAAGGCCAGACTGCTGCATGTCCAGGTGCAGAACGGCGGTTTTGCCGTATCGCCCAAGGTTGCTGCCCGACCGGCGCATGCCGCGTCCACTCCGGCGAGCAGTGCGCAGAAAGGCTCGGCTGGCGGATCCGCCATGTCGGATGCCTCCACGGAACGCCAGGTCACCAACCGGGAAGCCTGCGAACGCCAGATGCGCGCCTACCAGGAGAGCGAGGCCTGCTTTGGACGCTACAAGATCGAAGGCGGCAAGACCCGTGCCGATGCCTTCCAGCACTGTCAGGCCGTACCCATGCCGCAGTGTGACTGAGGAAGGGGAGGGCTCGTCGCCGGCTCAGTGACCGTGAGCCGGATTTCCGCAGACGGGGCAGTCGCTGCGGCATGACAGCCCGATGGGCATGAAGCGCATGCCTCTGGCATCGACGAGCAGCATGGAGCGGGTGAGATCGCTTGCCATGCCGCAGATCAGCTTGATGGCCTCGGCGGCCTGCATGCTTCCGATCATGCCCACCAGCGGGGCAAAGACCCCCATCGTGGCGCAGCGCTCTTCGGTGGGTGCTGAGGCGGGATCGAAGGTGCATGCGTAGCAGGGACTGTCCTTCTGCCTGGGATCATAGACACCGAGCTGGGCATCGAAACGGATGGCGGCTCCCCACACCAGGGGCCTGCCTGCCTCGACGCAGGCACGGTTGACACGCTGCCGTGTGAGGAAGTTGTCCGTGCAGTCCAGCACGACATCGGCCGCAGGCACCAGCTTCGCCAGCAGGGCTTCATCGGCGCGGGCGATCACCGGCTCGACCACGACGTCGGGATTGATGGCCTGTACGGCCTCACGGATCGACAGGGCCTTTTCCAGGCCGATGCGCGACTGCGTATGGGCGATCTGGCGCTGCAGGTTGGTGGCGTCCACCGTGTCGTCATCCACGATGGTCAGGTGCCCCACCCCTGCGCTTCCCAGGTACAGCGCGGCGGGAGAACCGAGCCCGCCCGCACCCACGATGAGTACACGGGCAGCAAGCAGGCGCTCCTGCCCCTCCACGTCGATTTCATTGAGCATGAGATGCCGGGAGTATCGCAGGAGCTGTGCGTCGTTCATGGACAGTGCAGACAGATTCAGGGCCAGGAGAGAAGGCAGGGGGCCGGGCCTCATGCCTTCGTGGAAGAAGAGAAAGCCCGTGCGCGCCCTCCGGTGGTGGTTCCGTGGAGCACACCGCCGCGAGGAGGCGCCATCAGATCCCCGTCTCAGTGCGAGGCAGGCTGGGACGGACGATGCACGGGGGCAGGAGCCACCTGGCTGGGAGCGGAGGCCGGCTTGCGTGCGGCCTTGGCCGTGTGGTCGGCATTCGAGGTCTTGTCGCTGGCATCGAGCGTGCGGACCGTGAGGGTCTTGCTGACCACGACCGTTTCGCCCTTGAGCTTGCGCAGGGCCTGGATCAGCGGGAAGTCCTTGTCGCTGCCGTATTCGGGCAGCTTGAGGTCTTCGGGCTTCTTCTTGGCTTCGCTTTCGAGTTTTTGCAGGGCTTCGTCGCGGGCCTTTTCACGGGCCTTGTCCGCCGCGGCATCGGGCTTGCCAGCCCCTGTGCCGTTGGTGATGTGGTGGTCGAGGTCGGCTTCCCGCGTGCGCAGGATGGCGTAGGGACTGCCCTCGGGGGTTTCATCGACCAGGATGTCGGGCACGATGCCGGTGGCCTGGATCGACTTGCCGCTTGGGGTGTAGTAGCGCGCCGTGGTGATCTTGAGTCCGGTATCCGGACCCAGCGGGCGCACCGTCTGCACGGAGCCCTTGCCGAAGGTCTGGTTGCCCATGATGATGGCGCGCTTGTGGTCCTTGAGGGCGCCAGCCACGATCTCGCTTGCAGAGGCAGAGCCTTCGTTGACCAGCACGACGAGCGGCACCTTCTTGAGTGCGGGTGGCAGACCCTGCAGCGGGTCGCTGCCCAGGAAGGAGCGCACATAGTCGCGCGGGGTGGCGCGGTAGACGGTGTTGCTTTCGGGAATCTGGCCCTTGGTGGATACCACCACGCTGTCGGCAGGCAGGAAGGCCGAGGACACGGCCACGGCCGATTCGAGCAGGCCACCGGGATCGTTGCGGAGGTCGAGCACCAGCCCCTTCATGTCGGGGTTCTGGCGGTACAGATCCTCCACCTTCTTGACGAAGTCCTCGGTGGTGCGTTCCTGGAACTGGGTGATGCGGATCCAGCCATAGCCGGGCTCGATCATCTTGGCGCGCACCGACTGGGTGCGGATCTCGGCACGGGTGATGGTGACCGGGAAGGTGCGGTTCTCTGCCTTGCGGAAGATCAGCAGCGTGACCTTGGTGTTGGCCTTGCCGCGCATGCGCTTGACCGCATCGTTGATGGACATGCCGCGCACGGGCCTGTCGTCGATTCGGGTGATGAGATCACCGGCCTTGATGCCTGCCTTGTCGGCAGGAGACCCCTCGATGGGGGACACGACCTTGATGAGGCCGTCTTCCTGGCTGATCTCGATGCCTACCCCGACGAACTTGCCGCTCGTGCTTTCCTTGAATTCCTTGAACGACTGCTTGTCGAAATACTGGGAATGCGGATCGAGGCCGGACACCATGCCGGAGATGGCATCGGTGATGAGCTTCTTGTCGTCAACCGGCTCGACGTAGTTGCTCTTGATCATGCCGTACACAGCGGCAAACTGCTGGAGCTCGTCGAGCGGAAGCGGGGTCGTGGTGCTGCGCGCGGCGGTCTGGACCGACACGGTGGCCAGGGCCCCCGTGAGCACTCCGATCGATACCCACCCTGCCGCTTTCAACTTGGAACCCATGAATCAACCCTTCTGCTGCCTGGCCGTGCGAGAGGTGGCCATCTCAATCTGTGTGGAAAGTGTCCGGGGGCCATGGAGGTCGATCTGCACGAAGACACCAGCAGGCTCCTCGAGCCGGCTCCTGCCCACAGGGACACGAAGACTATACACGCTGCACGTCAGCCCCATGGGAGCACAGGGGCGAATCATGTGTAACGCGAAGTCAGCGGCCATGCAAAACGGCGCCAGAGGCGCCGTGGGCATGCTGGCATTGGGCCAGTGCCACCTATGCCAGCCAGTGCAACGGCTGCGCAGTGGGGGCGCAGCCGGTTCGCGGCACCTGCTTACTGCTTGCCCTGCTGCGCCACTGCCTTGGCTGCGGCTTCGGCCGCCGCGCTGTCGCCGAGGTAGTAGTGGCGGATCGGCTTGAGGTCGGCATCGAGCTCATACACGAGCGGGATGCCGTTGGGAATGTTCAGTCCCACGATGTCGGAGTCGGAAACGCCGTCCAGGTACTTGATGAGGGCACGGATGGAGTTGCCATGGGCGGCGACCAGCACGCGCTTGCCGGACAGGATGGCAGGGGCAATGGTGTCGTTCCAGAAGGGCAGCACCCGCGCAATGGTGTCCTTGAGGCATTCGGTCAGGGGAATGTCTTCGGTGGGCAGGCCGGCATAGCGGATGTCGCTGCGCTGCGAGCGCGGATCGTCGGCCTCGAGCGCGGGCGGCGGCACGTCGTAGCTGCGGCGCCAGACCAGCACCTGATCATCTCCGTACTTGCGGGCGGTCTCGGCCTTGTCGAGACCCTGCAGCCCTCCGTAGTGACGCTCGTTGAGGCGCCAGGAGCACTGCGTCGGCAGCCAGGGGCGATCCATGGAATCGAGGCAGTGCCAGAGGGTGTGGATGGCACGCTTGAGCACGCTCGTATAGGCCTGGTCGAATTCGAAACCGGCCTCGGTCAGCAGCTTGCCGGCCTGCTGGGCCTGGGCAATGCCCGTGGGCGTGAGATCGACATCCATCCAGCCGGTAAAACGGTTGTCGAGGTTCCAGGTGGATTCGCCATGGCGGATCAGAACGAGTTGGTACATGGTGTGCGTGTCGTTGATGAGAAAACTGCGAAAGAGGGCCTTTTCTGCCGCCTGAAACGCGGCAGGTGCCGGGGTGGGCCCCGGTGGGCAATCTGTCTATTTTAGAATCTCCCGCTGACGCCTGAAATTCCGGGCAGCCGTTTGGAGAAAATTGTGGTGGATTTCGTTGTTCATAACTGGATGTTGATCTTGGTTGCCGTCGGTTCCGGGGCCATGCTGCTCTGGCAGACGCTTTCCGGAGGCATGGGGCAGGCCGGCATTGCAGTCTCGGAGACGGTACAGAAGCTCAATCGCGAGAAGGGCGTGCTCATCGACGTGCGGGATGCCGCCGATTACGCGGCCGAGCACATTGCACAGGCCAGGCACCTGCCCCTGGCTGAAGTGGAAGCCCGCCTTCCGCAGATGGTGAAAAACAAGAATGTGCCGGTGATGTTCATCTGCACATCGGGCGTGCGCTCTTCCCGTGCCATGCAGGTCGCCCGAAAACTGGGCTATGAGCAGGCCTTTTCCGTGGCTGGCGGCATGGGCGGCTGGAAAAATGCGAACATGCCGGTCGTCAAGGGAGCCGCGTCC
The DNA here is from genome assembly GCF_041912815.1 of Allobrachymonas sp. NCBI lineage: Bacteria > Pseudomonadati > Pseudomonadota > Betaproteobacteria > Burkholderiales > Comamonadaceae > Allobrachymonas > Allobrachymonas sp. The sequence continues at coordinate 83,608 of NZ_JAYRLV010000008.1, read as the reverse complement.
CGCTGAGGCGGTGGATGCGGACCGTTTTCTGCCTGTACAGAGGGCAGGAAAGTCCCACCGGAGATTCCAGAAGGTTCTGCCATGTCACAAGTCACGATGTACACCACCGCGTTCTGCCCTTATTGCGTTCGGGCCAAGCAGCTGCTCAAGAACAGGGGGGTGGAGGACATTCAGGAGATCCGCGTCGACCAGGATGCTGCCCAGCGCGCGCACATGATGGAAATCACCGGGCGCAGAACGGTGCCGCAGATCTTCATCGGTGACCTGCATGTCGGTGGCTGCGATGATCTGATTGCGCTCGATCAGCAGGGGGGGCTCATGCCTCTCCTGCAGCAGGGACACTGACGGACGGATTGGGAGCGGGGTGGCAGGGACGGGACGTTTCTTGATCCTGTTCAGTCCTTGCACCTGCAGGGCTCGAGGACTGCATTTGCACCCTGCCATAATGGATGCTTTCCACACACAAGGTGTATTTCCATCATGGCCGACGATTCCCAGATTGCAGATCCCGTGTTCAGCATCCAGCGCATGTACCTCAAGGAGGCATCGCTCGAACAGCCCAATTCGCCGGCCATCCTGCTGGAGCAGGAAACGCCCAACGTCGAGATCCAGCTCTCTCTGGGAGCAGAGGAGATCGCCGAAGGCGTCTACGAAGTGACGGTGATGGCCACGGTGCAGACCAAGCTTTCCGATGACCGTACCGTGTTCCTGGTGGAAGCCAAGCAGGCGGGTATCTTCGAGATTCGCAACATTCCCGAAGAACAGATGGGCGGCATTCTGAGCGTGGCCTGCCCGCAGATCGTGTTCCCCTACCTGCGCGGCAATGTGGCCGATCTGGTGCAGCGTGCCGGCTTCCCGCCCGTGCATCTGGCCGAGATCAATTTCCAGGCCATGTACGAGCAGCAACAGGCTGCGGCCGCTGCAGACGGCGCCACGTCGATGCAGTAAAAAGGAGCGCATGCAGCGCTGCTTCCGACCCCGTGGGCGACAGGCAATCGCTGCGCGGGGTTTTTTCTGTGCCCCTGTCTTTCTGTCTCCTTGCATGAGGAGGCAGGTTCCGGTTTTCCTCTCTTTTCCAGACACGCTGTCCAGAGCTTCCCATGACGACGCTTCCTTCTCCTTCTTCCCGCCCCATGCAGATTGCCGTGCTGGGGGCCGGGGCCTGGGGTACGGCGGTGGCCATCCAGATGGCGCGGCATCACGAGGTGACGCTGTGGGCGCGTCATGAGGACCATGCCGCAGCCATGCAGCTCCAGCGCACCAATGCGCGCTATCTGCCCGGTGCTGATTTCCCTGAAGGGCTGCAGACCCGGGCTGGGCTGGCGGGTGCTGTCGAGGTGGCGGCCTGTGACCTGGTGGTCATTGCCTGCCCTGTTGCGGGATTGCGTGCGCAGCTGACGGCCCTGCGCGGTTCACCCGTTCCGGTGGTCTGGCTGTGCAAGGGCTTCGAGCAGGCGCGCCCGGGCGCGCTCTGGGGGTTGCTGCCACATGAGGTCATGGCCGAGGTGGTTCCCGATCTGGTGGCAGGCGTGCTGAGTGGGCCGAGCTTTGCACAGGAGGTGGCGCGTCGTCAGCCCACGGCACTGGTGGCGGCCAGCCCGCATGAAGCCGTCTGCCGTGCTGCCGTTCGCGCCATGCACGGACGGGACATGCGTGTCTACAGCAGCCGGGACTGGATGGGGGTGGAGGTTGGCGGTGCCGTCAAGAACGTGCTGGCCATCGCCACCGGCGTGCTCGACGGTCTGGCTGCCCAGCAGGCGCAGCTGGCATCCGCGCGCATCATGCCCGGCCAGAATGCCCGGGCAGCGCTGCTGACCCGTGGGCTGGCCGAGATGACACGTCTGGGGGTGGCGCTGGGGGCGGACGAGACCACCTTCATGGGGTTGAGTGGCATGGGCGATCTGGTGCTGACGGCGACCGGCGACCTCAGCCGGAATCGCCGGGTGGGGCTGCTGCTGGCGCAGGGGCTCGATGCCGATGCGGCTGTGCGCAGCCTGGGCCATGTGGCCGAGGGGGTGTATTGCGCGCGCACGGTGCTGGCGCGTGCCGAGTCGCTCGGGGTGGATATGCCCATCACCCGGTGCGTGGTGGCGCTGCTCGACGGGAGCATCAGCCCCGTGGAGACGGCGGTCATGCTGATGGAGCGTGATGCCCGCAGTGAACACGGATGAGTGTGCGACGGCCATGGGGGACCGAACGAGACAGCGGCTTCTGCCTTGCCGGCCGGATCGCGGCAGCAGAAAGCAGTCCGTATCGGAACGCGGGACTCAGGCGGGGATGTACGCCAGGCGCACGTAGATGGGAGCGTAGGCTGCCGCCTGGGTGATGTCGACCAGCGACTCCTTGGCCAGTTCCAGCAACGCCACGAAGGTGACGACCAGCACGGGCACTCCACGGGTGAGGTCGAACAGATCCTCGAAGGCCACGAAACGTCGTCCCTGCAGCGTTCTGAGCACCAGCGTCATGTGTTCGCGCACGCTGAGTTCCTCGCGCGTGATGCGGTGGGTCTGCACAAGACGAGCCCGCCGAAAGATGTCAGACAGGGCGGTGCGGAGTTCCTGCAGGCCCACGCTGGGCCGCAGCGGCTCGGGGGCCTGCGACCTGGTGGCATGGGCGGGGAGAAAGTCGCGCCCCTGCTGTGGATGGGTGGCGAGCTGTGCGGCAGCCAGCTTGATGCGTTCGTACTCCTGCAGGCGCCGGACGAGTTCTGCGCGTGGGTCCTCCGGCTCCTCGCCTTCGGGTGTGCGGCGTGGGGGAAGCAGCATGCGCGACTTGATCTCGATGAGCATGGCCGCCATGAGCAGGTATTCGGCGGCAAGTTCGAGATTGCGGTTGCGGATTTCCTCGACGTATTCGAGATACTGCCGCGTCACGGCAGCCATGGGAATGTCGAGAATGTTGAAGTTCTGCCGCCGGATCAGATAGAGCAGCAGATCGAGGGGCCCCTCGAAGGCCTCGAGGAAGATCTCCAGAGCTTCCGGCGGGATGTAGAGATCCTGCGGGACGTTGAACAGCGGTTCCCCGTACAGACGCGCCACGGCCACATGGTCAACCGCCTCGGGCATATCTGCTTCGTCCGGAGCACACGCAAGAGCAGGCACGGCTGTTCTTGAGGAGGACGCCAGGCCAGGGGGCGGGGATGCCGCTGTATCGGCAGACAGGGACCTGGTGGTCACTCTCCGCTGGTCTGGTAGACGTAGGGCTTCTGGGGCACGCGACCGGCCTTGAATTCGGACTGCAGTTCGCGGTTGATGTCCTTGTCCCACAGCAGGGCACGGCCTGCCATTTGGCGCTCATCCAGCCCGGGGCGTTCCTTGTGGAGTTCCTTGAGGAAACGGGTGGCGTCAGACTGGTAGTCGGGGCGGCGGAAGATGCTCATGATGAAGATACAGAAAAGGGAAGCGGACGGGCTGCCGGTGGAACAGAGCAAGAGATGAGGGCGCCGGGCGCATGGGGCTCAGCGCGGATGGCCGGAAAACTCCCTCATCGCTTCCCGGAGGAAGCATGGACGTCCATATTCTTACAGTTGTCGCCATTTTAGCGGATGGGGCGCATGGTAGGCTGTCTTCGTGCGGCGCCGAGGGGCGTGGCGAATGGAGCGTATGCATGGGTGGATTTTTTGCGGTTCGCGAGGGTATCGGGCGCCGGTTTCTGCTTGCAGCCGGCATGGGGGCCATGCTGGTGCTGGCAGGGTGCGACAACGACCGCGTGGCTGGCACGGAGGAGGATGTGACGACCGAGAGCGAAGTGCTGGCGCGCTGGGGCAAGCCTGCCAACATCTGGGATGGGCCGGATGGCGCCCGGGTGTTCGAATACAACCGGCAGCCCCAGGGCACCACCAACTACATGATCACCATCGGCCAGGATGGCAAGGTGACGGCGCTGCGACAGGTGCTCACGCGCGAGAACTTTGCCCGGGTTCAGCCGGGCATGCCCATGGAGGATGTGCGCAAACTGCTGGGGCAGCCTGCCAGGGTGACGCCATATCCGCTGCAGCATCAGACGGTCTACACATGGCGTTTCCGTGAAGGGCACGGTGCCGCGAGCCTGTTCACAGCCACGTTCGATGCGGATCTGGCTGTGGTGTCGACCGCGATCGGCGAGGATCCCCAGGACATGAGCTCCACGGCCGGCAAGCCCTGACGAGAAGAAAGGGCCGTTCATGGAGGGGCTCTCGCGCCTCAAAAACCGGGATGCAACAGGTGACAGGCGACGGATCTGGCTGGCTCTTTCTTCTTTCTGTCAGGTCTGGCGCTGACGGTGAGCCAGTCGGTACAGACGCCGCAGCTTGCGCAGATCGTCCTGCAGGGTGGCGGCAGAGAACAGGACCAGCGCATAGGCAAAGGGCAGGATGGTGATGTAGCCCACCCGGTTGAATCCCCATGAGCCGACGATGGCGCCGGCAAGAAAGGCCGCCAGCATCCAGACCTGCGACCAGAGTCTGAAGCGGTGCGCCAGCACCCTGTGGGGACCGGGCATGCGGTTGCGGTAGGTCAGGCGTCCGAGCTCGATGCCCAGATCGGTGGTCATGCCAGTGATGTGGGTGCTGCGTGCGTTGTTGAGGGTGATCTGGCCGTAGGCTGCATTCTGCATGCCCATGAGAAAGCACAGCTGCAGCACGGTCAGGGGCACCAGCAGATGGCCGGTACGGGTGATGGCCGCTCCGAAGAAGCCGAACACCACCATGGACGCCGCCTGGAACAGGAAGGGCAGCCCATAGGCGCTCCGCAGCCGGCGGCGCAGCGACCACTGGATGCACCAGGTGGAGAACATGCTGCCCAGCACGAAGAAGACAAAGGCCAGCAGGCCGATGATGACAGGTCGCCAATGGCCCAGCACCCATTCATCCCCCACATGCGAGATGATGCCTGTCATGTGGGAGGTGTATTGCCCCACGGCCAGGAAGCCACCGGCGTTGGTGGCTCCTGCAATGAAGGTAAGCACGATGCCCAGGCGCAGATCCTTTTGCGGTGTGCGCTGCAGGCTGACCAGATCGGCAAAGGGACGGAACCACACTCGGTACATGGGACGGAGCCTTGCCGGGCGGCCAGGGCTGACCGGCAAGGGGAGCAGTGGATCAGTGGATGCGCATGCCGGGCTGCGCGCCTTCCCAGGGTTCGAGCACGTAGATGCCCGGGTGGGCCTTCTCGTCGGCATGGCTGGCGGCCAGCACCATGCCTTCGGAGAGGCCGAATTTCATCTTGCGCGGAGCGAGGTTGGCGACGAGGACGGTGAGCTTGCCCACCAGCTGTTCGGGCGCATACATGCTGGCGATGCCGCTGAACACATTGCGGGTGCGGGGCTGTCCGGCATCGTCCTTTTCGCCCACGTCGAGTGTGAGCTGCAGCAGCTTCCTGGAGCCTTCCACGGCCTGACAGGCGACGATGCGCGCGATGCGCAGGTCGATGCGGGCGAAGTCGTCGATGCCGATGGTGTCTGCAATGGGCTCGCCACCTGGAGCTGACGGATCGGAGGCGGAGGCAGCAGGGGCTGCGGTCTGGGCTGCCTTTTTGGCAGGGGCTGCCTGAGGCTCGGCCACGCCGAACAGGGCGTCTAGCTGTTTGGCGTCGACGCGCTGCATCAGGTGCCTGAAGTCACCAAGCTGGTGCTCTGCGCCGAGTGCCCGAGCCGCATCGGCGAAGTTCTCGGGCGGCACGATGAGGAACTGCGCCACTTCGGCCGCCAGTTGCGGCAGGATGGGCTTGAGGTAGATGGCCAGCACGCGGAAGGCCTCGATGCACAGGCTGCAGGCCTGATGCAGGCGCTCGGACTGCTCAGGCGACTTGGCCAGCTCCCAGGGCTTGTTCTGGTCGACATAGGCATTGACGCGGTCTGCCAGGGCCATGATCTCGCGCACGGCGCGGGCATAGTCGCGCTTTTCGTAGAGGTCGGCCAGGGTTGCGCCGGCCTGCTGCAGGTCCGCAAGCAGCGCGCTGCCGGAGGCGTCGAGTGTGCCGAGCCGACCCCCGAAGCGCTTGGTCAGGAAACCCGCCGAGCGGCTGGCGATGTTGACGAACTTGCCGATGAGGTCGCTGTTGACGCGGGCCATGAAGTCGTCGGCATTGAAGTCGATGTCCTCGTTGCGGCCATTGAGCTTGGCAGCGAGGTAGTAGCGCAGCCACTCGGGATTCATTCCCAGGCTCAGATACTTGAGCGGATCCAGGCCGGTGCCGCGGCTCTTGCTCATCTTCTCGCCGTTGTTGACGGTCAGGAACCCATGCACGAACACCCCGGTGGGCGTCTTGCGGCCGCTGAAATGCAGCATGGCCGGCCAGAACAGGGTGTGGAAGGTGATGATGTCCTTGCCGATGAAGTGGTACTGCTCCACCGCAGGGTCGTTGACGTAGGTGTCATAGTCGATGCCCTGCTGCCCCAGCAGATGCTTGAGGCTGGCCAGATAGCCAATGGGGGCATCGAGCCAGACGTAGAAGTACTTGCCCGGAGCGTCGGGAATCTCGATGCCGAAATACGGGGCATCGCGCGAGATGTCCCAGTCGCCAAGCTGGGTGTGGCCGTTCTCGTCGGGGGTGAACCATTCGCGGATCTTGTTGAGCACTTCGGGCTGCACATGGGGCACGCCCGGACGGCTCTGGCTGGCGGTCCATTCCTGCAGGAAGGCGACGGCGCGCGGATCGGACAGGCGGAAGAAGTAGTGTTCGCTCGTCCGCATCACGGGGGTGGCGCCGCTCAGGGCCGAGTAGGGGTTGCGCAGCTCTGTGGGGGCGTACACGGCGCCGCAGACCTCGCAGTTGTCGCCGTACTGGTCATGGGCACCGCAGTTCGGGCACTCGCCCTTGATGAAGCGGTCCGGAAGGAACATGCCCTTCTCGGGATCGTAGAACTGTTCGATGGTGCGTGTGGCGATGAGACCGGCCTGCTTGATGCTGCGGTAGATGGCCTGGGCGAGCTCGGTGTTCTCGGGGCTGTCGGTGCTGTACCAGTGATCGTGGCTGATGTAGAAGCCTTCGAGGTACTGGCGGCGGCCCGCCGCGATGTTGGCCACGAACTGCTGTGGGGTGATGCCGGCCTTTTCGGCGGCGATCATGATGGGGGCGCCATGGGCATCGTCCGCGCCCACGAACTTGACCTCGTTGCCCTGCATGCGCTGGAAGCGCACCCAGATGTCAGCCTGGATGTACTCCATGATGTGGCCGATGTGAAAGGTGCCGTTGGCATAGGGCAGGGCAGTGGTGACGAAGAGTTTGCGCGACATGATGCGGAAGGGAGAATCGATCGACGGAACGGAAATGGGCAATGATGGGCAACCTGGTTCCGGCAGGGCCATGGCATGCATGGGGCAGCGGCATCCTCGGATGTCCGGGCCCGGGGTTCCGATTCTAAACGGGGTGCCGTGGCCCGGCATGGGGCGGCGCCCCTTTGGCTGCAGGACACCCCCGGCGGCCCTTTCCATGACCGCATCGGTGTGGGGACATGGTGGCATTGGCTACACTGCGGGGCAGTCGGGACGGCAGTGATCGCGGAGGAGGTCGGTCGCGCAGGGGCATGGAGTCCTTCTGTGCGAACGGGCGTCTCTCCCGGGGCAAGCTGGCCGTCGTTCTGATTTTCACCGCATAGGATATTCGCAATGAGCATACCCGCTCCTCTTCTGCAGGCACTGGCTGGTGTCAGGGACGAATGTGGCCAGAGCCTGGTCAATGAACGCACGATCCGGGATCTTGTCTGGACGCAGGGCCGGTTGTCTTTCACCTTGGTCATGGGGTATCCGGCCGCGAGCCAGCATGCCCGCATCCGGGCCGAACTGGAGGCGGCGGCCCGCACCCTGCCGGACGTGCGGGAGGTGGCGGTCGACATCCGCACCGAGGTCGTGCCCCATGTGGTGCAGTCCGGCATCCAGCTCATCAAGGGCGTGCGCAATGTGGTGGCGGTGGCCTCCGGCAAGGGCGGGGTGGGCAAAAGCACCACTGCGGCCAACCTGGCCCTGGCGCTTGCGGCGGAGGGCGCACGCGTGGGCGTGCTCGACGCCGACATCTACGGCCCCAGCATGCCCATGATGCTGGGCGTGCAGGGCCGCCCCGAGAGCCTGGACGGCAAGCTCATGGAGCCTCTGGTGGCCCATGGCCTGCGGGTGATGTCCATTGGCTTCCTGATCGAGGGCGACCAGGCCATGATCTGGCGTGGCCCCATGGCGAGCCAGGCGCTCGACCAGCTGCTGCACCAGACCCACTGGGGCACGGCACCGGACGACGAGCTCGACTATCTGGTGGTGGACATGCCTCCCGGCACGGGCGACATCCAGCTCAGCCTGAGCCAGCGGGTGCCGGTGACGGGGGCGGTGATGGTCACTACCCCGCAGGACATTGCGCTGCTCGACGTCAAGAAGGGCATCAACATGTTCCAGAAGGTGGGAGTGCCCATTCTGGGGATCGTGGAGAACATGGCCGTGCACATCTGCAGCCAGTGTGGTCATGCGGAGCACATCTTCGGTCAGGAAGGCGGCAAGCGCCTGGCGCAGGCACAGGGTCTTGAATATCTGGGTGCGCTGCCCTTGTCGCTGCAGATTCGAGAGCAGGCCGATGGCGGACAGCCCACTGTGGTGGCTGCCCCCGCGAGTGCGGAAGCCGGCATCTACCGCGACATCGCGCGCCGTGTCGCGGCCGAGATTGCCGGATCGGGGCGTGACTATACGCACAAGTTCCCCACCATCAAGGTCTCGCAGCAGACCTGATCTGCCGCGATGCGCGGGGTGGACGGTGGGCAGGGCGCCGGAAAGCTACAATTGCTGCCTTATGCCTGCTGTCTCCCTTCAATCGCTCACCAAGACCTATCCGCCACGCGGACATGTGCCTGCCGTGGCTGCGCTCGATCATGTGAGCTTCGACATTGCCCACGGAGAGTTCTTTGGCCTCTTGGGGCCGAATGGTGCAGGCAAGACCACACTGATCTCCATTCTCGCGGGCCTTGCGCAGGCCACCTCCGGAACCGTGCGGGTGCACGGCTTTGATGTGCGCACCGACTACGCCCAGGCCCGTCGGCATCTGGGCATCGTGCCGCAGGAGCTGGTGTTCGACCCGTTCTTCACGGTGCGCGAGGCGCTGCGCTTCCAGTCGGGCTATTTCGGCCTGCACCACAATGACACCTGGATCGATACCCTGCTCGAAGGGCTGGGTCTCGCAGACAAGGCGGACGCCAACATGCGCCAGCTCTCGGGCGGCATGAAGCGGCGGGTGCTGGTGGCCCAGGCGCTGGTGCATCGTCCTCCCGTGATCGTGCTCGACGAGCCCACGGCAGGCGTCGACGTCGAACTGCGCCAGACACTGTGGCAGTTCGTGGCCGACCTCAACCGCAAGGGCCATACCGTCTTGCTGACCACGCATTATCTCGAGGAGGCTGAGGCCCTGTGCCACCGCCTTGCCATGCTCAAGAACGGGCGCGTCATCGCCCTGGAAAAAACCAGCACCCTGCTGGCGAGCGCGACCTCGACCATGCTGCATTTCAAGACCGATGGCAGCCTTCCGCCCGAACTGGCGGCCCGTGCCCGCAAGACCGGGCGCTCGGTGGAGCTGCCAGCCCAGACCCCTGCAGAGATCGAGCACGATCTGGCCGTGCTGCGCGAGGCAGGAGTGACCGTGGAAGACATCGAGATCCGCAAGCCGGATCTGGAGGATGTCTTCATCCATCTCATGCACGAGCCAGCGCCTCCTGCAGCGCACGCCACGGAGAAGCCATGAGCGCCCTCGACCGAATTCCCCATGACGCACCGGCCACGACCACCATCGGCGGCAGCGGTTTTGCCGGCCTGCAGGTTCCTCCGGCCGCCACCGACGGCTGGAAGATGCTGCTCTACAAGGAAGTCCTGCGCTTCTGGCGCGTCGCCTTCCAGACCATCGCCGCGCCCGTGCTGACGGCCGTGCTCTATCTGCTCATCTTCGGGCAGGTGCTCAGCAACCGGGTGCAGGTGTACCCGGGCGTGAGCTACATCGCCTTCCTCGTGCCCGGCCTGGTCATGATGAGCATGCTCCAGAATGCCTTCGCCAACAGCGCCTCCAGCCTGGTGCAGAGCAAGATCATGGGCAACCTCGTCTTCATCCTGCTCACGCCGCTGTCGGCGGGCAACTGGTTCGTGGCCTATGTGGGGGCTGCCATGGCCCGGGGGCTTCTTGTGGGCATCGGGGTGTATCTGGTCACTCTGCTGTATGCGCCTGCCCAGGCCGCCTCGCTGCTCTGGATCGCGGTGTTCGCCCTGATCGGCAACGGGCTCATGGGAACCCTGGGATTGCTCGCCGGACTGTGGTCGGACAAGTTCGACCAGATGGCCATGTTCCAGAACTTCGTGGTGATGCCCATGACCTTCCTGGCAGGGGTGTTCTACTCGATCCATTCCCTGCCGGGCATCTGGCAGGTACTGAGCCACTTCAATCCCTTCTTCTACATGATCGATGGCTTCCGCTACGGCTTCTTCGGGGTGAGCGACGTGTCGCCCTGGTGGAGTCTGGGCGTGTCGGGAACCACGCTGCTGCTGCTGTCGGCTCTGTGCATGCATCTGCTGCGCACGGGATACAAGCTGCGCGGCTGACGCGCCGGGGCGTGCGTGTGCCGCCCCGTGCGCTGTTCTCCGATAGTGGACGCACATCGCATCTCCTTCTTTTTCCTCTCGCACCATGACTGCTGACGAACTGCGACAACTCATCTCCGCCGGACTGCCGTGTGACCACATCACCCTGGAAGGGGATGGCCGGCACTGGTTTGCGACCATCGTCTCGCCTGCCTTCGAGGGCAGGCGTGCCGTGGCACGCCACCAGCAGGTGTATGCCACCCTCGGTGCACGCATGCACACCGACGAGGTCCATGCCCTGTCCATGAAGACCTACACTCCCACGGAGTGGGCACAGCTCCAAGACTAGTAGAACCAACAAAGGAAACGACGCGTATGGACAAACTCCTGATCCGGGGCGGCCGCTCCCTGCATGGCGCCATCGACATTTCCGGGGCCAAGAATGCCGCCCTGCCCGAGATGTGCGCCACCCTGCTGACCGATGAGCCCGTCAAGCTCACGAACGTGCCCCGCCTGCGCGATGTCGCGACCATGCGGCGCCTGCTTGAAAACATGGGCATGACCATCGAGACGCATGGCGAACGCGGCGGCATGAGTTTTCATGCTCTCGACCCCATCCATCCCGAAGCCCCCTACGAGCTGGTCAAGACCATGCGGGCTTCCGTGCTGGCCCTGGGGCCGCTGCTTGCCCGCTGCGGCAGGGCACGGGTGTCGTTGCCCGGAGGCTGCGCCATCGGTGCGCGTCCCGTCGAGCAGCACATCAAGGGGCTGCAGGCCATGGGGGCCATCATCGACGTGGAGCAGGGCTACATGGTGGCCCGACTGCCGGAAGGACAGTCCCGCCTGCGCGGCGCGCGCATCACCACCGACATGATCACGGTCACCGGCACCGAGAATTTCCTGATGGCGGCATCGCTCGCCGAAGGCACCACCGTGCTGGAGAACGCGGCACAGGAGCCCGAGATCACTGACCTGGCCGACATGCTCATCCGCATGGGGGCGCGCATCCAGGGGCACGGCACCCGCCGCATCGTCATCGAGGGCGTGGAGCGGCTGCACGGCTGCGAGCATGCCGTGGTGGCGGATCGCATCGAGTGCGGCACCTTCCTGTGCGCGGTGGCTGCCACGGGGGGCGACGTGGTGCTGCGGCACGGACGGCGTGACCACCTCGATGCCGTCATCGACAAGCTGCGCGACGCCGGAGTGGACATCACCGAAGTGCCGGAGGGCCTGCGCGTGCATTCGTCCGGCCCGGCCTGGCAGCATCTCAAGGCCCAGAGCTTCCGCACCACCGAGTACCCCGGATTTCCCACCGACATGCAGGCCCAGTTCATGGCACTCGATGCCGTGAGCCAGGGCAGCAGCATGGTGACCGAAACCATTTTCGAGAACCGGTTCATGCACGTCAGCGAGCTGGCTCGCCTGGGTGCCAACATCCAGATCGACGGCAAGAACGCCATGGTCGAAGGCGTGGGCAAGCTCTCCGGTGCCACTGTCATGGCCACCGACCTGCGTGCCTCTGCCGGCCTGGTGATTGCCGGCCTGGTGGCCGAAGGCCAGACGACCATCGATCGCATTTACCACCTCGACCGCGGCTATGACCAGATGGAAGTCAAGCTCCGCGCGCTCGGGGCTGACATTGAACGAGTATCCGAATGATTACCCTAGCCCTTTCCAAAGGTCGCATCTTCGAGGAAACGCTGCCCTTTCTGGCAGCAGCCGGCATCGAGGTGCTGGAAGACCCCGAGAAGTCCCGCAAGCTCATTCTGCCCACCAACCAGCCCGACATGCGGGTGGTGATGGTGCGCGCCACCGACGTGCCGACGTATGTCCAGTACGGCGGGGCGGACATGGGTGTGGTGGGACGCGACACCCTGATCGAGCACTGTGCCGAGTGGGGCGAGACGGGACTGTACCAGCCGCTGGATCTCCGCATCGCCAAGTGCCGCATGAGTGTGGCCGTGCCTGCCGGGTTCGACTATGCCAGCAAGGTCAAGCAGGGCGCCCGCCTGCGCGTGGCCACCAAGTATGTCAACATCGCCCGTGACTTCTTTGCCGGCAAGGGGGTGCATGTGGACATCATCAAGCTCTACGGCAGCATGGAGCTGGCTCCGCTCACGGGACTGGCCGATGCGATCGTCGATCTGGTTTCGACCGGCAATACCCTGCGCGCCAACAACCTGGTGGAAGTGGAGCATGTCATGCCGATCAGCTCCCACCTGGTGGTCAACCAGGCTGCGCTCAAGCTCAAGCAGCAGCCCATCCGCCGCCTGATTGACACCTTTGCACAGGCGGTTCAGCATCAGAAGGAAGCAGCCTGATCCTGCTGCCGGTTTTCTGCCTGCGGTCTCGTCCCCCCGCAGCCTTTCTGAAGAAAAGGCGGTGGGGGAGGGCCGTGTCTTCATTTCGCATCTGCTCCGAAGGTATACCAAGATGACCCTGCACGCCCGTCCCCTGCGCCTGTCTACTGCACAGGCAGATTTCGATGCCGCCTTTCAGGCGCGGCTGCACTGGAGTGCGGATACCAACGCCGAGATCGAGCAGCGCGTGGCGGACATCCTGGCAGATGTGCAGACGCGGGGTGACGCGGCGGTGATGGACTATACCCAGCGCTTCGACGGTCTGGGTGTGCAGTCCATGGCCGAGCTCGAACTCGGAGCCGATACCCTTCGGGTGGCCTTCGAAGGACTGCCCACCGATCAGCGCGACGCTCTGCAGGCAGCGGCCCGGCGCGTGCACAGCTACCACGAGGCACAGAAGAAGGCCAGCGGTGAAAGCTGGACCTACCGCGACGCGGACGGCACCCTGCTGGGACAGAAGGTCACTCCACTGGATCGGGTGGGCATCTACGTCCCCGGCGGCAAGGCCGCCTATCCGAGCAGTGTGCTCATGAACGCGATTCCGGCCCATGTGGCCGGGGTGCCCGAAATTCTCATGGTGGTGCCCACGCCCCGGGGCGAGCGTAATCCGCTCGTGCTGGCGGCAGCCCATGTGGCCGGTGTCACACGCGCCTTCACGGTGGGCGGTGCGCAGGCTGTGGGAGCGCTGGCTTACGGCACGGCCACCATTCCCAAGGTCGACAAGATCACCGGGCCCGGCAATGCCTATGTGGCCAGCGCCAAGCGCCGTGTGTTCGGCACGGTCGGTATCGACATGATTGCGGGGCCCAGCGAGATCCTCGTACTGGCCGATGGCAGCACGCCCGCCGAATGGGTTGCCATGGATCTGTTCAGTCAGGCCGAGCACGACGAGCTGGCGCAGAGCATCCTGCTGTGTCCCGATGCTGCTTATATCGACGCTGTGGCCGAGGCCATGGAGCGCATGCTGCCCGAAATGCCCCGCGCCGCCATCATCGCCAAGAGTCTGGAAGGACGCGGTGCCCTGATTCATACCCGCAGCATGGAAGAAGCCTGCGACATCAGCAACCGCATCGCGCCCGAGCACCTGGAGGTGAGCAGCCGCGAGCCGCACCGCTGGGAGCCGCTCTTGCGGCATGCGGGTGCTATCTTCCTGGGGGCCTATACGAGCGAAAGCCTGGGGGATTACTGCGCAGGCCCCAACCATGTGCTGCCCACGAGCGGGACGGCCCGGTTTTCCTCGCCGCTCGGCGTGTATGACTTCCAGAAGCGCAGCAGCCTGATCGAGGTGAGCGAAGCCGGAGCTCAGACGCTGGGACGCATCGCCAGCGTGCTTGCCAACGGGGAAGGACTGCAGTCCCACGCCCGTGCAGCCGAGTTCCGGCTCAAGTAAGCTCAAGTCCTCCGCTGTCGCAGCAAGCTGCCGGCATCACCACGCAGGCAGGCAGCCCTGCTGCTGCCTGTCACTCCCGACTGCAGGGGGCAGCAGGGGATGCGCCTTGTCCTTGGAGCGTCAGGAAAGGCGTCGGCCCGAGGCCTCCCGCATGGGGCATTGGGCCGATGAGGTTGCCATGCCGCTGTGCCGCAGCAGGGCATCGACCGTAGGCTTGCGTCCACGGAAGGCCACGAACGATTCGAGTGCGGGTCTGCTGCCACCGCGTTCCAGGATTTCCTGGCGGTAGCGCAGGGCGGTCTGCGGGTCTGCGCTGCCGTCGGCAGCGGCCGTTTCCTCGAAGGCGGCATAGGCATCGGCGCTCAGCACCTCGGCCCACTTGTAGCTGTAGTAGCCGGCCGCATAGCCTCCGGCAAAGATATGGCTGAAGGTGTGCGCCATGCGGTTGTAGGCCGGGGGCTGGATCACGGCCACTTCGCGGCGCACTTCCTCCAGCAGGGGCATGATGTCCGCGGGAGGGACCGGCTGGCTGTGCAGCAGCATGTCGAACAGGGCAAACTCGATCTGGCGCACGGTCTGCAGACCGCTCTGGAAGTTACGTGCAGCGAGCATGCGTTCGTACAGGGCGCGGGGCAGGGGCGCGCCGGTGTCGACATGCGCCGTCATGCCTTCGAGCACCTTCCATTCCCAGCAGAAGTTTTCCATGAACTGGCTCGGAAGCTCCACGGCATCCCATTCCACCCCACTGATGCCGGAGACATCGTGCTCGTTGATCCGGGTGAGCATGTGGTGGAGTCCGTGTCCGGTTTCGTGGAAGAGGGTAATGACATCGTCGTGGGTGAGCAGGGCGGGCTTGCCGTCCACGCCGCTGGCGAAGTTGCACACGAGCTGGGCCACGGGAGTCTGGAGGGTGCCGGTGTCCGGGCGCAGCCAGCGGGCACGCACGTCGTCCATCCAGGCGCCACCGCGCTTGCCCTTGCGTGCAGCAGGATCGAGATAGAACTGGCCGACCAGCTGGCCCTGGCGTTCGAGGCGGTAGAACGTGACCCCTTCGTTCCACACGGGTGCCTGGTCGGGCAGCACCTGGACGTCGAAGAGCTGTTCGACGATGCGGAACAGACCGGCGAGCACACGCGGTGCCGGGAAATACTGTTTCACCTCCTGCTCGCTGAAGGCGTAGCGGGCTTCCTTGAGTTTTTCGCCCACATAGGTCCAGTCCCAGGGCTGCGGATCCTGCAGGCCGAGATGCTCCTGGGCATAGGCACGCAGATCGGCCATGTCCTGTTGGGCAAAGGGGCGTGCCCTGGCGGCCAGGTCGCGCAGGAAGGCGATGACCTGCTCGGGGCTTTCCGCCATTTTGGGCACGAGCGACATGGCTGCGTAGTTGGGGTAGCCGAGGAGGTGGGCCTCTTCGTCGCGCAGGGCCAGGATTTCGGCAATGACGGCACTGTTGTCGAAGCGGCGACCATCTCCTTGTGCCTGTTCGCTTGCGCGGGTGGTATAGGCGCGGTAGAGCGTTTCACGCAGGGAGCTGCTCTGGGCAAACTGCATGACGGGCAGATAGCACGGCAGCTTGAGCGTGAGCTTGTAGCCTGCATGCGCATCGGCCTGCGCAGCTGCACGGGCGGCTGCCACCACATCGGCCGGCACGCCTGCCAGGTCGGATTCCTCGACGTAGAGGGACCAGACGTCGGTGGCGTCGAGCGCGTTTTCGCTGAATTTCTGGGTCAGGGCAGCCAGGCGGTCCTGGATGGTGGCGTAGCGCTCGCGGGCATCCCCCTGGAGCTCGGCGCCGCCGAGCCGGAAGTCCCGCAGGGCATTGTGCAGGGCCTGACGCTGGTCAGAGTCGAGTCCCGACGGATCAATGGCCTTGTACTTGGCGTAGAGCTGTTCATCTGCTCCGAGGCGGGTGAAGAAGTCGGAGACCGCCGGAAGCATGGCGTTGTAGGCTTCACGCAGCTCCGGCGTGTCGCATACGCTCTTGAGGTGTCCCACTGCCCCCCAGGCACGGCCCAGCCGTTCGGTGGCCACGTCGAGCACCAGGGCCAGCTGGTGCCAGTCGGCCGGAAAGTCGGGTGCAGTGACCTGGGCAAGTGCCTGGTCACAGGCCTGCAGCAGGTACTGAATGGCAGGGCCGACATGCTCGGGGCGGATGCGGTCGAACAGGGGCAGCGCGCTGTCCTGCAGCAGCGGATTGGACGCGAGATCGGCCGAAAGGGAGGGGGAAGTGGTCGTGAGGTTCATGTGGGGAGTTTATGGGCAAAACTCCCGGCTTCAAGCGGTGAGCCGCCTGATGCTCCCCCTGGCTTTTCTGTGTGCCGGCCGGATGGGGCTCAGACGCCTGCGGCCTGGGCGGCGCGTTCGGCCGATTCCAGGGTGTTGACCAGAAGCATGGTGATGGTCATGGGGCCGACACCGCCCGGCACGGGGGTGATGTAGCCGGCCACCTCCTTGACGGCATCGAAGTCGACATCGCCGCAGAGCTTGCCGGCATCGTTGCGGTTCATGCCCACGTCGATCACCACGGCACCGGGCTTGACCATGTCGGCCGTGACGGTGTTGCGGCGCCCCACGGCTGCCACGATCACGTCGGCCTGCAGGGTCTGTGCCTTGAGGTCGGGGGTGCGGCTGTGGCAGATGGTGACGGTGGCGTCCTTGGCCAGCAGCATGAGGGCCATGGGCTTGCCCACGATGTTGCTGCGTCCGATGACCACGGCATGCTTGCCGCGCAGATCATAGTGGATGGATTCGAGCATCTTCATGCAGCCGTAGGGCGTGCAGGGCCAGAAGCCGGGCATGCCCGTCATGAGAGCGCCTGCGCTGGCCACGTGGAAGCCGTCGACGTCCTTGGCGGGGCTGATGGCCTCGATCACGCGCTGGGCATGGATATGGTCCGGCAGAGGCAGCTGCACGAGGATGCCATGGATGGACGCGTCGGCATTGAGGGCCTCGACGCGGGCCAGCAGTTCGGCTTCGGTCATGGAGGCGTCGTACTTTTCGAGCACGGAGTGCAGACCGGCTTCCTCGCAGGCCTTGACTTTGTTGCGCACATAGACCTGGCTGGCGGGGTTGTCTCCCACCAGGATGACGGCGAGGCCTGGGGTGATTCCGCGCGCGCGCAGGGCCGTGGTGCGCTGGGCCACTTCGGCGCGCAGTTGCTTGGAGAGTTCGTTGCCGTTGATGAGTTGGGCGGTCATGGGAGTGAAATGGGCGGAAGGGATGGTTCAAAAAAAACATTCCCGCCGGAAGCGGGAATGCGGAAGGTGGAGCGCCTGCGGCGTCACGCCTTGGGAGTGCCGGAGCCCAGGGCCACCTTGAGCAGGTCGGCCACGGTGTTGGCATGGAGTTTTTCCATGATGTTGGCGCGGTGGGCCTCCACAGTCTTGATGCTGATGTTGAGGTCGTCTGCGATCTGCTTGTTGAGGCGGCCGGCCACGATGCGTTCGAGCACCTGGGATTCGCGGTTGGTGAGCTTGCCGAGGAGGCTTTCGCGCGTGCTGGCCTGCTGGTGCTCGACGAAGGCGGTGCGGGCCCGGGCCAGCATGCGCTCGGCCAGCACTTCGACGTCTTCCTCGCGGAAGGGCTTCTGGATGAAGTCGAGTGCGCCCTTCTTCATGGTGTCCACGGCCATGGGGACGTCGCCATGGCCGGTGATGAAGACGATGGGCAGCGGGGACTTCTGTTCGATCAGGCGATCCTGCAGTTCCAGTCCGCTCATGCCTTCCATGCGGATGTCGACGAAGGCACAGGCCACTTCGCGGGGATCGTAGCGCGACAGGAACGATTCGGCCGAGTCGAAGCAGCGCACCCGGTAGCCCTTGCCTTCGAGCAGCCATTGGAGCGAGTCGCGCACGGCCTCGTCGTCATCGATCACATACAGGGTGCCTTTGTCGGGAATCAAGCTCATCGTTGCAACGCCATTCGGGAAGAAGCACTAGGAAAAAGACGGAGGATGCCGCCTGCCATCACCCGGCATGACCAGTTTCCGGCACGGGCAGCCAGAAGCTGAAGCAGCACCCTGTCACCTGGCCTTCATTGTAGAGGTTCTCCGCGCGCAGCCGGCCATGGTGGGATTCCACGATGCTGCGGCAGAGGTTGAGCCCGATGCCCATGCCCTCGGTCTTGGTGGTGAAGAAGGCCTCGAAGAGGTGTTGCTGGGTGTCGGGCGAGAGGCCCTTGCCGGTGTCGGTGATGCGGAATTCGACCACCGTTCTCTGCTCGCGCATGGCCAGTCCCACATCCAGGTCGATCAGGCGCCGGTCGGTGGGCATGCCTGCCGTGTCGATGGCTTCTGCAGCGTTCTTCATGAGGTTGACCAGCACCTGTTCGATGAGGATGCGGTCGACATGCAGCAGCGGCAGGCCGGGGGTGATGCGCGAGCGCAGGCGGACGTGGCGGCGGCGCATTTCGATCTCGGCCAGCTCCACGGCCTCGGTGACCATGCCAGCCACGCCTGCCTCGGCGTAGTTGGGGGTGCTGCGCTTGACGAAGGAGCGGATGCGCTGAATGATCTGGCCGGCGCGCTGGGCCTGGCGGCTGGTCTTGGCCAGGGCGTCGAGTAGGGCGCCGTCGTCCATGGTGCCGGCCCGGATGCGGCTGGTCATGCCGTTGCAGTAGTTGGTGATGGCGGTCAGGGGCTGGTTGAGCTCGTGGGCCACGCTGGAGGCCATTTCTCCCATGGTGATGAGCCGGCTCGCAGCCTGGGCACGGGCTTCCTGCTGCTGGCTGAGTTCCTCTGCGTGGCGACGGGCGGTGATGTCGGTGGCGATGACGAGCTGGGCCAGGCTGCCATCGACCCATTCCAGATAGCGCGAGCGCACTTCCACCCAGCGGTCGAGCTCGGGGATGAAGACCTCGGTGTTGTTGCTGGAGATGCCGGGCAGCATGCTGGGGTGCAGTCCTTCCGAAGAGGAGGCATCGGCCTCGACGTGGGCGGGGATCTGGGTGGCGGCCTCGGTGAGCATCTGGAGATGGCCGGAGGCTCCGTCGTCTCCGAACCATTGCCGGTAGACGTTGTTGGCGAACAGCAGTTCCTTGCCGCCCAGCGGGGCGACCGAGACCGTGGCGTCGAGCGAGTTGAGCACGCGGGCGAACCGTTCGTGGGCACTGGAGAGCTGCCGCTTGATGCGGTTGGGCTCGGTGATGTCGGTCATGGAGGACATCCACCCGGTCTGCACGCCGTCGGCTCCGATGAGAGGCGCCATGTACATGCGGGCGTCGAAAGTGGTGCCGTTCTTGCGCAGGGCGCGCATTTCGTAGCCGCCCTGGGGAATCTGGGCGTCGAGGGTCTTCTGCAGGATGCGGGTGTTGCGCTCGTAGTCGTCCCGGTGCCAGAAGCTGTAGGGCGGGGCCTCGCCGATGAGTTCCTCGGGCGACCAGCCTGTCATGTGGCAGAAGGCGGCATTGACGTACTGGATGCGGCCTTCCATGTCCAGCGCGCGCATGCCCACCACCATGGATTCCTCCATGGCGCGGCGGAAGCTGGTTTCCTGTTCCAGGGCATGCTGGGAGCGCTGGCGCCGCCGCAGGTGCCGCCAGTTGGCGAGCAGCGCCCAGGCGGTCAGCACGCTCATGGCCAGCAGCACCAGGAGCATGGAACGGTTGACCATGCGGTCATCGGCACGGTAGGACTGCAGGTGCAGGGCAATGTCGCCGCCGAGCGGTGCAATGGGAGCGCTGTAGGCATTGCCGGACTGCGACAGCCATACGGGCCACGAGGAGGGCGCTGCCGCGTGCTGCGTGGCCACCTGTCCCGCCAGCACCTGCTGGGCGGAGTTGACTAGCGCCACGGTGTAGCGGGCGTAGATGTCCGAGGGAACTGCGTAGTACAGCAGCGAGCTCAGCAGCTGGCGGGCATAGAGATAGCCCGAGAGTTTGCCGTGTGCATACAGCGGCACCACCATGCCGAGCACGGCGTCGTTGCCCTGCGAGGCACGCGTGACCTGGTAGAGCGCGCGCTTTTCGCTGCCGGCCCGGGCCAGCAGGGCCGGATCGGGATGCAGGGCAGGGGCGGCACCTTCGCCGTCGGGCAGCGGCTGGCTCGCCATGGCGCCCATGAGGTCGCGGCTTGCCACCACGCGTCCCTGTGCGTCGAGCCAGGTGAGATCGCGGATTTCGGGGTTGTCGGCCAGCAGAAGATCGGCCTTCCGATTGAAGTGCATCAGCGCCCCAGCCGGCAGGGTCAGCTCATGGCCGAACTTCTGCAGCAGTTCGAGCCGTTCGGCCAGGCGCACCGAGATGCGCTGGCGGGAGTATTCGCCGTCGCGCTGGAGGGTCTGGTTCTCGGTGTGCCATTCCTCCATGCGCAGGTAGCCGATGGCGCTCACGACAGCCATGGCGAACATGGCCACTGCCAGCAGTGGCAGCAGGCTGGCGACGCGGTCCTGCCGATGGGCGGGCAGGGTGCCCCACCACCGCTGGAAGGCGGCGCGCCAGGGGCTGGGCAGGACGGTGTTCAACATGGTTGTGCGCAGGCAGGCCACGACACGGCACGCGTGGCATGGATCAGATCAGGATATTCCCGTATGGACAGTGCAGGAGAGGGGGAAAAAGGGCGGATGACACCTGTCTCAGGACGTTTATGTGACATGAGGGAGCGGTGTATGCATTGGATTTTCAAGGATTTTTCTTTCCAGCACCTTGCAGTGGTGTGATTTTATTTCACAGTGAGAAATCAATAATCGCAATTTGGAATTTGACTTTCTTATGGGATACTTCGCTGGCAAACTCTTGCACAGGCACCCGGAACATGCCTATGCCACATGGCCGGGCGCCCACATACCAGACACCCAGAGACAAGGAGACAAGACATGTCCTCTGCACAGCAACCGTACCCCGGCCAGGTGCCGGGCGATGTCGATCACGAGGAAACCCGCGAGTGGATGGATGCGCTTTCAAGCGTGATCCGGAACGAGGGCAAGGACCGGGCACATTTCCTGCTCGAACAGCTGCTCGAACACGCGCGCCAGAACAGCATCGACATGCCGTTTTCCGCCACGACCGGCTACGTCAACACGCTCGAACCGGAGCAGGAGGCGCGTTGCCCCGGCAATATCGCCATCGAAAAGCGGCTGCGTGCCTACATGCGCTGGAACGCCATGGCCATGGTGGTGCGGGCCAACCGCCTGCATCCCGAAGATGGCGGGGATCTGGGGGGACATATCGGGTCCTTTGCCTCGCTGGCGTCCATGCTGGGGGCGGGCTTCAACCATTTCTGGCACGCCGAGAGCGAGTCCCATGGCGGCGACTGCATCTACATTCAGGGGCACAGCGCACCGGGCATCTATGCGCGGGCCTTTCTGGAGGGGCGCCTGACCGAGGAGCAGCTCGACAACTTCCGGCAGGAAGTGGGTGGGCATGGTCTGTCGAGCTACCCGCATCCCAAGCTGATGCATGACTTCTGGCAGTTTCCCACGGTCAGCATGGGCCTCGGGCCGCTGATGGCCATCTACCAGGCACGGTTCCTGAAGTACCTGCATGCACGCGGCATTGCCGACACGGCCAACCGCAAGGTGTGGGTTTTCTGCGGCGACGGCGAGATGGACGAGCCGGAGAGCCTGGGAGCCATCGGCCTGGCAGCGCGCGAGGGGCTGGACAACCTCATCTTCGTCATCAACTGCAACCTCCAGCGGCTCGATGGCCCGGTGCGTGGCAACGGCAAGATCATCCAGGAGCTCGAAGGCGAATTCCGTGGCTCGGGCTGGAACGTGATCAAGCTCATCTGGGGCAGCAACTGGGATCCGCTGCTCGCCCGCGACACCACAGGCAGGCTGCGCCAGCTGATGATGGAAACGCTCGACGGCGACTACCAGGCGCTCAAGGCCAACGACGGGGCCTATGTGCGCAAGCACTTCTTTGGCAAGTACCCCGAGACCGCCAAGCTCGTGGAGCACATGACGGACGAGGAAATCTGGGATCTGCGCCGCGGCGGCCATGATCCCCAGAAGGTGTACGCTGCCTTCCATGCGGCCAATGCCCACCGTGGGCAGCCGAGCGTGCTGCTGGTCAAGACCATCAAGGGCTATGGCATGGGCAAGGCCGGCGAGGGCAAGAACACCGTGCACCAGACCAAAAAGCTCAGCGACGAGGATGTGAAGTACATCCGCGACCGCTTCAACGTACCGATTCCCGACAGCGAGCTGCACAAGATTCCGTACTTCAAGCCCGCTGACGACACGCCTGAGATCCAGTACCTGCACGCGCACCGCAAGGCGCTGGGCGGCTACCTGCCGCATCGCCGCGTGCGCAGCGACGAGAGCTTCACCGTGCCTGCGCTTGACACCTTCCAGGCCGTGCTCGATCCCACGGCCGAGGGGCGCGAGATCAGCACCACCCAGGCCTATGTGCGCTTTCTCACCCAGCTGCTGCGCGACAAGGCGATGGGCCCCCGTGTGGTGCCCATTCTGGTCGACGAGGCTCGTACCTTCGGCATGGAAGGGCTGTTCCGCCAGATCGGCATCTACAACCCCAAGGGCCAGCTCTACACGCCGGTCGACCGGGACCAGGTGATGTACTACAAGGAGCAGGAAAACGGCCAGATCCTCCAGGAAGGGATCAACGAGGCCGGCGGCATGGCCAGCTGGATGGCGGCCGCCACGAGCTACAGCACGAGCAACCGGATCATGATCCCGTTCTATGTGTACTACTCGATGTTCGGCTTCCAGCGGGTGGGCGATCTGGCATGGGCCGCAGGCGACATGCAGGCGCGCGGCTTCCTGCTCGGTGGCACGAGCGGTCGGACCACTCTCAACGGCGAGGGGCTGCAGCATGAGGATGGCCACAGCCACATTCTGGCGGGCACGATTCCCAACTGCGTCACCTACGACCCCACCTTCGCCCATGAGGTGGCTGTGATCCTGCACCATGGCCTCAAGCGCATGGTCGAGAAACAGGACAACGTGTTCTTCTACCTCACGCTGCTCAACGAGAACTACGCCATGCCCGGCCTGCAGGCCGGAACCGAGGAGCAGATCATCAAGGGCATGTACCTGTGCCGGCACGGGGTCGAGGGGCAGCCGCTGCTGCGGGTGCAGCTGCTCGGCTCCGGCTCCATCCTGCGCGAGAGCATTGCCGCCCAGGCGCTGCTGGCTCAGGACTGGGGCGTGGCCGCCGATGTGTGGAGCTGCCCGAGCTTCAACGAACTGGCCCGCGACGGCCAGGCCACCGAGCGCTGGAACCTGCTGCATCCGCTGGAGGAGCGCCGTCCGTCGTTTGTCGAGTCCCAGCTCGGACAGACCATCGGCCCGGTGGTGGCATCGACCGACTACATCAAGGCCTATGCCGAGCAGATCCGCCCGTTCATTCCGGCCGGCCGGGGCTACCGCGTGCTGGGCACCGATGGTTTCGGTCGCAGCGATTTCCGTTCCCGCCTGCGTCGCCACTTCGAGATCGATCGCCACTACATCGTCGTGGCTGCGCTCAAGTCGCTGGCGGACGAAGGCTCGCTGCCTGCTTCCAAGGCGCAGGAGGCCATCGAGAAATACGGTCTCGATGCCGACAAGATCAATCCGCTCAACGCCTGACGTGCGAGCACAAGGAGACAACCCATGGCAATCATCGAAGTCAAGGTCCCCGACATCGGGGACTTCAAGGACGTGGCCATCATCGAGCTGCTCGTCAAGCCGGGTGATACCGTGCGCACCGAACAGAGCCTGGTCACGGTAGAGAGCGACAAGGCCAGCATGGAAATCCCGTCGTCGGCTTCCGGCATCGTTCGGGAGCTCAAGGTCGGCCTCGGCGACAAGGTGAGCGAAGGCTCCACCCTCCTGCTGCTCGAAACGGCAGCAGAGGCGGCTGCTCCTGCTCCTGCGGCCCCGGCCGTGCCGGACACCGAACCTTCGGTGCCCCAGGCAGCCGTTCCTGCAGCAGTCACGGCGACCGTTGCTGCTGCCGCTGTTGCCGCTGCAGTGCCGCCGGTGGGGCCCATCGAAGTGCGGGTGCCGGACATCGGAGACTTTCACGACGTTGCGGTGATCGAGGTGCTGGTCAAGCCAGGCGACCGGGTGGAGGCCGAGCAAAGTCTCATTACCGTCGAGAGCGACAAGGCCAGCATGGAGATTCCCTCTTCTGCGGCAGGCATCGTGCAGGACATCAAGGTCGCCCTGGGCGACAGGGTCAATCAGGGGGATCTGGTGCTCACCCTGCAGGGAACCTCAGAAGCGGCAGCGCCTGCAGCCGTGGCGTCCGGGCAGGAAGCGGCTCCGGCGGCGGTTTCCGGGCAGCCGGCACTGGCCCCGATGCCGGCACCGTCTGTCCAGGCGGCGCCGGCCGTGGCGCCGGTGGCACCCTATGTGGCCGCCGCAGGCGCCGTGGGGCAGCCGCATGCCTCTCCCACCGTGCGCAAGTTCGCCCGCGAGCTGGGAGTTTCGCTTGCCGAGGTGCGGGGTTCCGGCGCCAAGGGACGCATCCTGCAGGAGGATGTGCAGGCCTTTACCAAGGCTGTCATGACCGGGGCTACCCGCACCCAGGCCCAGCAGGCTGCAGCGCCCGCACCCACTGCGCCAGCAGGTGGTGGAGCCGGACTCGACCTGTTGCCATGGCCTAAGGTGGATTTCACCAAGTTCGGGGCCATCGAATCGCAGCCGCTGTCGCGCATCAAGAAACTCAGCGGAGCCAACCTGAGCCGCAACTGGGTCATGATTCCGCACGTCACCTATTGCGAGGACGCCGACATCACCGACCTCGAAGCCCTGCGCGTGCAGCTCAATGCCGAAAAGAAGAACCAGCAGGCAGGCATCAAGGTCACCATGCTGTCGTTCCTCATCAAGGCCTGTGTCTCTGCCCTCAAGGAGTTTCCCGATTTCAACGCCTCGCTCGACGGCGACAGCCTGATCCGCAAGCACTACTACCACATCGGCTTTGCCGCCGATACGCCCAACGGCCTCGTCGTCCCCGTCATTAGGAATGCGGACCAGAAGGGCATCCTGGAAATCAGCCGCGAGCTGGCCGAACTCAGCAAGAAGGCTCGCGACGGCAAGATCGGCCCGGCCGACATGACCGGTGCCTCCTTCACCATCAGCAGCCTCGGCGGCATCGGCGGGACGTATTTCAGTCCCATCATCAATGCGCCCGAAGTGGCCATTCTGGGCGTCTGCCGCAGCGAGATGAAGCCACGCTGGAACGGGACCGCCTTCGAGCCGCGCCTCATGCTGCCCCTGTCGCTCAGCGCGGACCACCGCGTCATCGACGGAGCCTCTGCTGCGCGCTTCAACGCCTATCTGGCCCAGGTCCTGGCGGACTTCCGCCGCGTGCTGCTGTGAAAGGGGAGCCCATCATGAGCGAAGTGCAGATCAAGGTCCCCGATATTGGAGACTTCAAGGACGTGGCCGTCATCGAGCTCCTCGTCAAGCCCGGCGATGCCGTGCAGGAAGAGCAGAGCCTGGTCACGGTGGAAAGCGACAAGGCCAGCATGGAAATCCCCTGCAGCCAAGCAGGCATCGTCAGGCAGGTGCTGGTACAGCTGGGAGACCGGGTGAGCGAGGGATCGCCCCTGGTCGTGCTGGAAACCCAGTCAGACGGTGCTGCTGCGCCGTCTCCCGAGGCTCCCGCGACCCTGGCTTCCGGGCAGGCGATGCAGACGGCGCCCATATCCACCCCCTCGCCAGCTCCTATCGCCGCTTCCGCGCCCGTCGCGCCTGCACTCGATGCGGGTGAAGACGCCTACGACGTTCTGGTGCTGGGCGGAGGGCCTGGTGGATACAGCGCCGCCTTCCGTGCCGCTGACCTGGGCCTGCGGGTGGTGCTCGTCGAGCGCTATGCCACCCTGGGAGGAGTCTGTCTCAATGTCGGCTGCATTCCTTCCAAGGCCTTGCTGCATGTGACGGCCGTCATGGACGAGGCACGCCATCTTGCAGCGGCAGGCATCGCCTTCGGCGAGCCCGAGGTGCAGCTCGATGGCCTGCGCGCCCACAAGCAGAAGGTCGTGGACAAGCTCACGGGCGGACTCGGGGCCATGGCCAAGATGCGCAAGGTGACGCTCGTGCGAGGCTATGGCAGCTTTGTCGATGCCCATCATGTGCGCGTCGAGGAAACCACCGGCACAGGCCAGGACAAGACCGGTGCCACGCACGTGCTCGCCTTCCGCACCTGCATCATCGCGGCCGGCAGCCAGGCGGTGCACTTGCCCTTCCTGCCCGACGATCCGCGCATTGTCGACAGCACCGGGGCCCTGTCCCTGCGTGAAGTGCCCCGGCGCATGCTGATTCTGGGGGGCGGCATCATCGGTCTTGAAATGGGGACCGTCTACAGCACCCTGGGCGCACGCCTGGATGTGGTCGAAATGCTGGACGGACTCATGCAGGGGGCCGACCGCGATCTGGTCAAGGTGTGGCAGAAGATGAATGCCCCCCGCTTCGACCGCATCATGCTCAAGACCCGTACCGTCGCCGCGCGTGCGACGGACGCCGGCATCGAGGTCACCTTCGAGGGCCAGGATGCTCCGGAGCCCCAGACCTACGACCTCGTGCTCCAGGCCGTCGGGCGCACGCCGAACGGCAACAAGATCGGTGCCGACAGGGCCGGAGTGCAGGTGGGCGAGCGCGGGTTCATTCCCGTCGACCAGCAGCTGCGCACCAACATGTCGCACATCTTCGCCATCGGCGACATCGTGGGCCAGCCCATGCTGGCGCACAAGGCCGTGCATGAAGGGCATGTGGCCGCAGAAGTCATTGCGGGCGAGCTGCAGGGCAAGCGTGAGCTGGCCACCCGGGTCATGGATGCCCGGGTCATCCCCAGCGTGGCCTATACCGATCCCGAGGTGGCCTGGGTGGGCCTGACCGAGGAACAGGCACGCGCTCAGGGCATTGCCATCACCAAGGGACTGTTCCCGTGGACAGCCTCTGGACGTGCCATCGCCAACGGCCGTGACGAAGGCTTCACCAAGCTGCTGTTCGATGCCGAGACACACCGCATCGTCGGGGGGGGCATCGTCGGAACCCATGCAGGGGACATGATCGGAGAGATCGCCCTGGCCATCGAAATGGGAGCCGATGCCGTCGACATCGGGGCGACCGTGCACCCCCATCCCACGCTGGGGGAAAGCATCGGCATGGCCGCCGAGGTTGCCGAAGGCAGCTGCACCGACCTGCCGCCCACGCGACGCCGCTGATCTGCCCGGAGCACCCTCGGACCGAACCATGGCCATGCCAGTGGCCAGTTCGGGGGCTCCGGTGCACAGAAAAACACAAGGCCCTCTGCATGCAGAGGGCCTTTGCTTGGCAGGTACCTGTAACCCTTCGCCCCGGCAGTTCCGCAAGGGACTGCCGAAAGCAGAAGGGAAGGGTGCAGAAAACCGCTTATTCTTCGCCGCTGTTCAGGCTGTTCATGAGGCTCTTGGCACTCATGCGCATGGGAGCGCCGTTGCTGTCGAGCACCCTGCGGGCCCCATCGAAGCGGCTGTTCCAGTACTGTACGTCCATGTTCTCGATGCGAACCTGGGCACCCGTGCGCGGGGCATGAATGAATTTGCCCTCGCCCACATAGATGCCCACATGGCTGAAGGCACTGCGCATGGTGTTGAAGAACACCAGATCACCCGGGCGCAACTCGGAGCGGCTGATCGTCTGGGTGGCTGCGGCCTGGTCGACAGCGCGGCGGGGCAGAACCCGGCCGAGCGTCTTCTCGAACGTGGCGCGCACAAAGCCGCTGCAGTCAAACCCCGTATCGGCGGAATTGCCGCCATACCGGTACGGCACGCCGATGAAGCCCATCGCAGTGCTGACGAGATCGGTGGCCGTGTCGCGCACGTTGCGGCCCACGTGCTGAATCTGGGAGACAATCTTCTGTCCGCTGATGAAGCGGTCCAGATCATCGGATTGTGGCGCTGCCTGTGCTGCGACAGCCACGCAGGCGAGGACTAAGGCGATCAACTTCTTCATGGGGTTCGAGTGTAAACGACATGTAAGAGCGCACAAACACGCGCTTACCCTTTTCTGGGGGTGATCTTTCACTTTTTTGTTTCAAAAAGCCCCTAAAAACTGAAGAATGGCTGACAACTTCGTCAGAAAACCCTTTTCATTCCCGTGACAGTCAGGTACGAATCCGCGCAAAGTGCTGTGCTTCGACGGGCGCCGTTACATTTTCCCCTGCCTCTGTTTTCTCCCTCCCCGCGAAAGACATATCACCATGCTGATCGAGAAACTCGAATCCCAGCTTCTGCTGATCGATTACCAGGCCCGGCTCATGCCCGCCATCCATGAGGGCACCGACGTGCTGCAGCGTGCCACCACGCTGGCACGCATCGCCTCGCTGCTGCAGGTGCCGGTCTGGGCGACCGAGCAGAATCCCGACCGCCTCGGTTCCAACGACGAGGCACTGCGCGCGCTGTGCAGCCGTACCCTTCCCAAGATGAGTTTCAGCGGTGTCGACGATGAGCTGCTGTCCCTGCTGCGTCCGCCCGCGCCTGCCCGCCCGGCCGGCAATGCGCGGAGTCTTCCCAAGCACCTGCAGAAGCCGCAGCCGGCCCGTCAGGAGCGCAACACCATCCTGGTGGCGGGGTGCGAGACCCATGTCTGCCTGCTCCAGACGGCTCTGGATCTGCTTGACGAGGAATTCGATGTCTGCGTGGTCACGGATGCCTGTGGTTCCCGCCGGGAGCGCGACCGTGATGCTGCCTTCGACCGACTGGCTGGAGCCGGTGCCGAACTGGTGACTGTGGAAATGGTGGCCTTCGAGTGGCTGCGCAGTGCGGCTGACCCCCATTTCAAGGAAGTGCTCCCTCTGATCCGCTGATATTTGCCGAATTTCACGAGTCCAGCTTCGGTGCAGTCCCTTCCCTTCAAGAGGCTGCACCGAGTTGTCCGCAATGTGTGAATCTGCAGAGTAGGGGACTTTCCCGAGGGAGTGCGTCAGTCCTGCGCAAGACAGCGCTTTCCATAATCTGTGGCATCCATGCGCCACAAAAGAACTGAAACACCGTGCGCAATTGTTGTGCATTCCCGGTACACCGAGCGTTCGCCGGATCGGTGCATGCGCCATCGATCCGGCCACCATCCCGGGCTGCATGCTGTCCATAGCCACAGAGGAGGCGGGTTCGATCGCATCAGAAGTTCAATGCCACCCCATGCACCATGCCAGTGCGCATGGACCGACAATTCCCATATGTTCCATGCCCGGAGGGATTTTCCCTTTTGTCAGAAGGACATGACGGAGCCATGCAGTTTCTCAAACAGTGGCAGAATAGCGAGCCTGACTTAAGGGCGTGCTATTTGCAGTTCAGCCTAGTACCAGCGGGATAACGCCCGAATTTCCTTCCAAGTCACAGTCGCATCCGCCAACCGGTTCAGCCGTGTCGCGGAAGGTTTCTACCAACCAGCTAATGCGTTCTCAAGGAACGCGGAGGTAAGCGCAAGATGAGCGATTCATCGCAGGTTTTCAAAACCTACCAATCCAATACCTACCTTTTCGGTGGGGATGCTCCGTACGTCGAGGAGATGTACGAGAACTACCTGGCCAACCCAGGCAGCGTCCCTGACGACTGGCGGGTCTATTTTGACAACCTGCAGCATCTGCCGGCTGGCAACGGCACCCAGAACCGGGACGTCCCGCACCTCCCCGTGGTCAACGCCTTTGCAGAGCGTGCCAAGCAGGGCGGCACCCAGGTCGTGTTCGCCAACGCCGACGTCGACATCGGCCGCAAGCGCACTGCCGCTCAGCAGCTCATCGCCGCCTACCGCAATTCCGGTGCCCGCTGGGCCAATCTCGACCCGCTCCAGCGCAATCCGCGTCCCGAGATTCCCGAGCTCGACCTGTCCTTCTACGGATTCTCTGACGCCGATCTCGAAACCGTCTTCAACACCAGCAACACCTTCTTCGGCAAGGAGCGCATGTCTCTGCGCGAGTTGCTGAATGCTCTGCGTGAAACCTACAGCGGCACCATCGGTGCCGAATTCATGCATACCAGCGACTTCAACGAGAAGCGCTGGTGGCAGCAGAAGCTCGAATCCTCGCTGGCCAAACCCCATTTCGAGGGCAACCGCAAGCAGCGCATCCTGGAGCGCCTGACGGCCGCCGAAGGGCTCGAACGCTTCCTGCACACCAAGTATGTGGGGCAGAAGCGCTTCTCGCTCGAAGGAGGCGAGAGCTTCATCGTGGCCATGGATGAAATCATCCGTCAGGGGGGCGACAAGGGCGTCGAGGAAATCGTGATCGGCATGGCCCACCGCGGCCGTCTGAACGTGCTCGTGAACACGCTGGGCAAGCTCCCGCGCGACCTGTTCGCCGAATTCGATCACACTGCGCCCGAAGACCTGCCCAGCGGGGACGTGAAGTACCACAAGGGCTTCAGCTCCGACGTGTCCTCCGACGGCAGGCCGGTTCACCTGAGCCTGGCCTTCAACCCGTCCCACCTCGAAATCGTCAACCCCGTGGTGGAAGGGTCCGTGCGTTCGCGCATGGATCGCCGCCACGACGCCGAAGGCCGTCAGGTGCTGCCCGTGCTGGTGCACGGCGATGCCGCCTTTGCCGGGCAGGGCGTGGTCATGGAAACGCTGGCACTTGCCGAAACCCGTGGCTACCACACCGGCGGCACGCTGCACATCGTCATCAACAACCAGATCGGCTTCACCACCTCCGATCCGCGCGACAGCCGCTCCACGCTGTACTGCACCGACGTGGTCAAGATGATGGAAGCTCCCGTGCTGCACGTCAACGGTGACGATCCCGAAGCCGTGGCCCTGTGCACCCAATGGGCCATCGACTACCGTGCCGAGTTCCACAAGGACGTGGTGGTCGACATCATCTGCTACCGCAAGCTGGGCCACAACGAGCAGGACACCCCCATGCTCACCCAGCCGCTGATGTACAAGAAGATCGCCAAGCATCCGGGTACGCGCAAGCTCTACGCCGACAAGCTGGCAGCGCAGGGCTTTGGTGCCACGCTGGGTGACGACATGGTCAAGGCCTACCGCGCTGCCATGGACGAAGGCCGTCACACCATCGATCCGGTGCTCAACAACTTCAAGAGCAAGTACGCCGTCGACTGGAGCCCCTACCTGGGCAAGAAGTGGACCGATGCAGGCGACACCTCCATTTCCATGACCGAGTGGAAGCGCCTGTCCGAGCGCGTCACGACCGTGCCCGAGAATTTCGCGGTGCACTCGCTCGTCAAGAAGGTGCTCGACGACCGAGCCGCCATGGGCCGGGGTGACATTCCGGTGGACTGGGGCATGGGCGAGCACATGGCCTTCGCCTCCCTGGTGGCTGCAGGTTTCCCGGTGCGCCTCTCCGGTGAGGATTGCGGTCGTGGCACTTTCACGCACCGCCATGCCGTGTTGCATGATCAGAAGCGCGAGAAGTCCGACGAAGGCATCTATGTGCCGCTTGAGCATGTGGCCGAGGCGCAGGCACCCTTCACCGTGATCGACTCGATCCTGTCCGAAGAAGCCGTGCTGGGTTTCGAGTACGGCTATGCCTCCAACGATCCCCACACCCTGGTGATCTGGGAAGCCCAGTTCGGCGACTTCGCCAACGGGGCCCAGGTAGTGATCGACCAGTTCATTGCCTCGGGTGAAGTGAAGTGGGGCCGTGTCAACGGCATCACGCTCATGCTGCCCCACGGCTACGAAGGCCAGGGGCCGGAGCACAGCTCCGCGCGCATCGAACGCTTCATGCAGCTCGCTGCCGATGCCAACATGCAGATCGTGCAGCCGACCACGGCCAGCCAGATCTTCCATGTGCTGCGCCGCCAGATGGTGCGCGATCTGCGCAAGCCGCTGATCATCTTCACGCCCAAATCGCTGCTGCGCAACAAGGACGCCACTTCTCCGCTGTCCGAATTCACCAAGGGCAGCTTCCAGACGATCATCCCCGAGCACAAGGAATCCGTGCTCAAGGCGGCCGACAAGGTCAGGCGTCTGCTGCTGTGCTCTGGCAAGGTCTACTACGACCTGGCCAAGAAGCGCGAGGAGTTGCAGGACGACACGGTGGCCATTGCCCGCGTCGAGCAGCTGTATCCCTTCCCGCACAAGGCTCTGGCCAACGAACTCAAGAAGTTCCCCAACCTGCAGGAAGTGGTGTGGTGCCAGGACGAGCCGCAGAACCAGGGTGCCTGGTTCTTCGTCCAGCATTCCATCTACGAGAACATGACGCCGGGCCAGAAGCTCGGCTATTCGGGCCGTGCCGCCTCGGCTTCTCCTGCAGTGGGATACGCCCACCTGCACCAGGAGCAGCAGAAGGCACTGGTCGAAGGAGCCTTCGGGCGCCTCAAGGGCTTCTTGCTCACGCGCTGACCGTTCCCCGGGTGCGTTCCGCCGCCGCGCGGGGCGCACCGTTCATTTCTCCCGTTGACTCCTCTTCACTCTGAAAGAACATCACCATGGCTATCGTAGATGTCAAAGTTCCCCAGCTCTCCGAATCCGTTGCAGAGGCCACTCTGCTGCAGTGGAAGAAAAAACCCGGCGAGGCCGTCGCCATCGATGAAATCCTGATCGAGATCGAGACCGACAAGGTCGTGCTCGAAGTGCCGGCTCCCGCTGCCGGCGTGCTCGCCGAGATCATCGAGGCCGATGGCGCCACCGTGGTGGCCGATCAGGTCATCGCCAAGATCGACACCGAGGCTCAGGCTGCCCCTGCTGCCGCTGCGGCTCCCGCACCTGCAGCAGCTCCTGCTGCCGCCGCACCCGCAGCCGCTGCTCCGGCAAGCTCCACCATGGCCGGCGTGCCCATGCCCGCTGCCGCCAAGCTCATGGCTGACAACAGCCTGCCTGCCGGCTCCGTGGCCGGTACCGGCAAGGATGGCCGCGTGACCAAGGGCGATGTGCTTGCCGCCGTCGAAGGAGGCGCCAAGCCTGCCGCTGCAGCCGCTCCCGCACCTGTGGCCGACATTCCGCTGGGGGATCGTCCCGAGCAGCGCGTGCCCATGACCCGTCTGCGTGCCCGCGTGGCCGAACGCCTGCTGCAGTCCCAGTCCACCAATGCCATCCTCACGACCTTCAACGAGGTCAACATGGCTCCCGTCATGGAAATGCGCAAGCGCTTCCAGGAAAAGTTCGAGAAGGAACATGGCGTCCGTCTGGGCTTCATGAGCTTCTTCGTCAAGGCTGCCGTGCACGCCCTCAAGAAGTACCCCGTCGTCAATGCCAGTGTCGATGGCACCGACATCATCTATCACGGCTACTTCGACATCGGCATTGCCGTGGGCAGTTCGCGTGGCCTGGTCGTGCCGATCCTGCGCAACGCCGATCAGCTGAGCTTCGCCGACATCGAGAAGAAGATCGCCGAGTTCGGCAAGAAGGCCAAGGACGGCAAGCTGAGCATCGAGGACCTGAGCGGCGGCACTTTCTCCATCAGCAATGGCGGCGTGTTCGGTTCGATGATGTCCACCCCCATCATCAACCCGCCCCAGTCTGCCATTCTGGGCGTGCACGCCACCAAGGACCGTGCCGTGGTCGAAAACGGCCAGGTGGTGGTGCGTCCCATGAACTACCTCGCCATGAGCTATGACCACCGCATCATCGATGGCCGTGAAGCCGTGCTGGCCCTGGTGGCCATGAAGGAAGCGCTGGAAGATCCGGCTCGCCTGCTGTTCGACATCTAAACCAGGCTCTGGCCATTGGACGGGTGGCTTGGGCCGCCCGTTTTTTCAGAAAAAGGATTTTTACATCATGTCCCAACAATTCGACGTCATCGTGATCGGTGCCGGTCCTGGCGGCTACATCGCCGCGATCCGTGCAGCCCAGCTCGGCAAGAAGGTGGCCTGCATCGACGAATGGAAGAATGCCAAGGGCGGCGCTGCCCCCGGTGGCACCTGCACCAACGTGGGCTGCATTCCCTCCAAGGCGCTGCTGCAGAGCTCGGAGCACTTCGAGCAGGCGCAGAATCACTTTGGCGAGCACGGCATCAGCCTCTCCAACCTCAAGATGGACGTGGGCCAGATGGTGGCCCGCAAGGATGAGGTGGTCAAGCAGAACAACGACGGCATCCTGTACCTGTTCAAGAAGAACAAGGTCAGCTTCTTCCATGGCCGCGGTTCGTTCGTCAAGGCGGTCGATGGCGGCTATGAAATCCAGGTCACCGGGGACAAGCCCGAAACCCTGGTAGGACAGCATGTCATCGTGGCCACGGGATCGACTGCACGTGCACTGCCTCAGGCTCCGTTCGACGAGGAGACCATTCTCTCCAACGATGGCGCCCTGCGCATCGGTTCCGTGCCCAAGAAGCTCGTGCTCATCGGGTCCGGCGTGATCGGTCTCGAAATGGGGTCCGTATGGCATCGTCTGGGTGCCGAGGTCACGATTCTGGAAGGTCTGCCGACTTTCCTCGGTGCCGTGGATGAGCAGATCGCCAAGGAAGCCAAGAAGGCCTTCGACAAACAGGGCCTGCGCATCGAGCTGGGCGTCAAGGTCGGCGAGATCAAGAAGGGCAAGAAGGGCGTGTCCGTGGCCTACACCGATGCCAAGGGTGCCGAACAGAAGATCGATGCCGACAAGCTCATCGTCTCCATCGGCCGGGTGCCCAATACCCAGGGCCTGAACCCCGAAGCCGTGGGCCTGCCGCTCGACGAGCGTGGCGCCATCGTGGTGGACGCAGACTGCCGCACCAGCCTGCCCAATGTGTGGGCAGTGGGTGACGTGGTGCGTGGCCCGATGCTGGCGCACAAGGCGGAGGAAGAGGGCGTGGCCGTGGCCGAGCGTATCGCGGGGCAGCATGGGCATGTCAACTTCAACACCATTCCCTGGGTTATCTATACCAGCCCGGAAATCGCCTGGGTGGGCCGTACCGAACAGGCACTGAAGGCCGAAGGCGTGGCCTACAAGGCGGGTTCCTTCCCCTTCATGGCCAACGGGCGTGCCCGTGCGCTGGGGGATACCACCGGCATGGTCAAGATTCTGGCCGACGCCAAGACCGATGAGGTTCTTGGTGTGCACATCGTCGGGCCGATGGCTTCCGAGCTGATCTCCGAAGCTGTTCTGGCCATGGAGTTCCGTGCCAGCAGCGAGGACATCGCACGGACCTGCCATGCGCATCCGACGCTGTCCGAGGCGACCAAGGAAGCTGCGCTCGCCGTCGAAAAGCGTGCGCTCAACTTCTGATGGCCACGACGGCAGTTCCCTCTGGGCCGGTCGCGCGCATCTACGAGCGTGAGCTCGCGGCGCGCGGCTTCCGCAGCGATCCGGCGCAGCTGCGCGCCATCGCTGCGCTTGAACGCTGCGCGCAGGACTGGTCCCAGTACAAGAGCCAGCGTTCGAGCAAGCTCAAGAAGCTCATCAACCGTCCTCCCATTCCGCGCGGCGTGTACATGTACGGCGGCGTGGGGCGAGGCAAGAGCTTTCTCATGGACTGTTTCTTCGAGGCAGTGCCCATCAAGCGCAAGACGCGGCTGCACTTCCACGAATTCATGCGTGAAGTGCACCGCGAGCTGGCCCGGCTGCAGGGCACCCAGAATCCCCTGCAGGCGCTGGGGGTTCAGATGGCCAAGCGCTTCAAGCTGATCTGCTTCGATGAGTTCCATGTGGCCGACGTGACAGACGCCATGATCCTGCACCGCCTGCTGGAGTCCCTGTTCGACAACGGGGTGGGTTTCGTCACCACTTCCAACTTCCGGCCTGATGACCTGTACCCCAACGGGCTGCACCGTGACCGCATTCTGCCGGCCATTGCCCTGCTCAATGAGCGGCTTGAAGTCATCAATGTCGACAACGGCACCGACTACCGCCAGCGCGAGCTGGAGAAGCTGCGGCTGTATCTGACGCCGCTCGACGCGCAGACCGATGCAGAGATGCAGGCCGACTTCGACAACCTGGCCGACGGAGACGAGGCGGATCCGGTCATTGCGCTCACCTCACGACAGATCCCGGCCATCCGACGGGCCGGAGGCGTGATCTGGTTCGATTTCCGGGAGCTGTGCATCGAGCCCCGTTCGCAGAACGACTATCTCGAAATCGCCACCACCTTCCATACCGTGATGGTGTCGCACGTGCCGCAAATGCCCGAAACCATGGCGTCGGTGGCGCGTCGCTTCACCCTGCTGGTCGACGTGCTGTATGACCGCCGTGTCAAGCTGGTCGTGTCGGCCGCCGTGCCGCCCGAAGAGCTCTATACACGGGGCATGCTGGCACATGAGTTCGTGCGGACCGTTTCCCGCCTCGACGAGATGCAGTCCGCCGAATATCTGGCGCTGGAGCACCGCCATGTCGACATCAGCATCACCTAAAGGAGCGGGCATGCCATTGAACCTGAACCTCGACTCGACCGGTGTCGTCCGCATCGTGTGCACAGCAGGGCGTCTGTGCCGGCTGCCGGGGCTGTGCATGCCCCTGCTGCTGGCTGCATGCAGCTTCCCCACCTTGCCGGACAGCCGTCCCACCGTGCAGGAGGTGCCGTTTCTGGGCCAGCAGATGACCCAGGAGCAGATCAGCACCCGTCGCGCAGAGGTGGTTGCTTCCAGGGCCACCCTGCGACAGGAGCTCGCGCAGGACAAGGCAGCGTGCTATGCCCGTTTTCTGGTCAACCGCTGCCTGCGCCAGCATCAGGATGCGTTCACGCAGCGCGACCATGTCTACCAGCTGCAAGACATCGAACTGAACCGGCAGGAACGTGCCCTCAAGGACATCGATACCCAGCTGCGTCTTCAGCACAAGGCAGCACAGGCGGCCGCACAGGCAGCTTCTTCTTCCACAGCGCCGTGACGCGCGACTGGGCCGTGCATTCCGGAGTCTGCGGGCTCCATGGGAGCGCGGCCTTTCACATTCTTCTCTTGCCTGCATGGCTGTCAGAGGCAGCCCGTCATTTTCCCCATGGCTGAAATTCGCACCACCTTTCGTGACCAGACCCTCTTTCTGCACATGGGCAGCCCGGGAACGCTGGATGAAGCCCTCTTCGTGAGCGCCATCGAGATTCTCAATGAAGCCGAGCGGGACCCCGACACCCTGAGTCTGGTGCTCAGCGACGAAGGCTATTTCGGTTCACAGCCCTTGCCGGTCGGCGAACGATCCACCCAGCAGCGGCTGGATCGGTGGCTGGAGCAGTTCCATGCCTTTCTGGAAACCCTCATGACCTTTCCCAAGCCCGTGGTGGCCAGCCTCTGCGGTGATCTGGGTGAGCTGGGCCTGGCGACAGCCTGCAATTGCGACGGCTGGGTGGTGACAGGACACACGCGCATCCGGCTGCGGCACATTGCGATGGGGCGCACGCCCATGGGGGCCCTGAGCTGGCATCTGTCGCGCATGCTGCCTGCGCCTGCCGTGCTGCGCGTGCTGGCAGGAGACGCCATCGAAGCTGCCATGCTGTTTCAGTGGGGCCTGTGTGGGCGACCCGTCGAGCAGGAGCAGCGCATGGAGGCCACGCTCCGTGTGGCGGCGACCTACAACCGCCTTCCGCCCGGTGCCCTGCAGGCGACCAAGACGCTGCTGCGGGAAGAGGAGGGGAGTGCCTATCATGCAGCCCTCCTGCAGGAGGCACGTCTTCTGGTCCGCTCTCTGTAATCTTGCAAAGCCCGAACGCGAGTGCCTTCAGGCATGCCTCTCTTCTTTCTTGCGTGCTCTGTGCAGCGTGAGAGGGAGAGGCGGGGGGGACGCTCCTGACGCCATGCGGCACGGGCATCAGGGCCTTGCACCGCATGGGAGCCAGGTGATACGCAACGAGGCGAGACGAGATGCCATGAGACGAAAAAAAGGATGCCTCGAGGCATCCTTTTTTGATGGCAAAGCCCGAAGGCTTCAGGAGAAGAAGGCCTTGGCCTTGTCGAACCAGCTCTTTTCGCTGGGGCTGTGCTTGCCTCCACCTTTGACCAGAGACTCGTCGAGCTGGCGCAGCAGCTTGCGCTGGTGCTCCGTGAGCTTGACCGGGGTCTCGACCGTGATGTGGCAGTACAGGTCTCCGGGCGTGGAGGAGCGTACCCCCTTGATGCCCTTGCCGCGCAGCCGGAACTGCTTGCCGTGCTGGGTTCCTTCGGGAATGTCGATGACTGCTTTGCCGTCGAGCAGCGTGGGAACATCGATTTCTCCGCCCAGCGCCGCCTTGGTAAAGCTGATCGGCACCACGCAGTGCAGATCATCGCCATCGCGCTCGAAGATCTCGTGCTTGCGCAGCCGGATCTCGATGTAGAGATCCCCAGGCGGGCCGCCGTTGGGGCTGGCTTCTCCGTTGCCTGCGCTGCGGATGCGCATGCCGTCGTCGATGCCGGCGGGAATGTGCACTTCCAGAGTCTTCTGACGCTGGATGCGCCCTTCGCCATGACAGCTGGGGCAGGGTTCGGGAATGATCTTTCCGGTGCCGTGGCAGTGCGGGCAGGTCTGCTGTACGCTGAAGAATCCCTGGCGGATCTGGACGACGCCGCTGCCATGGCAGGTCGGACAGGTCTTGGCACTCGTGCCGGGCTTGGCTCCGGAGCCGTGGCAGGTGTCGCACTCATCCCAGCCGGGGATGCGGATCTGGGCATCCTTGCCGGAGGCAGCTTCCTCCAGCGTGATGTCCATGGCGTAGTTCAGGTCATTGCCGCGATGCACCTGACGGCCGCCGCGCGCACCACCGCGTGCCTGCCCAAAGAGGTCTCCGAAGATGTCGCTGAAGCTCTCGAAGCCGCCGAAGCCGCCCCCAAAACCTCCCCCACCCATGTTGGGGTCCACTCCAGCGTGGCCATACTGGTCATAGGCAGAGCGCTTTTCATGGTCGCAGAGCATTTCGTATGCTTCCTTGGCCTCCTTGAACTTGGCCTCGGCCTCGGCGGCCTTGTCTCCCTGATTGCGGTCAGGGTGGTATTTCATCGCGAGTTTGCGATAGGCCTTCTTGATTTCGTCGTCACTGGCGTTGCGATTGACACCCAGTACTTCGTAGTAATCGCGTTTTGACATGGACAAATCCGAGCGATGCTGCGGTCAAAAATGGAGCATGGTCCCGATGCGTTCTTTCCGCGAAAGCGCCAGGAAAAACATGCGAAACGCCGCGTGGGCCTTTTCAGAGCTGCACGCGGCGGAAAAACAAGGAATATGGGCAATCCCCGACCGGACGGTCCTCCCTGAGGGAAAAAGCGCCATCCGGTCGGCGTGGGCGTCAGTCCTTCTTGACTTCCTTGACTTCGGCGTCCACGACATCGTCATCGGCCGGTGCTGCACCCGCAGCGGCGCCGGCTTCTGCCTGACCGGCACCCCCAGCGGCGGCAGCCTGCTGGGCGTAGACCTTTTCGCCGAGCTTCTGGCTGGCTTCCATCAGGGCGTTGGACTTGGCTTCGATGGCTTCCTTGTCGTCGCCCTTCAGAGCTTCGTCCACTTCCTTGAGGGCAGCTTCGATCTTGGCCTTTTCGTCGGCTTCGAGCTTGTCGCCGAGTTCGGTCATGGATTTGCGGACGCTGTGGGCCAGGGCATCAGCCTGGTTGCGGGCATTGACCAGCTCGACCTTCTTGTGGTCTTCGGCTGCGTTGAGCTCGGCGTCCTTCACCATCTTCTGGATTTCATCCTCGGACAGACCGGAGTTGGCCTTGATGGTGATCTTGTTTTCCTTGCCAGTGCCCTTGTCCTTGGCGCTGACGTGCAGGATGCCGTTGGCGTCGATGTCGAAGGTCACTTCGATCTGGGGCAGGCCACGCGGAGCCGGAGCGATGCCTTCGAGGTTGAACTCGCCGAGCAGCTTGTTGCCGCTGGTGACCTCACGCTCGCCCTGGAACACCTTGATGGTCACGGCCGGCTGGTTGTCCTCTGCCGTGGAGAAGGTCTGCGAGAACTTGGTCGGGATCGTGGTGTTCTTCTGGATCATCTTGGTCATCACGTTGCCCATGGTCTCAATGCCCAGGGACAGCGGGGTGACGTCGAGCAGCAGCACATCCTTGCGGTCGCCGGAGAGCACCTGGCCCTGGATGGCGGCACCGACAGCCACGGCTTCGTCCGGGTTCACGTCCTTGCGGGGTTCCTTGCCAAAGAACTCGCGCACCTTTTCCTGCACCTTGGGCATGCGGGTCATGCCGCCAACCAGGATGACGTCGCTCACTTCACCCACGCTGATGCCGGCATCCTTGATGGCGGTCTTGCAGGGAGCAATGGTGCGTTCGATCAGGTCTTCGACCAAGGCTTCGAGCTTGGCACGGGTGAGCTTGACGTTCAGGTGCTTGGGCCCCGAGGCATCGGCCGTGATGTAGGGCAGATTGATGTCGGTCTGGCTGCTGTTGGAGAGCTCGATCTTGGCCTTTTCGGCAGCTTCCTTGAGACGCTGCAGGGCGAGCACGTCCTTGCTCAGATCCACACCCTGTTCCTTCTTGAACTCGGTGATGATGTAGTCGATGATGCGCTGGTCGAAATCCTCGCCACCCAGGAAGGTGTCGCCGTTGGTGGACAGCACCTCGAACTGCTTTTCGCCATCGACGTCGGCGATCTCGATCACGGAGACGTCGAACGTGCCGCCGCCGAGGTCATACACCACGATCTTGCGGTCGTTGCGGTCCTGCTTGTCCAGGCCGAAGGCCAGTGCGGCGGCCGTCGGTTCGTTGATGATGCGCTTGACTTCCAGGCCCGCAATGCGGCCTGCGTCCTTGGTGGCCTGGCGCTGGGCGTCGTTGAAGTAGGCCGGCACGGTGATGACCGCTTCGGTCACGGCTTCGCCGAGATAGTCTTCGGCGGTCTTCTTCATCTTGCGCAGCACTTCTGCGCTGATCTGCGGGGGGGCGAGCTTTTTGTCGCGCACCTGCACCCAGGCATCGCCGTTGTCGGCCTTGATGATCTGGAAGGGCATCAGGTTGATGTCCTTCTGCACTTCCTTGTCCTCGAACTTGCGGCCGATCAGGCGCTTGATGGCAAAGAGCGTGTTCTTGGGGTTGGTGACGGCTTGGCGCTTGGCGGGAGCGCCAACCAGCACTTCACCATCTTCCTGATAGGCCACGATCGACGGCGTGGTGCGCGTACCTTCGCTGTTCTCGATCACGCGGGTATTGTTGCCTTCCATGATGGCCACGCACGAGTTGGTGGTGCCGAGGTCGATGCCGATGATTTTTCCCATTTGTAGGAACTCCTGTTTCTGTAATCCGTGATGTCAATGAGGGGGTGGAGCGCCCGGTGATGCGCATGCATGCATCGAACGATCCCTTGCTGAATAGGTGAGGTGTCCCGAAAAGCTTTTCAAGCGCCGGCAAGCACCTTTTTGAGGGTCATGCGCCTGCGCAGACCGTCACCAGTGCAGGGCGCAGCACGCGATCGGCAATGGTGTAGCCCTTCTGGAGCACGGTCACCACGGTGTTGGGTGCCTGGGTGCTGCCTTCGGGGGCAGGGACCATGCTGATGGCCTGGTGCTGGTGCGGATCGAAGGGTGTGCCGGGAGCGGGGTCGACTACCTTGACCTTGTTGCGCTCCAGGGCGCTTTGCAGCTGGCGCAGCGTGGCTTCGGTGCCTTCGCGGATCTGTTCTGCTGATCCGTTGGTGTGGGCCAGGCCGGCTTCGAGGCTGTCGAGAGCAGGCAGAAGACTTTCCGCAAAGCTTTCGATACCGAACTTGCGGGCCTTTTGCACTTCCTCATCGGCCCGGCGACGTGCGTTCTGCACTTCTGCCTGGGAGCGCAGATAGTGGTCGTTGAGTTCGTCGTACTTGGCCTGCAGAGCTGCGAGCTGTGCCTGCAGATCGGTGGATGCGGCCGTGGGTTCAGACGCGGCGGAGGCAGCAGCCGGGGCGGACTCTTCTGCGGGGGTCTGGGGTGCGGATGAAGTAGGGTTCATGGACTATCCGAGAATCAGTGAATGAAAACGGGCTGCGGATGCAGAAAACCGATGAAGAGATACCTCTGCTTGAATCGGCATCTTCTGCTCCTTCCATGCCATGCATGGATGTCTGACAGGTATCTGAAGTCCGTGCCGGGGTTTTCAAGAGGGAATGGGACAAAACCCTTCCATTGAGGGGGATTTTGTCCTCCAGCCATAGAAAAGGCACATGCGGCAGAGTGGCCGGATGTGCCTGGAAGGGGCAGGAGTGCCCTGCCGTTTCTGGCGATCCCGAAGGAATGCGCGGGTCGGATCAGCGCAGATCGAGCAGTTCGACGTCGAATTTCAGGGTGGCATTGGGAGGAATGACACCGCCTGCGCCACGTGCGCCGTAGCCGAGCTGGGGGGGAATGATGAGCGTGCGACGGCCACCGACCTTCATGCCGGCAACGCCTTCGTCCCAGCCTGCGATCACCATGCGCTGGCCCAGACCGAATACGAAGGGCTGACCGCGATCCTTGCTGGAGTCGAACTTGGCGCCCTGTGCGCCATTGTCATAGAGCCAGCCGGTGTAGTGCACCATGACCTGCTGGCCAGGCTGGGCTTCGGCGCCGGTGCCGATTTCGGTGTCGATGTACTGCAGGCCGCTGGCCGTCGTGACGGAAGAAGATGTGCTCATGGGAAGAATGCGGGTAAGGGGAGAACAAGCCTGTCTCCGCCTGCGGGCTGCAGGCTGAGACAGCGGATGGGTAATAGAGAGAGGATGCTGAAGGAGCAGGCTGGACAGGATCCGGCCGGCAGAATCAGTCGCCACCTCCCAGGAAGGTGCGCAGCTTGTCGCTGCGGCTCGGGTGCTTGAGCTTGCGCAGGGCCTTGTGCTCGATCTGGCGGATGCGCTCGCGGGTCACGTCGAACTGCTTGCCGACTTCCTCCAGGGTGTGGTCGTTGTCCATTTCGATGCCGAAGCGCATGCGCAGCACCTTGGCTTCGCGGGGGGTGAGGCCGTCGAGGATGTCCTTGACCACGTCGCGCAGGCCGGCCTGCATGGCGGCTTCCACCGGAGCGGTGTTGACACTGTCCTCGATGAAGTCGCCCAGGTGCGAATCATCGTCGTCCCCGATGGGAGTTTCCATGCTGATCGGCTCCTTGGCGATCTTCATGATCTTGCGGATCTTGTCCTCGGGGATGTCCATCTTCTCGGCCAGGATGGAGGCGTCCGGCTCGAAGCCGAATTCCTGCAGGTGCTGGCGCGAGATGCGGTTCATCTTGTTGATGGTCTCGATCATGTGCACCGGGATGCGGATGGTGCGGGCCTGGTCGGCGATGGAACGCGTGATGGCCTGGCGAATCCACCACGTGGCGTAGGTCGAGAACTTGTAGCCACGACGGTATTCGAACTTGTCGACGGCCTTCATGAGGCCGATGTTGCCTTCCTGGATCAGGTCGAGGAACTGCAGGCCGCGGTTGGTGTACTTCTTGGCGATGGAGATCACGAGACGCAGGTTGGCCTCGATCATTTCCTTCTTGGCATTGCGCGAGCGGCGTTCGCCGTCGTTCATGCGCTTGTTGATGGCCTTGAGCTCTTCCAGCGGCACATAGACCTGGGTCTGGAGGTTGATCAGG
This sequence comes from Allobrachymonas sp., assembly GCF_041912815.1. Lineage (NCBI taxonomy): Bacteria > Pseudomonadati > Pseudomonadota > Betaproteobacteria > Burkholderiales > Comamonadaceae > Allobrachymonas > Allobrachymonas sp. The sequence continues at coordinate 40,115 of NZ_JAYRLV010000008.1, read as the reverse complement.
TTCTGCTGCAGTTCCTGGATGGGCGGGATGTTGCGCGCCATGGTGCTGCTCCACGGCTTGCCGGCTGCGGCCTGCTCCTCGACCCATTGCAGGTTGAGCAGGTTGGGCGGAAACTGGGCAATGAAGGTTTCCTGGGGCATGCGGCACTTGTCGACGATGATCTGGCGCAGCTTGCGTTCGTTCTGGCGGATCTGTTCGACCTGTCCGCGCACGGTGTCGCACAGCTTCTCGATGGTCTTGGCCGTGAAGCGGATGGTCATGAGCTCCTGGCTGAGCTTTTGCTGCGCCTTCATGTAGGTCGGCGTGCCATAGCCTTCCTTGTCGAAGGACTTGCGCATGGTGTCGAAGTGCTTGCGCAGCAGGTCGAAGCGACGCAGGGCCTCGTTCTTGAGCTCTTCCATCTTCTTGGTGAGCGCCTTGGTGCCACCGTCGTCGTCATCGTCGTCGTATTCGTCGAAGTCTTCCTCGGCCACGTAGTCGTCGGCTTCGTTGTTGTCTGCAAAGCCGTCGACGATGGTGGAGATGACGGCCTTGCCCTCGCGGATTTCCTCGGCCATGGCCAGGATTTCCTCGATGGTTGCGGGAGAGCCGGAGATGGCCTCCATCATGTCCATGAGACCGCCTTCGATGCGCTTGGCAATCTCGATCTCACCCTCGCGGGTCAGCAGCTCTACCGTGCCCATTTCGCGCATGTACATGCGCACCGGGTCGGTGGTGCGGCCAAATTCGTTGTCGACGTTCGACAGAGCGGCCTCGGCTTCTTCCTCGGCTTCTTCCTCGGTCGTGGCCGACCCGCTGGTATTGGCGAGCAGCAGGGTCTCGGCATCGGGGGTCTGTTCGTAGACGGCCACGCCCATGTCACCCAGCATCGAGACGACCACTTCGAGCGTTTCGCTGTCGACGAGCTTGTCGGGCAGGTGGTCGGAGATTTCCGCATTGGTGAGGTAGCCGCGGGTCTTGCCGAGCTTGATGAGCTCCTTGAGGCGCTGGCGGCGGGTGGAGACTTCCTCTTCGGACAGGATGGTCTCGTCAAGGCCGAACTCCTTCATGAGAGCGCGTTCCTTGGCCTTGGACAGCTTCATGCGCAGCGGCTTGACCTTTTCGGGCACGGCCGCAGCTGTCGGCGCGGCAGCGGGAGCCTCTTCCTCTTCCGCATGGTCGTCGGACAGGTCGGCGTCGAGGTCGGAAAAGTCCTCGTCCTCTTCGGAGGCTGCCTTGCGGCCCTTCTTGGCCGTGGTCTTGGAGGCTGCGGCCTTGCGTGGAGCCTTGGCGGCGGTCTTGGTGGTCCGCGTCTTGGTAGCCTTGGCCGGCGTGTCGGTATCGGGTGTGGCTGCAGCCGCCTCGGTTTCGGTGGCTACCTTGGCTGCGGTCGTGCGGGACTTGCGGGCGGTGGTGGCCTTGGCAGGCTGATCTTCGGTTTCCGGGCTGGCCTTGGCAGCCTTGACGCGGAAGATGCGGGGTGCGGGAGTGGAGGAGCTGGTCGTCGAGGACATGGTTTTTGTTTTGCTGCCACGCGCTGTCTTGGCAGCGGTGGGGGAGTCTTCGGGAGGAGTCGTCACGCTCTCGGGCGAGGCATCGGCGATCTTGTCGCCTGCGGCTTTTCTGCTGCGGGTCTTCACGACCGGAGTTCCTGGCTCAGCGGCGGGAGATTTGCGGGTCTTTTTGACCTTGGCTTCAACAGACGGAGAAGAAACGGATGAATCCGCGGTGCTGTCTTTTTTGGAGGTTGCCATGACTATCCCTTCCACACATCAGTTCGGAACGGGGCAGATGCCCGTGTACGTGCCTTGCCACATGGGGGCGTGGGCGCCGATTTCCAGATGGAGAAAAATTGGAGGAGCGGACAGGAGAGGCCGGAAGGGGCACATCAGGCTGTCCATGCCGATGACCTGCAGGGCCTGCAGGCCGGTGAGACAAGTGGGATGGGCGAACATTTGGGATACAGCCCTTGCGAAGGTGGCCGGAACGGAGATGGTGTTCGCGGATGGCCGGGATCGGAGGTACTGCTGTCGCGCTTGTCTGCAAGCTGACAATTATACCCTTCCCGGCCCATCTGCCGACAAAACAGGCAGGGGCAGAGGAAGGAGGGGTTGTGTAACGGATGAGCGGCGAACCACCCAGGACTGCGCCTCAGTGCAGGCCGGTGAGCTGTGCGGCAATGGCGCGGCGGAACGGGGTGATGCGCTGCCCCAGGCGGAGCATGCCGTCTCTCACCAGCCGGGCCACGGGGTGCTCGAAGGTATAGAGCTTCACGATCGCCTGTGTGGCCAGATACAGCGGACGAGTGGACAGCATGTGGGTGCGTTCGTAGCGCGCGAGCAGCGCGGGGTGGCCGATGTCCCGTCCCTGGGCATGTGCCTGGATCAGGGCCTGGCTCAGGGTTTCGATGCCCAGCAACCCAAAGTTGAATCCATGGGCGGTGACTGGATGCATGCCCACTGCTGCATCGCCGATGCAGGCAAAGCGTTGCGCCACCAGATGGCGTGGATAGACGCCGACCAGAGGATAGGCATGGCGTGTGCTTGTGAGAGTCATGGCACCCAGCCGGCCCGCAAAGCGGCGTGTCATGTCGGAGTTGAAGACGTTGTCCTCCATGTCGAGCACAGCATCCATGTCGCGGCTGGGCAGCGTCAGCACCACCGAGGACCGGTGCATGCCGGTGACGGGATCGTCGTTCATGGGCAGCAGCGCCAGAGTCTGACCGTAGTCGAACCATTCCCAGGCGACGTGCTCGTGCGCGCGCTCGTGTGTCATATTGCACACCAGCATGGTTCGCCCGAAGTCGTGCATGTCGGCGGCAATGCCCATGGCACGGCGCGTCTGGGAGAAGCGGCTGTCTGCGGCAATCAGAAGACGGGAACGGAGGACGCGCCCATCCTCGCAGGTGACCTCGGCGTGGGTATCGTTCGAGCGTACCCTCGAGATGCGGCATTCACAGAAGAGCTCGATGTCGTGGTGGGCCTCGATGGCAAGCTGAACCGTGTCCCAGGCAGCCTGCCGGATCAGATGGTTGGAGACCAGCCATCCCAGTTCGCTGCGCGAGGACAGCTCGTGTCCGATGACCATTGCAAAGGGGTGACTGCCGTTGAGCACCTGGGCATCGCGCAAAGCCGAAAAGGCGGTGGGTTCCAGTTCCTCGATGCGCTGCCACAGCCCCCATTTCTGCATGGCGTGGGCTGAGCGTTGGGTGAGGGCAATCTCGCGGCCATCGAAGGCAGGATGCGCCACGGCCGACTGCGGCTGCTGTTCGAGCACTCCGATGTGAAGTCCCTGTCCGGAAAGGGCTCGGGCCAGGGTCAGGCCGGCAGGGCCGGCGCCCACGATCAGGATGTCGAAGTCTTGGGTCATGGCAGGCAGTCTAGCGACTTGCCCGGGCGGAGTGCTTGATGCCGGTCAATTGCACAGCCGCCTATCGGGCCTCACTCCGCCGGAGGCGGTGGCACATTTATGGTGCATGGCGTTGCGTGAGGGGCGTGGCCATGGCGCAGGGCGGTCTGGGTGGGCCTTGATGTCTGTAGGTGCAACCTATGCGGACGTGAGGTCATGGGGGTCATGCAAAGGTGCAACTTATCGCTTCGGCGCGGTCGGTGGACAGATGAATGGAGGTTCAGACGGGGCTGGGGGGAGTGACGGCATTGTCAAGCGGTTGCCGGGGGATGGCAGGCAAGGGGGCATTGCAAGAAGACCCATGCGGGGAGGGGTGTGTAGGACGGATGCGGGTTTTTACCGAGTCCGGTCATGGGGGGAATGGCGCATTCGTTCCGTATCATTGCCTTTTGATGGTGCGTGTCGGGGTCGGGCATGGCGATGGGATTGCAGGGTTGCACCAGTCTGGTGTGACTGGCGGAAAAGAGGCCGGATGTTTCGGGCTTCTGCACGAGGATATGTCCATGCAAAAGCATCGCCGATGGCCTGCGACATGCCACGAAATGTTCAATTTCGACGAGTGGCTGGAAGTCTGTACGGCGAATTGAAAGAATTGGCCCGGTTTGTGCTTGTAACAGCACGCATAGTTTCTTGCGGTGGGTTTCAAAGCCCGTTTTTGTCTATCGATGGAGAGTAAAACATGCAATTCAAACTGCGTATGAGCGTGGTCGCTACCATGGTGCTGGCTTCCATGCTGGCTTCCTGCGGCAAGAAGGATCAGACGGCCTCTTCGTCTGCTTCCGGTGACGCTGGGGCTGCTCCCGGTGAGCTGGTCGTGAAGATCGCCTCCGTGGCGCCCATGTCCGGCAGCCAGGCCCACTATGGCAAGGACAACGCCAACGGCGTGCAGATGGCCGTCGATGAAGCCAACAAGCAGGGCGTGACCATCGGGGGCAAGAAGGTGCACTTTGTGGCCGTGCTCGAAGACGATGCTGCCGACCCCAAGCAGGGTACGGCCGTGGCACAGAAGCTCTGTGATGCCAAGGTGGCAGGCGTCGTCGGTCACCTGAACTCCGGCACCACGATCCCCGCATCCAAGATCTACAACGACTGTGGCCTGCCCATGGTCACCGGTGCTGCCACCAACCCTGCGCTGACCAAGCCCGGGTACAAGAATGTCTTCCGGATCATCGCCAACGACAACGTGCTCGGCGCTGCGCTGGCCGATGAAGCCAAGAAGCTCGGCCTCAAGCGCGTGGCTGTGATCGACGACCGCACGGCCTATGGCCAGGGCATCGCCGAGATCTTCACGCAGACGGCCAAGAAGAACGGCATGGAAGTGGTGAGCACCCAGTTCACTAACGACAAGGCGACCGACTTCATGGCCATCCTGACAGCCGTGAAGGCCCAGACTCCCGATGCGGTCTTCTACGGCGGCATGGATGCACAAGCCGGCCCGATGCTGCGCCAGATGGCCCAGCTGGGTCTGGACAAGGCCAAGTTCTTCGGTGGCGACGGCATCTGCACGAACGAGCTGGTCAAGCTCTCCGGTGGTGCCAAGCCGCTGGGCAACGTGATCTGCGGCGTGGGTGGAGCATCGCTCACCAAGATGAAGGGCGGAGCCGAGTGGCGCAAGAGCTATGACGCCAAGTTCCCCAACCAGTTCCAGGTCTACAGCCCGTACACCTACGACGCCACCATGCTGCTGATCGACGCCATGAAGAAGGCCGATTCCGTCGATCCCAAGGTCTACCTGCCCAAGCTGGCTGCCGAAGACTATCAAGGCGTGACGGGCAAGATCACCTTCGACGACAAGGGTGAAGTCAAGGACGCAGCCACCACGCTGTTCCACTACCCCGACAACAAGAAGCAGGAACTGTAATTTCCTGTCGGCCGGCCATGGCGTGCCCGAGGCATGTCATGGCGCCAGGCCCATAGGGCTTGCAGCCTGTTGATCTGATGAGGAGCCTGAGCCCGGCAGCGACCGGACTCAGGCTCTTTTTTTGCCTTGGGAGTGCCGGGCATGCAGGAAGATGAGACTGAGGTCGGCAAGCGCTGGAGAGACGCATCCCTGAGTGGTCTGCCCGTGCACGGCAGAGTGGAGCCAGTGGACAGGCCGGCCATGATGAGGCGGCGCGGAGGTACAGGCCACACCCTTGCGGATGCAGGGCCTGGACCATCGTCGCTCAGGAGTGCGTTTTGTGGGGGGCCGAAGCGGCTGGCTTGCTGACGGACGGAGGAAGGGGGCGACAGTCGGCCGGCAGGCTGGACTGGGTACGATCGATGCTCCGGAGCATGAAAATGCCGTCGTAATCCACGGCCTGGCCGTCGGTGGCCTTGCCTTCGTCACTGGCATGGAGCTCGACATAGATGGGCTGGTAGGCTTCTCCGGCCTTGTCGGCCTTGTCGATGGCAAGGTCTTCGAGGCGGCCGAGCAGTTCGTCCGGGCCGTCGAGCCAGTAGGTTCGGTCCGAGTTGCAGGGGGTGAAGGTTTCGACCTCGGGGCCCCACACGAAAAGTCCGCGATAGGCCACGGAAGGCCCCGATGCCGGTGCGGCAGGCAGGGGGGGCAGTGGGGCAGAGGAACTGTTCTGGGCGTCTGCATCTGCAGCCGCCACGGCAGAGGCGGCCGACATGGCCGCACTGGCATCGGACGAGGAGTCGGCTGCAGAGTGGCAGCCCGTGGCGCTCATCAGCCAGCAGGTGGTGCCCAGGCTGGCCAGCAGGGCGGGCAGATATCTCATGGGAAGGACCTGTGGAACAAAGAAGGGGGCCCGTCAAGGCCCCCTTGCAGCATGCCTGTATCCCTGCTGAGGCAGGGACGGCGAGGCTTATTTCTTGGCAATCATGCCATAGATGGCCAGGACTGCCACAGCCCCGATGACAGAGGCGATCCAGCCAGCCACTTCACCGGATTTGTACCAGCCGATGCTGGCTCCCACGAAATTGGCCAGGGCCGCGCCCACAATGCCCAGAATCGTGGTCATGACCCAGCCCATGGAGTCGCTGCCCGGCTTGATGGCACGTGCAATGAGGCCGACGATGAATCCGACGATGATGGTGGAAAGAATGGACCACATGGACAGGCTCCTTGGGAACGAAGGGATGAATGAACCTTTGTTATGGTAGGTGCAAATGCCGTGGGGAGACCGACGAATGTGTGACTTATCGTGCGTGAGCGCCTGCTTCCTGCACCAGGGCTTCCAGTGCGGCGGAGACATCGAGCCATTCGAGCTCGGCTTCTTCGAGCGCGTCGGTCACCTGCTTGAGCTCCCGTCCTGTGTCTGCGATCTGAGCAGGGGGCATGGGTTCGCACAGCCGGGCCTCCAGCGTGGTTTTTTGGGCACCCAGCGTTTCGAGGCGTGCGTCGAGCTGTTGCTGCCGCTTGGCCAGGGGGCGTTTCTTTTCGAGAAACTGCTGGCGCAGAGCGGCCTGCTGCCGGCGCAGCTCGGCTCCGCTGGCTGCCGGGGAGGCGGCGGGGCTGTCTGCCGGTGGGGGGCTGTCTGCTGCCGGTGACTCCGAGGCACGTGCCGCCTGCAGGGCTTCGCGCTTCTGGCGGGCCATGTCGATGAGGTGGCGCTGGTAGTCGTCGAGATCGCCCTCGAAGGGCGCCACCGTGCCGTGTGCGACGAGCCAGAAGTCGTCGCAGACGGCGCGCAGCAGGGCACGGTCATGGCTCACGAGCATGACGGTGCCGTCGAAGCTGTTGAGCGCCATGGCCAGGGCCTCGCGGGTGACCAGGTCGAGGTGGTTGGTGGGTTCGTCGAGCAGCAGCAGGTTGGGGCGCTGCCATACGATCATGGCCAGGGCGAGGCGTGCCTTTTCTCCACCGCTCATGGTGCCGACGGCCTGGTGCACCATGTCGCCGGCAAACTGGAAGCTGCCCAGAAAGTTGCGCAGTTCCTGCTCGCGGCCGCAGGTGGCAGCGATGTCCGGGTGGGCTTTGGCGAGCCGCACCATGTGGCCGAGGGGGGTATCGTCGGCCATGAGCATGTCGAGCTCCTGCTGCGCGAAGTAGCCGAGCCGCAAGCCCTTGCCTTCGGTGAGGTGGCCGGCCAGCAGGGGCAGGACATGGGCGATGGTCTTCACGAAGGTGGATTTGCCCTGCCCGTTGGCGCCCAGGATGCCGAGGCGCTGTCCGGCCAGCACGGAGCGGCTGACGTCATGCAGGATGACGGTGTCCTGCGGGCCGATGGGCGGCAGGGCTTCGCCGGTCTGCAGCTGATGCTGGTGCAGTGCATCGCTGGTGGTGAAGTCGGCAGGCTCATGCAGCGGGGTGGCCGGGGCGGGCGTGGCCGGTGTCGCGCCCCGGTAGCCGAAGGCGGCCTGCCGGATGATCAGCATGGGGTTGGGAAGCTGCGGGGGCTCCTCGAAGGTGAAGGTGAAGTCGGCACTCGTCAGGACGGGGGCGAGCCGCTCCATGCGTTCGAGGGCCTTGACGCGGCTCTGGGCCTGGCGGGCCTTGGTGGCCTTGGCCTTGAAGCGGTCGATGAATTTCTGGAGGTGGGCGATTTTTTCCTGCTGGCGGTGGTAGGCGGCCTGCTGCAGCGTGAGCTGCTGGGCGCGCAGTTCCTCGAAGGTGCTGTAGTTGCCACCGTAGCGCGTGAGCTTGCCGTGCTCGATCTGGATGGTGACCTGGGTGACGGCATCCAGAAACTCGCGGTCATGGCTGATGATGAGCAGGGTGCCGGCATAGCGCCGGAGCCAGCCTTCGAGCCAGACGAGGGCGTCGAGGTCGAGGTGGTTGGTGGGCTCGTCAAGCAGCAGCAGGTCGCTGGGGCACATGAGGGCACGCGCGAGCTGCAGACGCATGCGCCAGCCTCCCGAGAAGCTGTTGACCGGCCGGTCGAGTTCATCGACCTGGAAGCCGAGGCCCAGGATCAGGGCCTGTGCGCGAGCCGTGGCGTCGTGGGCCCCGGCATCGGTCAGCAGGGCGTGCGCGTTGGCAATGGCGATGCCGTCGTTGGCGGCGTCGGCTTCGCGCAGGGCGGCCTCTGCCTCCTGCAGGCGCGAGTCGCCTTCGAGCACGAAGGCCGTGGCGCTTGCGGTGGTTTCCGGCATGTCCTGCGCTACCTGGGCGAGGCGCCAGCTGGCGGGAAAGAGGACCTCGCCGCCGTCTTCGTGCAGGGTGCCGTTGAGCAGGCCGAACAGGCTGGATTTGCCAGCGCCGTTGCGGCCGATGAGGGCAGCGTGCTCGCCGGGGTTGATGGTGACGGAGGCGTGGTCGAGCAGGACCTTGGTGCCGCGCTGGAGGGTGACGTCTTGCAGGACGATCATGGTGCAGGGGTGTCTTTCAGGGCTTCGCGGGTGAGCAGGAGCACCTGGCGGTCGCCGGCGCTGGTGTCGAGCCACACGGGATTGAGGTGCGGGAATGCCGTCTCGAAATAGGCGGCCTCGTGGCCGATTTCCAGCACGAGTACGCCGCGTTCGCTCAGGAAGTCGGGCAGCCGGGCCAGCAGCGGGCGAATGAAGTCCATGCCGTCCTCGCCACCGGCCAGGGCGAGTTCGGGTTCGGCGCGGTATTCGGCCGGCAGGGCCTGCATGCTGGCGCTGTTGACGTAGGGGGGGTTGCACAGCACGAGGTCATAGGGGCCTTCGCACTGAGCCAGTCCGTCGCTGTGCAGGAGCCGGATGCGGTCGGACAGATCGTGGCGGGCGACGTTGATACGGGCCACGGCCAGTGCATCGGGGCTGATGTCGGCTGCATCCACGACCACGTCCGGCCATGCGAGCGCAGCCAGCACGGCCAGGCTGCCATTGCCCGTGCACAGGTCCAGCACCCGGTGGGTGGCTGGATGCAGAAAGGCATCGATGGAGCCGTCGGCCAGCGGTTCGGCAATGAGGCTGCGGGGCACGATGGCGCGTTCGTCCACATAGAACGACACGCCCTGCAGCCAGGCTTCGCGGGTGAGGTAGGCCGCAGGCTTGCGGGTGCGGATGCGTTCGGCAATCAGGGACTCTACGGCGTCGCGCTGGGGCTCCGTGGGAGCAGGCAGGGCAGGGTCGTCCAGGTCGGTGTCGAGCGGCAGGCCCAGGCGCCACAGGGTGAGCCAGGCTGCTTCGTCGAAAGCATTGGACGTGCCATGCCCCAAGCTCACGTGGGCATCCTGCAGGCGCTGGGCCTGGGCCTGCACGAGCCGGTGCAGGGCAGAAGGAAGGGTTGAGGGAGCAGCGGGAGCAGTCATGGGCGGTGCATTCTCTCGTCAGACAGAGACAGAGGCGGCCTCGGCAGCCAGATGGTCGAGCAGGCGACGGTAGATGTCCTTGAGCGGCTCGATGTCGGCCAGCGCGATGCGCTCGTCGATCTTGTGGATGCTGCTGTTGGGCGGGCCGATTTCCACCACTTGCGGGCAGAGCTGCGCGATGAAGCGGCCATCGCTCGTGCCTCCGCTGGTGGAGAGTTCGGGGGTCAGTCCCGTCACCTCGGCAATGGCCTGCTGGGCTGCATGCACCAGGCTGCCGGGGCGGGTGAGAAAGGGCAGACCGCCGATGGTCCAGTCGAGGGTGTAGTCGAGTCCGTGGCGGCGCAGCACGGATTCAAGCCGCTCCTGCAGACTTTGGGGAGTGGATTCGGTGCAGAAGCGGAAATTGAAGTCGATCACCACTTCGCCGGGGATGATGTTGCTCGCGCCGGTGCCGCCGTGGATGTTGCTGATCTGCCAGCTCGTGGGCGGGAAGAACTCATTGCCCTGATCCCATGCGATCCCGACCAGCTCTGCCAGAGCCGGAGCCACTTGGTGAATGGGGTTGCGGGCCAGGTGCGGGTAGGCGATGTGCCCCTGGATGCCCTTGACGGTCAGTCGGCCGCTCATGGTGCCGCGGCGGCCGTTCTTGATCATGTCGCCGGTGCGGTGCACTGCGGTGGGCTCGCCTACTACGCAGTAATCGAGGCGGGTGCCGCGGGTGCGCAGGGCGTCGCAGACGGCGACCGTGCCGTCGCGGGCGGGGCCTTCCTCGTCGCTGGTGAGCAGAAAGGCGATCGACAGCGGAGTGTCGGGATGTTCGGTCACATGCTCCTGCACGGCCACCACCATGGCTGCCAGCGACGTCTTCATGTCGCTGGTGCCACGGCCATAGAGATGGCCGTCATGGACGGTGGGCGTGAAGGGGGGGAAGCGCCACTGCGCGACCGGCCCGGTGGGCACCACATCGGTATGCCCCGCGAACACGAGCGAGGGGCTGGCCGGCCCCCGGCTGCCTGTGCGCAATGCCCACAGATTGCTGACGTGAAAATCGTCGGGACCGCGATCGAGCCGTTCACAGCGGAAGCCGAGCGGCTCCAGATGGCTGGTCAGGAGCGGCAGGCAGCCGGCATCCTGCGGGGTGACCGAGCCGATGGCAACGAGCTGCTCTGCCAGGGTTTGGGTGGAAATCATCGACATGGCAATCTACGGGAAAGAGAGCTGCCACGCGCAATGGCATGGCAGCGTTCTGGGCTGAATGGAGGTGCGCCTTCAGGCACGTCGGGAGCGCAGGACAGGTGCCCCTGGCGGGGCTGGGGGTCATGGTGTCCCGGCACTGGCAGGGTCCAAAGGCCGTATTGTCCGCGATTTGATTTGGCTGGTGCCGTGTCCCGGCATTGCGACTCGGCTCCCCAGGTCAGCCCGAGGCTTTGGCGGCGGGCTGACTCTGGCGCGGCACGGGACGGTGCCGCTGTATGGAGAGGACGTGCTCAGTTCTCAGTTCGCCATGTCGATGGTGAACTCGGCGAAGGAGGCCTCCTCGGCCGCCGGGGTTTCCTCGGCTGCTTTCTTGGTGGCGGTCTGTTCGTTCTGGAGCCGCCAGAGCAGGTTGGTGGGAGAGTCGGCAGCTTGCAGGCCTTCCTCGCGCGACACGCGCTGGCTGCGGATGAGACGGGCAATGTCTTCCTCGAAGGACTGGGAGCCTTCGGTCATGGATTGGGCCAGGGCGTCCTTGACTCCCATGAAATCGCCCTTTTCGATGAGCTCGGACACCAGCTTGCTGTTGAGCAGGATCTCGCAGGCAGGGGCACGCTGGCCATCGGTGGTGCGCAGCAGACGCTGGGCGATGATGGCGGCCATGGCCGAGGACAGATCGCCCAGCAGCGTGGGGCGCACTTCCTCGGGGTAGAAGTTCAGGATCCGGTTGAGGGCCTGGTAGCTGTTGCTGGCGTGCATGGTGGCCAGGCACAGGTGACCGGACTGCGCATAGGCCAGCGCTGCGGACATGGTCTCGCGATCGCGGATTTCGCCCACCAGAATCACGTCGGGCGCCTGCCGCATGGCGTTCTTGAGTGCGGTCTGGCGGTTGGCGGTATCGGTGCCGATCTCGCGCTGGTTGATGATGCAGCGCTTGTTGGTGAAGATGAACTCGATCGGGTCCTCGATGGTGAGGATGTGCCCCGCCTGCCGGGCATTGCGCAGATCGAGCATGGCTGCCAGCGAGGTGCTCTTGCCCGAGCCTGTGGCTCCCACCATCAGCACCAGCCCGCGCGGACGCATCACGAGCCGGGTCAGCGTGTCGGTGGGCAGGCCCAGACCTTCGAGTGCCGGCACCTGAGCAGGAATGTAACGGATGACCGCCGCATACGTGCCCCGCTGGCGCATCACGTTGACACGGTAGTTGCCGATGCCCGGAATGGCGAACGAGGTGTTGAGCTCGCCATGCCGCTGCAGCTCTTCGAGCTGCTCTTCCTGCAGGATCTCGCGCAGCAGGTTGAGGCACATGTCGGCCGTGAGCTGCTGCGGGTTGACCGGCAGCACATTGCCGTTGATCTTGATGAGGACCGGGGCATTGGCCGAAATGAAGATGTCCGAGGCATTCTTGTCAGCCATCAGACGCAGGATGCGCTCCATGTTTCCCATGCGGAATTCCCTTGGTCATTGGGGCGGAACCGCAGGATCCCCTGGGACGGGACATCCCGCCACAGCCCCGCCCGCCCGTGGTGCGATTGTGTGGGTTCATTGTAGACGCCGGGGGGACGCTGCTGTGTCGGGCATGAAGGGCGAGAGAGGGGATGCGTGCTCCTGATCATGCAGGGCAGAGCGTGTGGGGAAGGCCATGCAATCAGCGGGGGATGCAAAGGGATGAGGTGAAAATACTTTTTCACGGCATCAAAAAAACCGCCCACGCACAGGCGGGGGCGGTTTTGAGGGGGAGCTGCGTGCAGACGGATCAGCTGCGCAGCAGATCGTTCAGGCTGGTCTTGGCGCGGGTCTGTGCGTCGACGCGCTTGACGATGATGGCGGCATAGAGGCTGTACTTGCCGTCGTTCTTGGGCAGGCTGCCGCTGATCACGACGGAGCCGGAGGGGATGCGGCCGTAGGAGATTTCGCCGGTGGTGCGGTCGTAGATGGGGGTGCTCTGGCCGATGTAGACGCCCATGCTGATGACGGAGTTTTCCTCGACGATGACGCCTTCGACGATTTCGCTGCGGGCACCGATGAAGCAGTTGTCCTCGATGATGGTGGGGCCGGCCTGCAGGGGTTCGAGCACGCCGCCCAGACCCACGCCGCCGGAAAGGTGCACGTGCTTGCCGACCTGTGCGCAGCTGCCGACGGTGGCCCAGGTGTCGACCATGGTGCCTTCATCGACGTAGGCACCGATGTTGACGTAGGACGGCATCAGGATGGCACCGCGGGCGATGTAGCTGCCACGGCGGGCCACGGCGGGGGGCACCACGCGCACGCCGCTGGACTGGAGCTCGTTGGCGCTCATGGTGCCGAACTTGGTGGGTACCTTGTCGTAGAAGGCGAGGTCGCCGGCGTGCATGAGCACGTTGTCCTTGAGGCGGAAGGAGAGCAGCACGGCCTTCTTGATCCACTGGTGCACGGTCCACTGGCCCACGCCTTCGCGGGTGGCCACGCGCAGGCGGCCCTGGTCGAGTTCGGCGATGACGTGTTCGACGGCGTCGGCGATTTCCTTGGGCGCGCTGGCTGCGGAGAGTTCGGCACGGTTGTCCCAGGCGTTTTCGATGATGGTCTGGAGTTGGGTGGTCATGGGAGTCCTTGATGAAACGAGGGGTGGGCAGGTGGGAGCCCGCAGTCTGAAAAAGGGCAGGGCGTCACGGGGCCTGGGTGCCCGCATGGGATGCCTCAGGGGGTGGAGGCACGCAGGCGCAGGACGAATTCGCGGATGCGATGGGCCGCTTCGAGGCATTCGCCGGTGTCGGCCACCAGTGCGAGGCGCAGCCGGCCACTGCCGGGATTGTGTCCGTGTGCGGCGCGTCCCAGATAGCTGCCTGCCAGAACCGTGACATTGTATTGTTCCAGCAGGGCACGTGCGAAGGCGGTGTCGGAGCCGCCGCACAGGTTGCCGATGCCTGCCCACAGGTAGAAGCCTGCGTCGGGCAGCCTGACATCCAGCACGTCGGCGAGCACCGGAGTAACCTGGGCAAACTTCTCGCGATAGAGGCGCCGGTTCTCGATCACGTGTTCCTCGTCGCCCCAGGCGGCCATGCTGGCGCACTGGACGACCGGGCTCATGGCACTGCCGTGATAGGTGCGGTAGAGAAGGAACCTGCGGATCAGTTCGGCATCGCCCGCGACGAATCCACTGCGCAGACCGGGCACATTGCTGCGCTTGGACAGGCTGGTGAACATCATCAGGTTGCGCAGGTCGGTACGACCAAGGCGCGCGGCGGCTTCCAGTCCGCCGAGCGGGGGCTCGTCGCGGAAATAGATTTCGCTGTAGCACTCGTCGGAGGCGATGACGAATCCATAACGGTCCGAGAGCGCGAAGAGCATGCGCCATTCGTCGAGCGGCATGACGGCGCCTGTGGGGTTCCCGGGGGAACACACATACACGAGCTGGGTGCGCTGCCAGGTCGATTCGGGGACGCTGGCCCAGTCCACGGCGAAGTTGCGTGCCGGATCGGTGGGCGCGTAGAACGGCGTGGCTCCGGCCAGCAGGGCGGCTCCTTCGTAGATCTGGTAGAACGGATTGGGGCAGACCACCACGGCGTCGGCATCGGGATCGATCACGGTCTGTGCAAAGGCGAACAGGGCCTCGCGCGAGCCGTTGACGCTCAGAACCTGCCGGAGCGGGTCGACCTCCACTCCATAGCGCCGCTGCAGCCACTGTGCGCAGCTGGTGCGCAGGGCCGGTTCGCCGGGAGTGGCAGGGTAGGTGGCCAGCCCGGGCACGCCCATGGCAGCCTGGCCCAGGGTTTCGGGGATGAAGGCAGGGGTGGCGTGCCGGGGCTCGCCGATGCCGAGGCTGATGGGGCGCAGGGCGGGATTGGGGACGACGTCGGCAAACAGTGCGCGCAGACGCTCGAAGGGGTACGGTTGCAGCAGGTCTAGACGGGGATTCATGATGGGTGAAAACCGGGACGGATGGCTCTGATAGGGCTTTGAAAGGGGGGCGTGCCAGGGTGGCTGCCGGGTATGATGTAGCCGCCTGGGAGGAGCCGGGGCGGTGACGGGCCATGCCATGCCGTGCGTGGTGTGGCGTGAGTGCAGCCTCCATGTCTGCCGTGCGCTGCAGGGGCATCGCACACAGCCTGACCCGCTGCTCTTGCTACCCGCCTCCTGCGGGGTGCGGCATCGCATCGGGTCGCATGCGGTACGCCGGCACGTGCGGGCACGCCTCAGGCATTCGATTCTAGTGTATGGGTCTGTCCCTGCGCAGGGCAGGCGGACTCCGTTGATTGGTTTTCCGACGTGCGTCTTCAGTCCATCAAGCTCTCGGGCTTCAAGTCCTTTGCCGAACCCACCCTCTTCCAGCTCCCGGGGCAGCTCGTGGGCGTGGTGGGCCCCAATGGATGCGGCAAGTCCAACATCATGGATGCGGTGCGCTGGGTGCTGGGCGAGAGCAAGGCGAGCGAGCTGCGCGGCGAGTCGATGCAGGACGTGATCTTCAACGGCACCACCACGCGCAAGCCTGCCAGCCGGGCCAGTGTGGAGCTGGTGTTCGACAATGCCGACCACCGCGCCGGCGGGCAGTGGAACCAGTATGCCGAGATTGCCGTCAGGCGGGTGCTCACGCGCGAAGGCGGCAGCAGCTATTTCATCAACAACCAGGCCGTGCGGCGCCGGGATGTGCAGGACGTGTTTCTGGGCACGGGTCTGGGGCCACGCGCCTACGCCATCATCGGACAGGGCACGATCAGCCGCATCATCGAGAGCCGCCCCGAGGAGCTGCGCCTGTTCCTTGAGGAGGCGGCCGGAGTCAGCAAGTACAAGGAGCGGCGGCGCGAGACAGGCAACCGCCTGCAGGATACCCGCGAGAATCTGACCCGCGTCGAGGACATCCTGCGAGAGCTCAACGGCAATCTGGAACGGCTCGAGAAACAGGCGGAGGTGGCACGCAGATACCAGGGGCTCCAGGAGCTTGGCACCCGGCGGCTGCATCAGCTGTGGTTTCTCAAGCGGGAGGAGGCTGCCACCAGCCAGGGGCGTGTGCAGGCAGATGTCGAGCAGGCCCGCGCTGCGCTCGAAGGCCGCATGGCCGAAATGCGCCAGGTCGAGGGCGATGTCGAGGGCATCCGGCAGGCCCACTATGCGGCCGGAGACCAGGTCAACCAGGCGCAGGGACAGCTGTACGAGGCAACAGCCGAAGTGGGGCGGCTCGAAGCCGAGATTCGCCACGTGATCGACAACCGGGACCGCGCCGCGCGGCGGCAGATTCAACTCGCCGAGCAGATGGCGCAGTGGCAGGCGCGCCGCGAGGAGGCCGAACAGGAGGCCGAAACCCTGGCCGCGCGTGATCTGGAGTCCGAGGAGCAGGCCGCCATGCTCGAAGCGCAGGTCGAGGAACAGGCCCAGCAGCTCCCCGAACTCGAAGACGCCCTGCGCCGTGCCCAGCACAAGGCCTCCGAATACCGTGCGGCGGCAACCCAGGTCCAGCAGCAGATCCAGGTGCTGGCTGCCGAGCAGCGCAGCGTGGGCGAGCAGCGCCGCCAGCAGGAACAGCGCCGCGAGCGGCTCTTGGCCGACCGCAAGGCACTGGCCATGCCAGAGACGGACCGGCTGGAGGCACAGCAGGGTCAGCTCGTCTCCCTGCAGCAGAGGCTCGACAGCCTGCAGGAGCAGCTTGCCATGCGGCAGGACGAGCAGCCACAGCACGAGGCCCAGCGCCGCGAGGCCCAGCGTCAGCTCAATGACGACATGCGCCGGCAGGCCGATCTGGCTGCGCGCATGGACGCCCTCAGGGCCTTGCAGGACAAGGTGCGCACCGAAGGCGCCCTTGCCCCTTGGCTCGAACGCCAGGGACTCGACGGATTGCCCCAGCTGTGGACCCGGCTCCAGATCGAGGAAGGCTGGGAGCAGGCGCTGGAGGCCGCCCTGCGGCAGCGCATGGGTGCGCTCGAAGTGGGGCGACTCGACACTGTGGCCGCCTTTGCGGCCGATGCACCGCCGGCCAGACTCAGCTTCTATGCGCTGCCGCAGCCGGAGGCCCCCGCCGCAGCGCCACTGCCGCGGCTGGTAGACCGGCTCCGCCTGCACGATGCAGGTCTGCTCGCGCTCATGGATACCTGGCTGCAGGGCTGCTACACCGCCACCACGCTGGGCGAGGCGCTGGCCCTGCGCGACCGGCTTGGACCCGGCGAGACCGTGTACGTGCCCACGGGCCATGCGGTCAGCGCCCATGCGGTCGATTTTCATGCGCAGGGCAGTGCCCAGGAAGGCATGCTGGCGCGGGCCCAGGAAATCGCCCATCTGGACAGGGAACTGCGGGCACAGCAGCTGATTCTGGAGGAATCGCGCCATGCCCTGGTGCGGGCCGAGGCAACCTGCACCCATGCCGGCGAGGCCCTGACCGCGCTGCGGCGGGAGCTGGCCGACACCCAGTCCGCGCACCACGCCCTGCAGGTCGAGGTGCTGCGCCTCACGCAGCAGAGCGAGCAGAGCCGCCAGCGCGGCGAACAGATCGGCGCCGATCTCGCCGAGGTCGATGCGACGCTGGAAGAGCTGCAGGAGCGGGCCTTGCTGGCCGAGGCCCGCTTCGAGGAGCTGGACATGCAGCTCGCCGATGCCCAGGAACGCGAGGCGCAGTTCGAAGACCGGGTGCTGGAAGCCGAGCGCCGGCTGGCCGCAGGTCGCGAGCAGCAGCGCACGCTCGAACGCGCCGCACAGGAAGCAGCCTTTGGCCGCCGATCGGCCCAGGCACGCACCGCCGAGCTGCAGCGCATGCTGGCCACCGCCGATACGCAGGTGCAGGCCCTGCAGGCCGAAGAGGCCCAGGTGCGCCAGGAAGTCGAGGCCCTCACGGCCGCCACGGCGCAGGATGGACTGCAGGAGGCGCTGGCGCGCAAGCTGGCCTGCGAGCAGGAGCTGGGCGCGCGCCGCAGCGCCTATGAAGACCTGACCGCCCGCCTGCGTGCAAGCGACGAACGCCGCCTGGTGCTGGAGCGCGAGCTCGAACCGCTGCGCCAGCGCATCACCGAGCTGCAGCTCAAGGAGCAGGCCGTGCGCATCGGTGTGGAACAGTTCGCCCAATCGCTGGCCGAAGCGCAGACCGACGAGGCCGCACTCGCCGCCAGCATCGCCGAAGAAGGCATACGCCTGCAGGGGCTCCAGTCCGAGATCGACCGCCTGCAGCGCGAGATCGCAGCTCTGGGCGCAGTCAACCTCGCCGCCATGCAGGAGCTCGATGCAGCCACCGAGCGCAAGCGCTTCCTCGACGAGCAGTCCGCCGACCTGCTCGACGCCATCGACACCCTCGAAGCCGCCATCCGCAAGATCGACGGCGAAACCCGCGAGCTGCTCTCCAGCACCTTCGAGACGGTCAACGGGCATTTCGGGCGCATGTTCCCGGAACTTTTCGGGGGCGGACAGGCACGGCTCATCATGACCGGCGACGAAATCCTCGATGCCGGGGTGCAGGTCATGGCCCAGCCGCCGGGCAAGAAGAACCAGACCATCCATCTGCTCTCGGGCGGCGAGAAGGCTCTCACGGCCATTGCCCTGGTGTTTGCCATCTTCCAGCTCAATCCGGCGCCGTTCTGTCTGCTCGATGAGGTGGATGCACCGCTCGACGACGCCAACACCGAGCGCTATGCACGTCTTGTGGCGAGCATGGGGCGCGACACACAGTTCCTGTTCATCAGCCACAACAAGATCGCCATGGAAATGGCCAGACAGCTCATCGGCGTCACCATGCAGGAGCAGGGCGTTTCGCGCATCGTGGCCGTGGACATGGAGGCGGCCCTTTCCATGGCCGAATCCTGAGTCCGAATCGCACGGCCGCCCGTCCTGCCGCCGGAGACACGGGCGGCTAGGCTAAGATATGCGCACATCGATGCAGAAAAATCCATGAGTACTACCTTGCAAATCGGACTGGCCGCAACGGGGGGCGTGCTGCTCGCCGCTCTGGTGGCGCACAACGCCTGGCAGGCGCGCAAGAACCGGCCCCGCCAGCCCGATCCCTCCCTTGGCCCCGAAGGCGGAGCCCATGCCCTTGAACCCGGGCTGACTGACGCAGCCACAGGCAACCCTGAAGGCGTGGCGGCCGTGCCCGACGCTCAGACCGCAGTCCCCGCCGACAGTGCCGTGGGCGTGGCCGCTGCGGTCTCCGTTCCAGCTGCAGAGGCTGCCGATGACGGCGTGCCCCTGCCTGTGGCTCCCGTGCCCGAACGCCGCTTTCTCATGGATGCCCTGCTCGACGCCATGGCGCCCATCGAGCTCGATGCAGGCGCCGTGGTTCCGGCCGAAGTCGCCCTTGCAGCGCTGCCTGCCACCCGCCGGGTGGACAACAAGCCCTTCTTCATCGAAGGCCGCAACCGCAACACCCAGCAATGGGAGCCGCTCACTCCGGGGCACCTGTACGACGCCTTCCAGGCCGGGGTACAGCTTGCCAACCGCACCGGCCCGCTCAACGAGATCGGCTTCTCTGAGTTCACGCTCAAGGCGCAGGCCTTTGCCGATGCCGTCAACGGCACGCCCCATTTCCCCGACATGCTCAACGAGGTGGCCCGCGCCCGCGAGCTCGACCAGTTTGCCGGCGCCCATGATGCGCGGCTGACCTTCGTGCTGCGCGCACGGGGCGCCGCGTGGAGCATGGGCTACCTGCAGCAGGCCGCCGGCCGCCAGGGCTTCGTGCCCGGTGTGCTGCCGGGCCGCATGGTGCTGCCCGCCTCGGTCGAAGGCGTGCCTCCTGTGGTCAGCCTGGAGTTCGACGGCCGTGCAGCCATGGCCGACACGATCGAGAACTCGGCCATCTACGAGGTGCTGCTCGGGCTCGAAGTGACCCATGTGCGCCAGAGCGAGCGCCCCTTTGCGCGCATGTGTGAAACCGCGCTCCAGCTCGCCAGCGAAATGGAAGGGCAGATCGTCGACGGCAACGGCTACCGCATCAGCACCGATGCCATGGAGACCATCGACCGCGACCTGCAGGGCCTCTACCAGACACTTGAACAGCACGACTTCGCCGCCGGTTCCGATCTGGCGCGCCGCCTGTTCTCCTGAGGATTTCCGCTGCCATGACCACACCCGACCTGTTCGAGGCCGCAGGGGAGGGCGTTGCGCCCACCACGGCCCAGGTCCAGCGTGCGGCGGAGCTGCGCGAGCTGCTGCAGCATCACGCCTACCTGTACTACACCCTCGACGCTCCGGAAATTCCCGACGCCGAATACGACCGGCTGTTCCACGAGCTCGATGCGCTCGAAACCGCCTACCCCGCCCTGCGCACACCCGATTCGCCCACCCAGCGGGTCATGGGGCAGGTGCTGCCGGGCTTTGGCACGGTGCACCATGCGGTGCCCATGCTCTCGATTCACACCGAGACCGACACCGAGGCCACCGGTGCGCTGGCCTTCGATGCGCGCGTGCGCCGCGAGCTCGGGCTCTCGCCCCAGGATCCGGCGGTGGAGTACGAGGCAGAACTCAAGTTCGACGGCTTGGCCATCAACCTGCGCTACGAGCACGGCGTGCTCGTGCTGGCAGCCACGCGCGGAGACGGCGAGATCGGCGAGGACGTGACCCAGAACATCCGCACCATCTGGCAGATTCCCCTGCGGCTGCGCATGCCCCATCCGCCCGAGGTACTGGAAGTGCGCGGCGAGGTGTACATGCGCCGCGATGTGTTCGACGCGCTCAACGAGCGCCAGCGCCAGCGCATCGCCCAGGGTCACAGGAACGAGCGCACCTTTGCCAATCCCCGCAATGCGGCTGCCGGCACGCTGCGGCAGCTCGATCCTGCCATCGCCCGCGAGCGGCGCCTGAGCTTCTTTGCGTATGCCTGGGGCGAGGTGCGGGGCTGGGACGACATGCCCGCCACCCAGTCCGAGGTGCTCGATGCCTTTGCGGGCATGGGCTTTCCGGTGTCGCCCGACCGCGAGGTCACGCGCGACCCGGCGGAGCTGGTGGCCTTCCATGGCCGCATCGCTGCCCGGCGCGACAGCCTGCCGTTCGACATCGACGGAGTCGTCTACAAGGTCAATTCGCTGGCACTCCAGCGGCGTCTCGGCTTCGTGAGCCGCGAACCCCGCTGGGCGGTGGCGCACAAGTATCCGCCTCAGGAGGAGCTCACCACCGTCGAGGCCATCGACGTGCAGGTGGGGCGTACGGGCAAGCTCACCCCCGTGGCCAAGCTCGCACCGGTCTTTGTGAGTGGCGTCACCGTGACCAACGCCACCCTCCACAACGAGGACGAGGTGCACCGCAAGGACGTGCGGGTGGGCGACACGGTCATCGTCCGCCGCGCGGGCGACGTGATCCCCGAGGTGGTGGGGGTAGTGCCGGACCGGCGCCCTGCCCATACCCGGGTGTTTCACATGCCTGCCCACTGTCCCGTCTGCGGCAGCGCGGTCGAGCGCGAGGAGGGCGAGGTCGACGTGCGCTGCACGGCCGGACTCTTTTGCAGCGCGCAGCGCAAGCAGTCCATTCTGCACTTTGCCCAGCGCCGGGCGCTCGATATCGACAGCCTTGGTGAAAAGCTCGTCGACCAGCTCGTCGATGGGGGCCTGGTCCACTCGCTGCCCGATCTGTACCACCTCTCCCTGGACCAGCTTGCAGGCCTCGACCGCATGGCCGAGAAATCGGCGCGCAATCTGCTCGATGCGCTCGACAGCAGTCGGCATACCACGCTCGCACGCTTCATCTACGGGCTGGGCATCCGCCATGTCGGCGAAACCACGGCCAAGGATCTGGCGCGCCATTTCGGCAGCCTCGACGCCCTGATGCAGGCCGACGAGGAAGCGCTGCTGCAGGTGCCCGACATCGGGCCGGTGGTGGCACAGAGCATCCTGCACTTTCTGGGTGAGCCGCACAACCGCGAGGTCATCGCCCGCCTGCGGGCTGCCGGCATCACATGGCCCGAGACTGCCGGCCGCATCGCCGCCTCTCAGGCACTCCCGCTGGCCGGCAAGACCTTCGTCCTCACCGGCACACTGCCCCATCTGGGCCGGGATGCTGCCAAGGACATGCTGGAAGCGGCAGGAGCCAAGGTCTCCGGCAGCGTCAGTGCCCGCACCCACTACGTGGTGGCCGGGGCCGAACCGGGCACCAAGTTCGAGAAGGCACAGAAGCTCGGCGTTCCCATTCTGGACGAAGCCGGCATGCTGGCCCTGCTGGGGCAACCCCCGGCATGATGCGGCAGCGGAACGGCGTCGAGACAGAAAAAACCTCGCTCCAGCCGCCATCTGCAGGGATACTCACGTCATGGCTACCGAAATCGAACTCTGTCTGAGCCTGTGGCCCGAGGCCGCCCCGCTGCTGGTCGACGAGGTGGCTCTGGCCTATGGGGTGGCGCCACGCACGCGCGAACTCGTGAGCGTGTATTACGACACGCCCGATCTGCTGCTCGCGCGTCGGCGCATGGGGTTGCGGCTGCGTCGGGCGGGAGAGCAGTGGATTCAGACCGTCAAATTCGGCCAGATGTCGGATGACGGCCTCAGCGCGCGCCGCGAGCTCGAACACGTCACCCGGGGCCAGACGCTGGAGCTGCAGCACATTGACGATCCCGAGGTGCAGGCTTTTCTGTGCGGCAGCGACGTGGCACCCCGTCTCGCTCCGGTATTCGTCACCCGCATCACGCGCACGCTCTGGAACGTGGCCGACGCGCAGGGCGGTCAGGTCGAGCTGGCGCTCGATGTGGGCGTCATCGAGGCACAGGGATGCACGGAGCCCGTGCATGAGCTCGAAATTGAACTCAAGCAGGGTGCCCTGCCCCTGGTGTTCGATGTGGCGCAGCGGCTGGCACAGCGTGTGGCCCTCCTGCCGCAGCCCTGCAGCAAGGCGGAACGCGGCTATCGGCTGTGCGTGCACAAGGCCGTTCAGCCTTCCGGGGCACAGGCTCCTGTCCTGCCGCCCGATGCCACGGGCCATGCGTTGGCCCAGGCACTGGTGGGGGAATGTCTGCGCCACCTGCATGCCAATCTGCCGTGGGCCGCAGACGGCGCACAACCCGAGTTTCTCCACCAGTCCCGGGTAGCCCTGCGGCGGCTGCGATCTGCATGGGCTCTGCTCGATCTGCAGGCACAGGGGCCGCTGCGCGAATGGCTGGATGGGCTGCGTCGGCTGGGAACCGCGCTCGGAGCGGCACGGGACTGGCAGGTGCTGGCCCAGACGGTGCACACCGTCCCCGTGCTGCAGGGCCCTGCATCTCCCGAATCGATTGCCGCCCTGCGAACTGCCGTCGATCAGGCCGCCACACAGGCTCGTCTGGACGTGCAGCAGCTGCTGCAACAGCCGGCCACAGGCCAGGTTCTGCTGCAGGGGCTGCGCTGGCTGCATCTGGATGGGGGCCAGGCGCTCTCTGGTCTCGCTGCCCGCAAGGTGGGAGACCGTGCCCTGACCCGGGCGCACCGTGCCGTGGCACGACTGGCACGTCTCTGGCCCACACTCGATGTCCCCGCGCGCCACACCCTGCGCAAGCGTACCAAGCGCCTGCGCTACGAGGTGGAGTTCCTGGCAGCCCTGTATCCGCGCCGCAGGGTGGCGACCTACCGGGCCGTCCTGCAGCGGCTGCAGGAAGAGCTGGGGATTCTCAATGATGCCGCCGTGGCCGACACCCTGCTGTCCACCTTGTATCCCCTGCATCCCGATGCGGCCTATGCGGCAGGGCTGCTGTGCGGCTGGAGTCGTTGCCAGTCCGATGCGGCTGTCCACCGGCTGGCCACATGGTGTCGCGACAGAATGCCTCCGTCGCGCTTCTGGTCCCGATGAGGGCCTTCCTGTCCCGGGGTGCCGTACCCGGCCACTTCGTTTCCGCTGTCGTTCTCGTTCTCGTTCTCGTTGCTGTTCTTGTCATGTTCCTTCGTTTCTGTCTTGCATACTGCCTGTCCTTGCTGCACCGTGTCCCGTTCCGGCGGTGGAGCGGGGCAGGGGGGCTGGGCCTGGCCGTTCTGTTGACAGGCTGTGGCAGCATGCCGGGCTTGCCATCGCTGCATGCACCAGCCCATGCTGTCAGCCACGGGAGTGCCTCTGCATCCATGCATCCGCGTCTGGCCGTGGCGCTCGGCGGAGGAGCCGCCCGAGGGTTTGCCCATGTCGGGGCGCTGGAAGTGCTCGACGAGGCTGGCATTCATCCCGACATGGTGGTGGGCACCTCGGCCGGCAGTGTAGTGGCCGCCCTGTATGCCAGCGGCATCCGTGGGCGGCATCTGGAGGATGCGGCACAGTCGCTCGACCAGAATGCCATCACCGACTGGATGCTCCCCTTCTTCAATCGTGGGCTGCTGAGGGGCAGTGCGCTGGAGCGCTTCATCAACCAGAAGGTGGGACAGCGGCCCATCCAGTCCATGCCTCTGCCGCTGGGCATCGTGGCCACCGACTTGCAGACGGGCGACGGTATCCTGTTTCGCAGCGGCAACACCGGGCAGGCCGTGCGGGCATCGAGTTCGGTCCCCGGCGTGTTCGAGCCGGTGCGCATCGGTTCGCGCGACTATGTGGACGGCGGTCTGGTGGCGCCGGTGCCCGTGAACTATGCGCGGCAAATGGGGGCCGACATCGTCGTGGCCATCGACATCAGCAGCTCGCCCCGCTCCGCAGCCACACATGGCCAGCTCGACATTCTGCTGCAGACCTTCACCATCATGGGGCAGAGCATCAACCGCTATGAGCTCAAGCAGGCCGATGTGGTGCTGCGTCCTGCCCTCGGGGGCATGTCGAGTGTCGACCTGAACAACCGTTCCCGCGCCATCGCCGCCGGCCGTGCAGCCATGCAGCACGCCCTGCCGCGCATTCGTGCGCTGCTTGCACGCGTCCGATGAGCCCCGATCCTGCCATGCCTTCGGCCCTGCAGTCCCCCTCGTGGAGCGACGCACCGTCATCGTGGATCTGCCGCTTTGCCGCCTCTCTCGCACCCGGGGCTTCGGTGCTGGATGTGGCCTGCGGGACGGGGCGGCACATGGCCTGGCTGGCGGCCCGCGGCTGCCGGGTGACCGGCGTGGATCGTGATGCTTCAGTCCTGGCCCAGGCGGCGCATCATGGCTCCGTCGTGCAGGCCGATCTCGAAGACGGCAGCCCATGGCCCCTGACAGGGCAGGTTTACGATGCAGTGCTGGTCACGCATTACCTGTGGCGGCCGCTGTTTCCGCATCTGCTGGCCTCGGTGCGTCCGGGAGGCATGCTGCTGTACGAAACCTTTGCGGCCGGGCATGGCCGGATCGGTCGTCCTGCCCGTCCTGAGTTCCTGCTGCGCCCGGGCGAGCTCTTGCAGATGCTGGCGGGGGAGGCGCAGCACTGGCGCGTGCTGGCCTACGAGGACGGTCTGGAGCCCGAAGGCCGACGCGTCATGCAGCGCCTGGCCGCACGGCGCATGCCGGCCGGGATCGAACCTGCCGATCTCCCGCTGGAGCTGATGCGCCTTCCAGCCTGATGCGTCGAGCCAGCCTCCCGGGGCTGCGCAGAGTCCCCGGGGCCCTGTGGGAATATGTTCCTGCCAGCCCTCGGCAAGGGGGCAGACATTCCCGATCACAGCAGGGGGAAGCGCCGGATCGATGACAATCCGCTGCAGGGTTCCCCCCTGTATGCACATCGCGCAGGACCGTGGAGCCATCGGTTCCCTTCCTGTCTCCTGTCCGTGAGCCATGTCCGAGTCTTCTTCCTCCCTGACGGCGGCAGCATTGCCGTCCCGCCCCATGGCCTATGGGGCACTTGCCCTGAGCATGACGCTGGTGGGATGCTATGTGGCGCTGTCCAAGCCGCTGGTGGCGGTGTTTCCGGTATTCCTGCTCGCCTGGCTGCGCTTCGGCATCGGTGGCGTCGCCATGGTGGGCTGGCTGCGCAGGCCGCCTGATGAACCGCCCCAGACGGGCCGCACCCGCCTGCTCCTGTTTCTTGAAGCCTTTATCGGCAACTTTCTGTTCACCCTGCTCGTGATGGCGGGCATGCACCTGAGCTCGGCCGTCTCGGCCAGCGTCATCATGGCCTGCATTCCGGCCGTGGTGGCTCTGCTGGGACGGGTGTTCCTGGGGGAGCGGCTCACGCCGCGCATCCTGGCCTCCATCGTGTGTGCCGTGGCCGGAGTGTCGCTGCTGGCCCTGTCCCGACCGCACGGCGCTGCAGCGGCAGCCATTCCCGCTGCCGACAAGGCCTGGCTGGGGCAATTGCTCCTCATGGGGGCCGTGTGCTGCGAAGCGGCCTACTCGGTGATCGGAAAATGCCTCACATCCAGCCTCTCCGCACGGCGCATTACCAGCATCGTCAATCTCTGGGGACTGGTGCTGGCCACGCCGCTCGGACTGTATGCTGCCAGCCGGTTCGGGTTCGCCGCCGTGTCGTGGCAGCTCTGGGCACTCCTGGTTTTCTATGCCCTGGCTGCCTGTGTCTGGTCGATCAGTCTGTGGATGACGGGGCTCCGTGTGGTGCCCGCTTCGCAGGCAGGCGTCTTTACTGTGTTTCTGCCTGCAGGCACGGCACTCACTGGTGTGCTCGTGCTCGGTGAGCGGCTTGCCGGCATGCAGCTGCTTGCCCTGGGGCTGGCTGTGGCGGGAGTGCTGATCGCCACTTCGCCCCTGCCCGGACGCAGGATGGACCGTCAGGACGGGGACATCTCCACCTGACGGCAACTCTGTGCGTCCTGTGTGGGGGCAGGTTCCAGATGGCGCTGCCGTTATGTCAGAGGCGTATCGCTGACCACCATGCCGTCTGCGTCGGCATACAGCCAGCTGCCGGGGCGGACCAGTACCCCCTGCACATGCACCGGCACATCCACCAGACCAGCGTGGTTCTTGCGCGGCGGCATGGGCATGCTGCCCAGTGCGCGGATGCCTACCGGCAGGGGGGCAAGCTCGGCCACATCGCGCACGCAGCCATCCACCACCACACCGGCCCAATGGTTGCGGGCAGCCAGCTGGCCGATGTTGCCTCCTACCAGTGCGGTACGCAGCGATCCGCCTCCGGCCACCACCAGCACACGGCCGTGGCCCTCGGTTTCCAGCACGGCGCGCACGGACGTATTGTCCTCGTAGCAGCGAACGGTCACCACCTGCCCGCAAAAGGGAGCAGGGCTGCCGAAATCGCGGAACACGGGAGGCAGCACGACAAAGTCGGGCGTGACGGTGTCACGGTGCGGATCGCACAGGTCGCAGGTGGAGAAGGTGGACATGGAAGCACTCGCAAAGGGATGGGAAACGGGGGACGGCACGATCCTTTCCCTAGGAAGGGCAGAATCCGTGTCTGCATGCGGAGGACTATACTGCCCCCATGGGTATGCAGGAGAGAGTCAGCCCCGGCAGGCAGGAGCACAATGTCCTGCCGGAACCTGGACGCCGCCGGATGCACGCACTGCCCGCAAGCCTGCAAATTTTCACAATCTGCACAGGCACAAGCATCCAATCGACCGGGAATCTCCTTTAGGATACCTTACTGGTGGCAATCCACGATGTAGTGGAAATTGCCTTTGTGTGTCACCGAAAGAAAGACAGTACCATGGCAACTGCAAAAAAACCTGCCGCGACCAAAGCCGCCCCCGCTCCCAAGAAGCGTGAGCCGAACGCAGCTTTCATGAAACCCCTGACGCCCAGCGCAGAGCTGGCAGCGGTGGTCGGCAGCAAGCCCTTGCCCCGCACCGAAGTCATCAAGAAGCTGTGGGACTACATCAAGGCACAGAAGCTGCAGGACGAAAACAACAAGCGCAACATCAATGCCGATGCCAAGCTCGCCGCCGTCTTCGGCAAGAAGCAGGTCACCATGTTCGAAATGGCAGGCCTCATCGGCAAGCATCTGAGCTGAGCCAGAACATACGCACGCACGGGGTTGTCCGTGCGCACCATGCACAGGAAACCGGCTTCATCCCAAGCCGGTTTTTTGTTGCGGGCTGTCGGCGGGGCGTCGCTGGGAGAGGGGCCTCTTTCGCTGCATGTCAAACTCCTGCCGGCGGTTCACGTTCGCATGCACAGATGCCAAAAGCAAAGGCGCCATTCCCTGAAGGAATGGCGCCTTTGCATCTTCGCCGCGTTCCCCCCTTCTGGGGAGGCGACGGAAAGCACTGCGCTGCTCACCGGATCTGTTGAAGATCCGGTGCAATGCGCTTTACTGCGCTGCGGGAGGCGGCATCATGCCGGCAGAAGCAGGCGGTACGGGCGGCATGCCGCGACCCCGCCACTCTCCACGACCCTGCGGCCCGCGTGCACCATCGTGGCGTGCATACATGGCATCGAAGGTCTTGCGCTGTTCGGGCGAAAGAGCCGCACGCAGCTTGCGGGATGCCGCTGCCACGCTGTCCATCTGCTTGGCATGCTCACGCATCTGGGCCGCATGGAACTCCAGACGCTGGTCCGGCGTCATGGCCTGCATCTGCTTGAAGCGGGCATCACGGTCTTCCGGCGACATCATGGGACGATCCTGCTGCATGCGCTCACGGGCATGCACATAGGCCATCCAGTGGGATTTCTGTGCGGGAGTGATCTTGAGCGCTTCAGCTTCATGCTGCATGCGCTCGGCAAACAGGGCCTTGCGCTGTTCTGCTGTCAGAGGCGCATGGCGTGGACCTCCGCGACGTCCTTCCATCATGGGGCCACGGCCCATGCCAGGACCCCAGGGAGGTACAGAAGCGCTGGCGGGAGCAGCTCCCGTCGCGGCAGCAGGTGTCTGAGCCTGACTGCCGAAAGCCAGAGAGGCGCCCACGGCAGCAAGGGCAAGTGCGAATTTCATTTGCATGGAAAGGTCTCCTTGAAAAGCGACGTTATCTGTTTCGGTAGATTCAGATGATCGGGGCTTGGTTCCCAGCATGCATGTTTCATTTTGTAAACACCGTGCCTTTCCGTGGGCACATACGGAAAGGCCGGCATGGGGCATGGGTTCAGGGGCGGGTGTCCATGATCTCGCGCAGGGCGGCCAGCAGCGTTTCGCACTGTGCATCGGTGCCGATCGAGATGCGCAGGAACGCATGAATGCGCGGCTTCTGGAATTGACGCACGATGATGGCACGCGTGCGCAGCGCGGCGGCCAGCTCGGCACCTTCATGGTCCGCGTGGCGGGCGAAGATGAAGTTGGCTGCCGAAGGCAGAACCTCGAAGCCCAGGGCTTTCAGTCCGGCCACAAGACGCTCGCGGGAGGCGATGATCCGCTGGCAGCAGCTCTGGAAGTGGGTTTCGTCCTGCAGGGATGCCACGGCACCGGCCAGGGCCAGCCGGTCGAGCGGGTAGGAGTTGAAGCTGTTCTTGATGCGCTCGATGCCCTCGATGAGTCCGGCATCCCCCAGCGCATAGCCTACGCGCAGGCCGGCCAGCGAGCGGCTCTTGCTGTAGGTGTGCACCACGAGCACATTGGGGTAGCGGTCGATGAGCGTGACGGCGCTCTCGCCCCCGAAATCGACATAGGCCTCGTCGATCACCACCACCGCATCCGGGTTGCCGGCCACGATGCGCTCCACCTCGGCCAGCGGCAGCGGGCGGCCTGTGGGGGCATTGGGGTTGGCAAACACGATGCCGCCGGCGCGCTCGCCGTCGCGGGGCAGATAGTCGTCGGCGCGGATCGAGAAGTCATCGGCCAGCGGAATCAGGCGGCTGGCGATGCCATACAGGCCACAGTAGGTGGGGTAGAAGCTGTAGCTGATGTCGGGCATCCACAGCGGGAGGTCGTGCTTCAGCAGGGCCATGAACACATGGGCCAGCACCTCGTCCGAGCCGTTGCCCACAAAGACCTGGGCCGGCGTGAGCCCAAAGCGCTGTGCCAGCGCCGAGCGGAGCAGGTCGGCATTCGGGTCGGGATACAGGCGCAGGCTGTCTGCGGCGGCGTCGCGAATGGCGGCCAGCGCCAGGGGGGAAGGACCGTAGGGGTTCTCGTTGGTGTTGAGTTTGACCAGGTTGTCCAGCTTGGGCTGTTCGCCCGGGACATAGGGACTCAGAGTGCGGACCAGGGGACTCCAGTAGCGATTGCTCATGACGCGGCTTTCGGAAAGGCATGTCGATCTGGCTGCGGGGCGCAGATCGCAGGAAAAATGCGGCCTCCCTGCTGTCGTGAGGCCGGGGTGCGTCGCGCAGCAGGCGCATTCCATCGGCTGGCAGCACTCCTCTGCCGGGCATGGGGCAGGAAAGGGCGGGAGCTGTCAATTGTGCCTCAGGCATCGCTCCGATGCATGCCGGGGCGTGCAGCGGAACGGCTCCATGGGGGGCGCTGCAGAAAATCCCAGGAACAAGTCGGTTCATGGGGAGAGGCAATGCGATAATTTTTCTACAATGCGCCTTTGTCAGCCCGCATGCGCGACCTTGCCGGAAGTCTTTCGGTCTTCGGGGTATCCGCGCGCGGACATGCCGCAAGGGCTGAATCGGAACCATCGAAGCCATGACCATAGTTGCCCGCATCGCCGAGGTATCGCGTACCACTGCCGAAACCGACATTTCGGTCTCTCTCAACCTGGACGGCAGCGGCCAGGCCAGCCTGCACAGCGGCATCGGCTTTCTGGACCACATGCTGGACCAGATTGCCCGTCACGGACTGATCGACCTCGACATCCAGTGCCGTGGCGATCTGCACATCGACGGCCACCATACGGTCGAAGACATCGGCATCACCCTCGGCCAGGCCGTGCGTCTTGCCGTGGGCGACAAGAAGGGCATCCGCCGTTATGGCCATGCCTATGTGCCGCTCGACGAAGCCCTGAGCAGGGTGGTGGTGGATTTTTCCGGCCGGCCGGGGCTCACCTTCGAGGTGCCGTTCACGGCGGGGGCCATCGGAGCCCTCGACACACAGCTGGTGTATGAGTTCTTCCAGGGCTTTGTCAACCATGCGGGCGTCACACTGCACATCGACAATCTGCGTGGAGTCAACGCGCACCACCAGTGTGAAACGGTGTTCAAGGCCTTTGGCCGTGCCCTGCGCATGGCCCTGGAGCTTGATCCCCGTGCCGCCGGCATGATTCCCTCCACGAAAGGCAGCCTCTGATGTCCAAATCCCGTGTGGCCGTCGTCGATTACGGAATGGGCAATCTGCGCTCGGTGGCGCAGGCGCTCGTGCATGTGGCCTCCGACCAGCATGAGGTGGTCATTGCCCACGATCCTGACACCATCCGTTCGGCCGAGCGGGTGGTGCTGCCCGGACAGGGTGCCATGCGCGACTGCATGCGCCACCTTGCCGGCAGCGGCATGATGGAGGCGGTGCTGGAAGCCGCTGCCAGCAAGCCGCTGTTTGGTGTGTGTGTGGGCATGCAGATGCTGCTGACCCGCAGCGAAGAAGGGGATACCCCCTCGCTCGACCTCATTCCGGGGCAGGTGCGGCGCTTTCACCTCGAAGGGCGCCTGCAGCCCGACGGCAGCCGCTTCAAGGTGCCGCAGATGGGGTGGAACCAGGTTTCCATCACCCGTTCGCATCCGGTGTGGGCGGGCATTCCGGACCAGAGCTGGTTCTACTTCCTGCACAGCTACTACGCGCAGCCGCTCGATGCCGCGCACAGCGTCGGTGAAGCGGACTATGGCGCTCGTTACACGGCTGCCATCGCACGGGACAATATCTTCGCCACGCAGTTCCACCCCGAAAAGAGTGCGGACTGGGGTTTGGCGCTGTATCGCAATTTCCTTTCGTGGAAGCCCTGATTCCTGCTGCATGCTCCGGGCTGCCGTCTTTTTCCATCCCTCCCTCTGATTTTCGAGATCCATTGCCATGCTGCTGATTCCAGCCATCGACCTCAAGGACGGTCAATGCGTGCGCCTTCAACAGGGCGACATGAACCGCGTCACCACGTTCAACACCGACCCCGTGGAGCAGGCACTGCACTGGCTCGAACAGGGTGCACGCCGCCTGCATCTGGTGGATCTCAACGGCGCCTTTGCGGGCAAGCCCCGCAATCTGGGCGTGGTCAAGGAGATCCTGCAGGAGATCGACGGCGAGATTCCGGTGCAGCTCGGCGGGGGCATCCGTGATCTCGACACCATCGAGCGTTACATCGACGCGGGCCTGCGCTACGTCATCATCGGCACGGCCGCCGTCAAGAACCCGGGCTTTCTGGCTGATGCCTGCAGCGCCTTCGGGGGGCACATCATCGTGGGGCTCGACGCCAAGGATGGCAAGGTGGCCACCGACGGCTGGAGCAAGCTCACCGGCCATGAGGTGACCACGCTGGCACGCAAGTACGAGGATCTGGGCGTCGAAAGCATCATCTACACCGACATCGGCCGTGACGGCATGCTCAGCGGCATCAACATCGAGGCCACGGTGCGGCTGGCACAGGCTTCCAGCATCCCGGTGATTGCCTCCGGGGGGCTGAGCAACATGGACGACATCGAGCACCTCTGCGAGGTGGAGGATGAGGGCGTCATCGGCGTCATTGCGGGCCGTGCCATCTACAGCGGAGATCTGGACTTTGCCGCCGCTCAGGTGCGGGCCGACGAGCTGGGCCAGCCGGCTGACTGACTGATTGATGGACCGAGCATGACGCAGCCGACGGCTTTTCCTGCAGCAGCCTCTCCGACGGGGATCGTGCACCTGCAGGCGGAGGACGGCAGCCAGGCCATTGTGTCGCTGCTCGGAGGACAGGTGGTGTCCTGGCACGCAGCCGATGGACGCGAGCGGCTGTATCTGAGTCCCCGAGCCCTGTGGGATGGCAGCGCCTCCATTCGCGGAGGCATTCCGGTGTGCTGGCCACAGTTCAACCGGCGGGGCCCCCTGGCCAAGCATGGGTTTGCGCGCATGTGCCGCTGGCGGGTAGCTGCCCAGGGCACTGGCACAGCCCGGCTGGTGCTGACGCAGGAGGATGTGACTGCGCACTGGCTCTGCGACGATGCGGGAGAAGTGGTCTGGAACCATCCGTTCAGGCTGGAGCTCGATGTCGTTCTGCAGCCGGGGGCATTATCCGTGACCCTGTCCGTGCACAACACGGGAAGCGCATCCTGGGCTTTCACCACGGCCCTGCACAGCTATCTGGCCGTGCAGGATCTGGCAGCGCTGCGTCTGCAGGGCGCCGATGGCGTCCGCTACTGGGACGCGGTGGCCGGAGCAGACCCGGCGCATCCGGTTCAGCAGGGAGACATCGTCTTTGGCCAGGAGGTGGACCGCGTCTATCCGGCTCCGGCTGCATGGCGCCTGCAGGAGCCGGCCGCTGTGCTCGACATTCACCAGTCGCCTTCCATGACGGAGTCCGTGGTCTGGAATCCCGGCCCGGTGCTGGGAGCTGCGTTGGCCGATCTGCCGCCCAACGGATATGCGCAGTTCGTGTGTGTGGAAGCAGCACACATCGATGGCGAGATCACTGTGCCTCCCGGGGGATGCTGGCAGGGGTGGCAGGTCCTGTCCGTTGCGCTTCCGGGGAAAGCCTGATCTGCAGGGGACTCCTGTGCAGCACCTGTGCACGGCAGTTTCCAGAGTCCCCTGGGCAGCGATGGCAGGGGGCACCCAGTATGATCCGGACATGAGCGAGGGGTCTTGCAACAGGGGACGGCGGCGGTGATTTCTTCCTGGAAACTCGGATGGCGCATGCTGTGGCGCGATGTGCGCGCAGGGGAACTGCGCCTGCTCGGCTTTGCCGTGATGCTGGCGGTGGCTGCACTGTCGGCAGTGGCCTTTTTCTCGGCACGGCTGCAGGGAGGGCTGGAGCGCGATGCCGCTCAGCTGCTGGGGGGAGACATCGTGCTGAGCAGCGATCTTCCCACCCCGGTCGAATTCACCGTCAGGGCGGCCTCGCTGGGGCTCACCACGACCAGCACCCAGACCTTTCCCACCATGGCTCGCAGTGCCCAGGGGCAGGGGGGAGAGGGCAGACTGGTCATGCTCAAGGCTGTAGCCGCAGGCTATCCGCTGCGGGGGCTCGTGCGGGTGGCTGACCAGGGGGGAATCGATCCGGCGGGGCAACAGTCGCTGCGCGGCCCTCCTGCACCGGGCGAAGTGTGGGTGGAGAATGCGCTGCTCGATACCCTTGGGCTGCATGTGGGGCAGACGCTGCTGCTGGGCGATGGGAGTTTTCGCATTGCCAAGGTGCTGGTACAGGAACCAGACCGGGGCAACAGTCTGGTCAACTTTGCCCCCCGTGTGCTGATGAATCTGTCCGACCTGCCGGCGACCGGTCTGGTGCAGCCTGCCAGCCGGGTGCATTACCGGCTGGCCATGACGGGCACCCCTGCCGCTGTGCAGCGGTATCTGCAGTGGGCGCGCACCGAGGTGCAGCGACTGCATGTGCGGGGCCTCACGATCGACACCCTGGATGCCGGCAACCCCCAGATGCAGAAGACGCTGGGTCGGGCAGAGAGCTTCCTGAATCTGGTGGCGCTGCTGGCGGCCTTTCTCAGTGCCGTGGCCGTGGCCCTCGCAGCGCGTGGATTTGCTTCCCGGCATCTGGATGACTGCGCCCTGCTGCGCGTGCTGGGCATGGGACAGCGCACCATCGCCTGGGCCTATGCCATCGAATTCCTGCTTCTGGGGCTCGCGGGCAGTCTGGTGGGCCTCGCGGTGGGTTATGGGGCGCACTACGGGTTCGTCGAACTGCTCGGCGGACTGGTGCAGGGAGGATTGCCCCAGCCGGGCCTGCAGCCCGTGGGATTTGGACTGGGCGTGGGCATGCTGCTGCTGGCGACCTTCGGGCTGCCGCCCGTGCTGCAGCTGGCCGGCACACCGCCCATGCGGGTGATTCGGCGCGAGGCCATGCCCCTGCGGGTCGGTGCGGTCGTGACCATTGTGGCGGGGCTGGCGGGATTCGCCGGGCTGCTGCTGGCTGCCAGCCACGATCTCAGGCTCGGCAGCATCGCTGTCGGGGGCTTCGCTCTGGCGACCGTGGTGTTTCTGGCGCTGGCCCGGCTCATGCTGGCCCTGCTGCGAGCCATCACCCAGGGACGACAGGGCGGAATGTGGCCGCGCTGGCTGGTGCTGGCGATACGGCAGCTCACAGCACGCCCTCTCGTGGCGGCCGTGCAGATCGGCAGTCTGGCCGTGGGCATGCTGGCACTCCTGCTGCTGTTTCTGCTGCGGACCGACCTGGTGCAGAGCTGGCGTCAGGCATCTCCCGTCGACGCGCCCAACCGGTTCGTCATCAACATCCTGCCTGACCAGGCCCATGCCTTCCAGACGCTGCTGCAGGAGGCCGGAGTGCGGCGCTATGACTGGTATCCCATGGTGCGAGGCCGGCTCGTGGCCGTCAATGGTCGGGATATCCAGCCTGACAGCTACCAGGACGAGCAGGCCCGCCGTCTGGTGGATCGGGAGTTCAACCTGAGCTTCAGTGTGCAGCCGCCGTCGTATTCGCCGGTCGAGCAGGGCAGCTGGCGCAGTGGAGATCCCCGGGCCATCAGCATGGAGGCCGGCATCATGAAGACGCTGGGCCTGCATGTGGGCGATCGCCTGCGCTTCGACATGGGAGGGGTGCTGCGCGAGAGCACTGTCACCTCGGTGCGCAAGGTGGACTGGAGCTCCATGCATGTGAATTTCTTTGCCATGTACCCGGTGGCCGGCCTCGGCGATGAGGTAGGCGTCACCTGGATCACGGCCTACCGCAGCCCACCGAATGACAGCAGGGGCGCAAGTCTCGATCGGCGTGTGCTGCAGACCTTTCCCAATGTGACCCAGATCGACATGACCAGTGCCATCACGCAGATCCAGCAGGTGCTCAATCAGGTCATCGGGGCGGTGGAGCTGCTGTTTTCGTTTGGGTTGGTGGCCGGTCTGGTCGTGCTGTTCGCCACGCTCAACGCCACGCGGGAGAGCAGGGCGCGCGACCTTGCGCTCATGCGGGCACTGGGAGCCGGTTCTGGCCTGCTGGCCCGCATGCAGGCTGCAGAGCTTCTGCTCGTGGGGGCCGTGGCTGGCAGCCTGGCAGGGCTGGTGGCGCTGGGACTGGCCTGGGTGCTGGCACGGCAGGTCTTCGATTTTGCATGGCTTCCTGCCTGGTGGATTGTCCCGGCAGGGGCGTTCGCCGGGGCCCTGCTGGCCTGGCTGGCAGGGTGGTGGAGTTTGCGGGAGCTGCTCCGGCAGCCGGTGGTTCAGACCCTGCGCGCGATGACGGCAGAATAGTTTATCATTTTGTATTTTGTATCCTCGCGTGCAAGGAGAGCTGCAGCCATGACCGATTCCATGTCCCCAGAACGTTCCACCTCGTCCACCACCGCTCCGCACGGTTCCGCCGGGCAGGAGGAAGTGCAGGACAAGCAGGTGACGGTGTTCGATCTGCTGGGCGGCGAGCCCGGCATTCAGCGCATGGTGGATCGCTTCTACGATCTGATGGATCTTGAACCTGTCTACACCGAATTGCGCGCGGCCCACGGCCCGGAGCTCGATCGCGCCCGGCAGCATCTGTTCTGGTTCCTTTGCGGATGGACAGGGGGGCCCGATCACTTTGTCGAGCGCTTCGGCCATCCTCGGCTCAAGGCGCGCCACATGCCCTTTTCCATCGGCATCAAGGAGCGGGACCAGTGGGTGGCCTGCATGGACCAGGCGATGTCCGAAGAGGGCGTGCCAGACGCTCTGATCGAGCGACTCAACCAGAGCTTCATGCAGACTGCGGACTGGATGCGCAACCGCTGAATCGGACCTGGGCAGCGGTGGTGCAGAAAGAGCACCTCAGGCACGCCGGCCGCGCGAAGCCGGTGCGAGCAGCACCACGAGGGCACCCGCACCGCCTTCGGTGGGGCGGGCCTGCACGAAGGCCAGCACTTCCTTCTTCTGGATCAGCCAGCCATACACCTTGTTCTTGAGAATGGGGGTCTTGCCTGGCGAGCCCAGTCCCTTGCCAGTGATGACCCGCACGCAGCGCAGACCACGGCGCTGGCATTCACGCACGTAGCACCCCAGCGCCTCGCGTGCATCGTCGCGCCGCAGGCCATGCAGATCGAGCTGGTGCTGGATGCTCCAGTGCCCCTGCCGCAACTTGCGCACCACATCCATCCCGATGCCGGGCTGCCGGTAGCTCAGGCTTTCGTCTGTTTCGAGCAGGGTGCTGAAATCGAACGCGTCGCTCAATGCTTCGCGCAGCACGGCTTCCTGGTCGCGCTCGCGCTGCAGGGGGCGAGGCAGCACCGGGGCAGGCGCCAGCATCACCCGTGACTGATGGGCCCCGGCCAATGGACGGACCTTGCCCACGGCATGTGCAAACACATAGCGTGCGGTTTCGGTTTTCTCGGCCAGTTCCCGGGCAGCGCGCAGGCGGGCCTGTTCGTCGGCACGTGCCTGGGCCAGAGCCTGCTTGAGGTGGCGCAGGTCCTGCAGGGAGCGGGCCAGGGGAGGCGACAGGGGCTTGGCGGACATGGTGGAGCACCCTCGGCGTCAGTCCGGCAGGCTGGCGCTCCAGCGCGAGCCCCAGTCGCCGGAGTCCTCGCGTGCCTGTTCGAGCAGGCGGCGGTCGCGCTTGGTGGGGCGGCCGTGCGCAATGGCCTGAGCCGGTTCGGGGGCCATGCGGTTGCGTTCGGCAATCGACTGGCGCAGCGCCAGGCTTTCTTCGGTTTCCCGGTACAGCTGCTGCGCCACCGGTGCCGGTCCCCGTTGGGGTGACAGACCTTCCACCACCACCGTGCGGGGCATCTGGCCCTGCCGCATGGCAATGCGGTCCCCGACCCGGATCTCGCGGGCAGGCTTGCAGTCGATTCCGTTGACCTGCACGCGTCCCTTCTGGATCTCGTCGACGGCCAGGGTTCGTGTCTTGAAAAAGCGCGCGGCCCATAGCCATTTGTCAATGCGCATGCGTGCATCGGAGGAGGTGGGAGTGTCTGAAGACCGTATTGTCATCATGGAATTGGGATTCGAGAATCTGGCTCTTTCTGTCGGACGGACACGACAGGGCAGACGGCACATTCCCTCTGTCAAAACGGAAATGCGTCACGCCTGAAGTATAAATTTGCCTGTCCCGTCACACCATGTCACGGACAGCAACCTGTCGATTCGCTTACCATATGGCCTCGATGCTGCACTGCAGCATAAATGGAATGCCCATGACCACATGGGCGCACTTCAGGAGCAATGTTCATGAACCACAGCCAGAATACCAAGTCCGGAACCATGCCGGCGGCACCTGCGCAGGCGGCATTGCCTGCTCCTGCGTCACGCAAGCGCGTCAATCTGGCCCTGCAGGGTGGGGGCTCGCACGGGGCTTTCACCTGGGGTGTGCTCGACGCGCTTCTCGAAGACGGAAGACTCGACATCAACGGCATCAGCGGTGCCAGTGCCGGGGCTGTCAACACGGTGGCCGTGGCACACGGGCTGGCGCTTGCACAGCGCGACGGTGGTGATGGCTATGCCCTGGCTCGCGACAAGCTCTCGTCGATCTGGCATGGCGTGATGGCGGCCGGCACTCTCAATTCGCTCAACGAGAACCTGGCGAGCATGCTGCCGTATTACTCGCTCCTGCCCAACCCGATGCGCATTGCCAGCACGGTGCTGAGGCAGTGGACCTCGCCCTACAACCTCAATCCGCTCGACCTCAACCCGCTGCGCAGCATGCTCAAGCGGGAAATCGATTTCGATGCCATCGCTGCGCTCAAGGGGCATCCGCTGTTCATTTCAGCCACGCACGTCAATTCGGGCAAGGCCGAAATCTTCACCGGCAAGGAGGTCACTCTGCAGGCCGTCATGGCTTCGGCCTGTCTGCCGCAGATTTTCCAGGCGGTCGAGATCCATGGCAAGGCGTACTGGGATGGGGGATATGTAGCCAATCCGCCGCTCACGCCGCTGATTTCCCTGTGCGATACGCCCGATATCCTGCTGGTGCAGATCAATCCGCTCGTCCGCGAAGGGGTGCCCACGACACAGTCCGAGATCAGCGACCGCATCAACGAGATCGGTTTCAACTCCAACCTGTTGTCCCAGATGCAGGTGATCGGCCTCATCAACCGCCTCATCGAAGAGGGCAAGCTGCATGAGCCTGACTTCAAGCAGGTACGCATGCACCGCATCGACGGGGGCGACATGCTCAAGGACATGTCTGCAGCCAGCCGGGTCTCCACGGATGCAGGCATGATCGAGCAGCTCTTCGAGCATGGCCGTCGTCAGGCCAAGCGCTGGCTGTCGCGCAACTTTGCAGCCGTGGGCGAACGCAGCAGCGTGAATCTGCGCAAGGACTATGCAGACGACATGGTGATCAACGCCTGAAGCCTGTCGGGGAGGAACGCACTGCAGGAGACGGTGCCAGGCCGGCTGCTCGGCCGGGCGTCGGGGCTCCTGTCCGTGACACCATCTGCCTGACTGGGTCGACGCTGGCGCCGACACTACATGGGGTCAGTTCAGCTTCTCGGGCTTGATCTCCTGCAGGATCGTGGCCGAGATTTCCTCGATGGACTTGTGGGTGGTTGAGAGCCAGCGCACGTCCGAGCGTCGCATCATCGATTCAGCAGCTGCCACTTCCTTGCGGCAGTTCTCCAGGCTGGCGTAATGGGAATGCGGCCGGCGTTCGTTGCGGATCTGGCTCAGGCGGGCGGGATCAATGGTGAGTCCGAACAGCTTGTGCTTGTAGGGCACCAGAGCCGGAGGCAGCTGCATGCGCTCGAAGTCCTCGGGAATGAGCGGGTAGTTCGATACCTTGAGCCCATGCTGCATGGCCAGATACAGCGAGGTGGGCGTCTTGCCGCTGCGACTCACACCAATCAGGATCACATCCGACTGCGCCAGATCGCGGTTGGTCTGGCCGTCGTCGTGCGACAGGCTGTAGTTGATGGCTTCGATCCGGTCGGCATAGGCCTTGTTCTGGCTGATGTCGGAGTAGCGGCCCACCCGGTGGTGTGACTTGATCCCCAGCTCCTTTTCGAGTGGATTGAGGAACATCGCGATCATGTCCAGCACGAGCGCATGGGCCTTCTCGTTGATGACGCGGCCGATTTCCAGATTGACCAGCGTGGAAAACACGATGGGACGGTCTGCCCCATTGGCCGAGATGCGGTTGATCTCGTCGATCAGCTCCTCGGCCTTCTGCAGGTCGTTGACAAAGGGCTTGCGGACCCGCTTGATCGTGAGATCGAACTGGGCCAGGATGGAATTGCCGAAGGTTTCGGCAGTGGTGCCGGTGCTGTCGGACACGAAAAACACGGTGCGCACAAGGCCGGTGGACTGCATGGAAGACTCGTCTGGACAGGAAAGAGGAAAACGAAGGGATCGAATCAGCAAGTGTAGAGCCTGCGAAGGCCTCCGGCAGGGCTACCGGAATGTCAAATGCTGCGGGGGAGTGCAGTTCGGCTATTCACCAAGTCGAGGTCAGGGAATCCCGCATCCAGGCTGCATAGGCGGATAGACCGTCACAGTTCGGGCAGCACGGTCATACGTCGCCTTAGACATTGAATGAGAAGCAATTTCTTTTATTGCCAGGTACATGTTGGTAATAAAAGTGCATTTCTTATATGTACTTACTTACTAAGTAGTATCATTCGGTGGGTTTCATGCTGCACTCATGACCTAGATGTCAGGTCCCGGATGATTGCGTACGTTCTTTTCAAACAACGTGGGATGTGACCCCTGCCATCGCTTGAGAGCCTGAACGGGCGTTTCATGCCGCAGGGCTTTCTG
>NZ_JAYRLV010000007.1:0-137708 GCF_041912815.1 Allobrachymonas sp. | reverse complement strand
TCCGCGAGAAGGGCGACACCATCATCAAGGAGGTTCCCGTCTATGTGCCCGTTCAAGCCGATGCTGCTTGCACTATCAACCGTGGCTTTGTGCGCCTGCACGACGCTGCCGCCGCCGGTGAGCTGCCCGAGCCCGCCAGAGATGCTGATGCGGCCGCCGCAGGCATTGCGCTCTCTGCCGTCGCCGGAACCCTTGCCGCCAACTACCAGACCTGCCACGAAAACGCCGAGCAACTGAGGGCGTTGCAGATGTGGGTCACGGAAACAATGGCAGTCGCAAAACAGTGATTTGGCGCTGGCCAACTTCCGCCTTTCTGACGCACATCTATCCTTACGTCCACACCTCGTCCAGATTCTTTGCCGCGAGCAGCTTTTCCCGCAGCGCGTAGCGGGACGACTGCATATTGACCTCGCTGTTCTCCGGGCGCGGGATCGGGACAATCGCAGTCGCTGGCCCTTTGAACTTGATCATGTACTTCCCTGTGTCGTTGTAAGGCAGGATGGCCTCGACCTCGGCAATGTGGGTGATCGCTGCGACGGGAGCGACTTGATAGGCAGCGATGAACTTCAGCTTCGAGATGTGCTTCGCATTGATCCGAACGGCAAACCAGCAGTTCTCGTTCAGGAAGCGCTGCTTGAATCCTTCCTCGCGTGCGGGAACGACGACGGTGTCGAACTTGTCGTTCTCCGAACCAACTGGCTGCACCTGATCGCTCGGGTCTTCCTGCTTAGGCGGGGTGAAAGCGTTGATGCCAAGCATCGGCAGGATCAGCAACATGTCGGCCAGGAAGGCCTGCGCCGTTGCCTTGGCTGCCGGGGCCATCGTCGGAGCCGTCGGGTTGTTCTTGTTCAGAAGGATAGCCCGGTCATGCTTCTTGGCCAGCGCAACCAGCGCCGACTCAAGATATTGGACTTCGGTCTTGCCGATCTTGTGGTTGCGGTCGAAGAAGTAGACGCCCCACACCCAACCTTCCTTGTTCGAGACGTGGTTCTTCAGCCGGTCACCGACGGGGTCAGCCTCGCCGATGTAGATCGTCTCTTCGGCGGCATTACCGACGAGGATGTAGATACCGGCCTGCGAGAAGCCCGGCTCCTGCTTCAACAGATGGAAAAGCTCCTTGTTGAAGACTACGCCGTAGCCCGACCAGTTCGACTTGTCGAGGTGGCGAATCCCCTCTGGGTCACCGGTCGTAGCGAAAAGGGTAATTGAAAAGGGTTGCATGCCAATCTCAGAATGTTGTCCGCCATCGCGATGCAGCCGTATCACAGCGAAATCTTCTTCTTAATCGCTTGGGTTAGTGAATCAATCTGATGTGTATTTGAGAGAATTAGGTCGGCGTACGATCGGCGATTTGCTCCCGCCCCGCTGTTATTTACAGAGAAAAGATTAGCCAGAGCATTTTTTTGCATTTGTAAGTCAGCAAACCCCATAATATATGCAATCACGGAGGCTGCAGAAAAGTCTTGAATGTAGCCTTCTGAATATTTTTCAAGGCTTAATTGAGACGCGGTGATTTCGTTCTTGAAAAACTGCATATTTGCTGGTACAAACATCACTTGAATACATGCATCAGATAGGTGATAGTGGGGCCCTGGCTGATTAACAATTAGTCTGCGCGAAGAGTTCAGTGAGGATGGGTCTGAAATTGTTTTTTCGCCTGAGGATTTAATTTCTAGTTCTATCGAAGTTGCGTCCTTTTCGATTTTTAAATCAAACATGTCTCTATTTCTAAAGTCATCGGTTCTGATTTGATCGTATTCAATTAGAAATGGTGAAACTCCGGCAATCTCTTGTAGCAAGTATTTCTTGACAATATTTTTTGCCAGATCTCCAAGGAAAATATTCTCAAACCGCTTATGGGGGGATCGCCCTTGCCAAGTATCTGCCGTGTGGTTTGCTTTCTTTAAAGCAGTGCTTTTTGCCCAATTTATTTCCGCAGGCAGATCAGCAACAGTGTATTTTTCTACTAGCTTTCCGTTGTTTAACTTGATTTTCATGATTTCCCTTTGTGAAACACAATCATTTTCTGCCGAAGAAATGCCTCCTACATCAGCGGAGGCAATCAAGGCTCAGATTTGTCTGAATTTCCTACAATGGCGGTATCTATTGTTTGACCAACTCCATAAGTCGCCCAAAGCTATCCACTACGTCATACTTCACATTTTCAGGTGAGTGGCGACGATTCATCTCATCGAAAAACCTGCGAGCGCATTTGATCTTAGTTTTCTCGATCTCACGCAGATCCATCGTGGACATCGATCCTTTGGTTTCCGCGACGAAGTAAATGTGCTTCACCGCGCCTTCCTTGAACGAGATGGCCCAGTCCGGGTTGTAGTCGCCTACCGGTGTCGGGATCAGGAAACCGCGCGGCAACTTGGCATACACAACGACTTCAGCGCTGGCCTCCAACGCCTCCGCAAAATCGCTCTCCGGCTTCGATCCGGAATCCGGCAGCACGAAGTCGTAAATGTGGTGCCTGGGAGTCTTGACTGCGTTGCTGAAGTCCTGCTTGGTCTGCCCGGCTGTGAAGATGTCCAGATCGAACTTGTCTTCCACCGGGTCATAGGCCAAGTGCTCGATGATGACCGTGGCCTTCTGCTCGTTGATCAGGCGAATCGCCTCGGCGATGAAGCTCTCCGGGTTGGTCTTGAACTGCGCGAATACGGCCGCGTTGAGTCCCTTCAGAATGTCGGTCACCGTACGCCGTGTCAGCTGGGTGCCTTCCGCAAGTTTGCCGATCAGGTCATACTTGACAGCTGAATGGATTGAAACGCGGTTAGTTTCCGTCTCAGAGTCCTTCAATTCGAAAGCTTTGCCGCCCTTGATCCCATCGTAGGTCACAGCGGCTGCCTGTTCACCGTGCTGGATGGTGTACTGCAATGGGGTCACACGAAGCCCAGCATCTTTGTCGTTGAGTGTCTTGACCGCTTTCTGCACCAGCTCGTCGGAGTTGAAGTCGACGCTGTACGCCGCTTTACGGTTGATCCGATTCCAAAGCTCCTTGAACTCCTGCTTCTCAAAGTTGGCGT
This sequence comes from Allobrachymonas sp., assembly GCF_041912815.1. Classification (NCBI taxonomy): domain Bacteria; kingdom Pseudomonadati; phylum Pseudomonadota; class Betaproteobacteria; order Burkholderiales; family Comamonadaceae; genus Allobrachymonas; species Allobrachymonas sp. The sequence continues at coordinate 134,679 of NZ_JAYRLV010000007.1, read as the reverse complement.
TCAGCGGGTTCTTCTTGGGCCTGCGGTCGTCACCAATTTCGGGCAACTGGCTCTCGCTGAAGACACTGTCAATCAGTTTGAGCACCTGCTCGGCATGTGGTGCCAACTCGGGGGGCAGCGCAGCCAGCGCGCCGTCTTTCTTGGCCTCGTGGTACGCGGTGGTGATGCGATCTGCGTCGTCGGTGTAGTCGTGCTTGAGCAGGTACTTGTAGATCTGCTTAGCGAGTTGCGGTGTGACCTCGACATCACCAGTCGCTGTCTTCAGAACTTTGCCGGTGAAGTAGGCCTCATTCGCCAAGCGCGGACGCGCCGACAGCGACTCGCTGATGTCCTTCTGCAGCGCCGCCACGAATTCCTTGTAGCTCTCGCTGGCCACCACAGTCAGCACGTTCACTTCGTGTACCGTGGCCGGGTGATCCATCCTGTCACCGCTTTGGTTGACGGACAGTCGCAAGCCACGTCCCACTTCCTGGCGGCGGGAAATTGTGTTGTCACTGTGCTTGAGCGCACAGATCACAAACACGTTCGGGTTGTCCCAGCCTTCACGCAGGGCAGAGTGCGAAAAAATGAAGCGCACGGGCTCGGCGAACGACAGCAACCGTTCCTTGTCCTTGAGGATCAGGTCGTAGGCGTCTACGTCGTCAGAAAGTCCCGCGTTCTCGCCACGCGCTACGACCGATGGGTCGGCCAGTCGTTTGCTCTTCTTGTCGATGGAGAAATAGCCGCTGTGAGTCTTTTCGGCAGAAATCCCTTTGAGGTATTTGACGTACGGCGTCTCATCCAGCTCCAGCACCTCGTTGAGGAAGAGCTGGTACTCCTCCTCGAAGATGTGGGCGTACTCACCTTTTTCGTCGGGCTGCGAGTAGTCTCGGTACTTGACCACTTCGTCGATGAAGTAAAGCGTGAGCACCTTCACGCCTTGCTGGAACAGCGCCTGTTCCTTGTCGAAGTGCGCCTTTATGGCCTCTCGGATCTGTATGCGGCGCAGCGCGGCCTCGGTCACATCACCAGTCGCATCCCCGACGGTGAGTTCAACGCCATTAGTGAAGGTCAGGGTGTCGGAGTTGGCGTTGATATCGGCCACGACAAAGCCATCCCGATACTGATCGAGCCCGTTCGACAGATCGAACAAGTTGTCGCCTTTTGAGAGCTTCCTGACCACCCGCTTGATGTTTCCGCCCGCCAGTTTTTGCTCGAACTCCACACGCGCTTCTGGAGGCTTCTTGTTCGATATCTCGATGGACTGCAGGTACAGATAACCCGCCGTGCCCGCAAGGCCTTTCACCGCGATGCCGCGAACGGCAATTTTTTTCACCAGCTTCTGGTTGTAGGCGTCCAGCGCATCGAGACGGTGGATCTTGTTGTGCGTAGTCTTGTGGGTGGCCGAGTAGCGCAACACCATCAACGCCTTGAACTCCTCCAGAGACTTCAGCGTCGCCGCGCCTTCCATCTTCTGCGGCTCATCCAGAATCAAGATGGGGCGGTTTGCGCTGATCACGTCGATGGGCTTGCGCGACTGGAAATCGTCCAGCACGTCATAAATGCGACGGTTGTCGGCCCCTCGTGCGGCGAAGGCCTGGACGTTGATCACCATCACGTTGATGCCCGCATCCGAAGAGAAACTCTCCAGGTGGTGCAGCTGCTTTGAGTTGTAGATGAAGAAGCGTGCCTTCTTGTGATAGCTCTCCAGAAAGTGCTCGGCGGTGATCTGCAGCGACTTGGCCACGCCTTCACGGATGGCGATGCTGGGTACCACGATGATGAACTTGCTCCAGCCGTACTGCTTGTTCAGCTCGAAAATGGTCTTGATGTAGCAGTAGGTCTTGCCCGTGCCCGTTTCCATCTCGATGTCGAGATTGACCTTGGCCACCTTGGTCTTGACCAGTGCGTCCGACACGGGCAGATTCTGGCCGTGCTGCACGGCTCGGATGTTGTCGAGCAGCGCTGTTTCCGACAACGTGAAGTCGGCGTTGCGGAACGCGGCTTCCCTTTCCGCTGCAGCTTCAGGCGAAGCGGCCTCCAGCGCGAGCGCCGCTTGCGGGCTCGCTGGGGCTGCTTTCTGGCTGCCGGGATCGAGCCGATAGCGAACGCCGCCATGATGCGGAACCTGCCCCTTGAAGCAATCTACTACTGCCTGCACCGCCGCCGTCTGGTAGGCCTGCGTCTTGAATTTCAGCTTCATCGCAGCCTCCTCAGATGCACTTCACTTCGGTGGCAGGCGACAAGAGTTTGAAGATCTGCTCAACGTTGATCTTGGTTGCGTCGTCCTTGAAGCCCGCATCGCGGAAGACAACCCGCAGCGGCTGGCGCTTGGCCAGTTCCTTTACGAATGCTTCGTCAATGCCACTGTGCGCGTTAAAGCAGGCAGCCAATGCGTTGTCATCAACAAAGAACACTTCTTTGTCCTGAATGGATTCCCTGGCAATCGGCAACGCAAGATCAACACCCCAGTCCAGCATCACCTGGAACAGCAAGTCTTCCTCTGTACGGTTGGGCTTGATATTGTCGACAAAAAGATCGACCTCAGCCTTGTTCAGCGCGTCGGGCACGTAATAGACGTCCGCCATGTTTGAGGTATCAACTTTGAGTACCCTAAAGCCAATATCCTTCTTCCATTCGCTGTGGCATGGACCTGCAAGGACAGTTGCGCCGGATTGCTTGATCCGCTCGATACCAATGGCAGATATAGATTTAAAACCAAGTTTGAGTGCCTGCGACTTTTCGGAGCAAGCCTCCGGAATTTGGATAACGATAAATCTTCTGTTTCCACCATCCTCAGCGTTGGCCTTCATTACAGCGTGAGCCGTTGTGCAGGAGCCAGCAAAGAAATCAAGAACAATGTCGTCATTACGGCTGGAGAATGAAACAAGTTTTTGCACAAGACTAGATGGCTTTGGATAATCAAACATCCCTTTCCCGATAAGCTTTTGAACCTCTTTTTTTGCATTGTCGTTTGAGTACTCATTCTCAATAAACTCAATACTTGGTAGCGCCTTGGTTCTGTCTTCGATTACGACCGAGTAGCCTCCACTAGGCCCATCATCGATGGTTGCTCTTTCATAGGTCTTGGTATAAATCCGAGCTCCATTCCTGCCGTTTTTTATTACGACGAAATCATTAGCTAGGCCGAAATTAAACAGATCTTTCGACCATCGCCAGCGATATCCATCTTTTGGGTTCTCTGCTCTTCTTTGCTCCCATTCTTTCTTGGTGACGCCGCCGGCGTAATAAAAAACGCCATCTACCTCTATTTCATAGTCGAGCGACTTGACGTAGCCAAGCGTGTCATAGTCGAGGGTCTGGTTTAGTTTGTATTTACCCCTCTCATCGACATGTTGATCACTGTTTGAGAACCCTTCGTCGCTATGTTCAAAAGGATACAACCTCGCCGCATCTGATTTTGAATAGCAAATAATATAATCATGGTTCTTCGATACTGCATCGGTCGATTTCCCTCCCTTTTTTGTAATTCTTGGGAAAGTCGCGATAAAATTTGAGCCGCCAAATATTTCATCGCATAGCTTTTTTAAATTCGCTTGCTCTTCGTCTCCAATGCTTATAAATATAAGGCCATCATCCGAAAGCAGGCTTCTTGCAATTTTTAGGCGCGGATAAATCATGGATAGCCAGTTCGAGTGATATCGACCCTGCGTATCCGAATTAGTGACGAGCCTGTTTTCTAATTCATCGCGCTCGCTCGCTTTTTGACGGAAGTCCGATGCACCTTCCGTGAAATAGTCGTTGTAGATTAAATCGCTTCCGGTGTTATAGGGTGGGTCGATATATATCGTCTTAATCCTACCGAGGTAGTTGTCTTGAAGAAGCTTAAGAGCCTCTAAGTTATCACCCTCGATGAAGATGTTTTTTGTTTCGTCGAAATGCAGGCTTTCATTGCGGGATGGGCGCAGAGTTTTCTGGATGGGTGAGTTTGCTGCCAAAATCGACTCACGCTTTCCCGGCCAATTTAGCTGGTATCTCTCTTGTGTCCCCTCTAAAACCGAATCAGCCAACTCCTGTCGTAGCTGGTCAAAATCCACCGCCAGCTTCACGTTGCCGTCTTCACCCTTGGCTTCCGTCACGCAACCCGGAAACAGATCGCGAATGCGGGCGATGTTGTCTTGCGTGAGATTGGGCGAGTGCATTTTCAATTTGTCCATTTTTGGTCCTCTGGTCGCTGCGCTTCCGATATCGGGGTTCAGCGGCTCAATTGTTGAAGTTCAGATTTCAGTTGCCGCAAGGTCGCGTTGATCTCGACCTTGCGGTTAAATTGCTTTTCCTTAGCCAGTCTCGCCTGGGTCTTCTCGACTTCGCGGCGCTTGCTTGCCGCCTGCTCGATACGCGCAATCCAGTCGGGTAAGGCCTCCTGTGGACGTGCTGGCAGCGGCATTAAGCCTTGCAGCAGAACGGAGTACAGGTGGGCCATGTCGAGGGCCAGCGGCATAGGCGTGCGGGCAGTTGCCGCAGGCATCCAGTCGCTGGTGAAGTAGCTGGACAGCACCCAGCGACTGGCGTCGGCTTCGCTCGGGCGCTTGTAAGCCGCCACTACCTGCGTTTTCGCCTGATCGCCCTGGCCTTGGTGTAGTTCAAACATGATCGGGAACTGCACCGCGCCATCAATGCAGCGGAGCACGTCTTCGTGCAGCTCGGTGGACTTGAGCTGGATGCTGAAAATCTGGATTTCCGGCACACCGGGCCGCGCAGGCAGGTTGATCGTCTCTGGGGCGAGCTTGTACTGCCAGACGATCTGCTCGACCTGCTCGACGAACAGTTCCTTCAGCCGGGTGTTGGCCCCGCTGTGCTCATAGATTTTGTTCTTGGGCAGAACGCGTCCGAAAGCAGCTTGTTTGGGGTAGGCGATCAGCGCTGGTTTTTGTGTCGTCGCTCCTTGACTCATCCAGCCTCCTGAATCACGAGGAAGCTGATGAGTTCGAAGTCGTCCAGGCCGGAGATGGTGTCTGTCAATGCCGTGGTCTTGCCACCGCTGAACAGGCTGTCCAAATCCTTTTCTTCCTTTACCTCGATCATCGAACGGATGGACTTGCCCAACAGATCGGAGTAGGGCTGCATCCGGCGGCCATCTGCCGTTTCCTGATTGAAGCGCTGGCACACGTCGACGATGGGTTTGTCCTGGCCCTTGCAGCAGGTACGCACCAGATCGAGTAGGCGCTTCACCTCGGTGTGGTCATGAATGACCTCTCCCTCGCGGTTGATGTAGACGAGGTAGTACGGGTGCAGGCGGTTGTGCTGGTTGAGGCTGATCCCAGCATTACGATTGCGCAGCGTGAAGATCGCGCCCGGTCGTAGGCCCATCTCGGGTCTAGCGGGAACCACTGCGTGCATCCCGTTAGGCACATTGCTCAGTTCGCCGTGGGCTTTGACGTAGTTGAGCAAATCCATGCGGAAGTCGTTGAGGCCAAGGTCGGTGATCGAGACACCGGTCTTCAAATCCTCCAGCTCGATCACTTCCTCCTGCAGGCGACGCAGTTGCTCCTTGCGGTACGACACGTCGTTGGCCTGCGCAGACAGCACGTTGTCGTCACCCGTCGCGGTGACGTCGGCGATCATCATTCGGCTCTCGACGCGCTCCTTGAGGTTGATGTACTCGTCGAGCGAAATGTCGGGCCAGTAGTTGACTAGCTGGATGCTGCTGTTGGGCGAGCCAATGCGATCTACCCGGCCAAATCGCTGGATGATGCGTACTGGGTTCCAGTGGATGTCGTAGTTGATCAGGTAGTCGCAGTCCTGCAGGTTCTGGCCTTCGGAGATGCAATCGGTGCCGATCAGCAGATCCACCTCGTGCGGCTCGTCCGGTAGTACCACCGCCTTCTCTTTAGAGCGAGGGGAGAACAGGGTGAGCAGCTCCTGGAAGTCATAGCTGCGCTTCTGAGTTTTGCTCTTGATGGTGGACTGCGGCGCCCCCTTTCCGGTGACCTTGGCCGTGTGGATGGCGAGCGTGGCCAGCAGCTCCGGCGCAAGGTTGGCGTACAGGTAATCAGCTGTGTCAGCAAAGGCTGTGAAGATCAGTACCTTCCTGTTGCCGGGGTTGATTGGGTTTGCAATCTTGCCGAGCAGTTGCGCTTTGAGGTGCTGCAACTTGGCGTCGTCCTGCGGCGTGATCTTGTTCATCGAAGCCAGCAAGGCATCGATGACCTGTAAGTCCACCTTCAGTTCGTGCTCCCAGGACGGTAAGTCCATGTCGGCGAGGCTGATCTTGATCTTGCTGCCGATCTCGCCGCCCTCGTCGCCAGGCATTGGCAGCTCATCGTCCTCTGCATCTAGCCCTTCCAGCACTTCCGTGAGGTCCCCCACCGTGACCGCGCCGCCGGATTGGTTGAACGCGGCGATCTTTGCGAGGGTGGCTTCGTTGTTGGCCCGCAGCGATTGCAGCGTTAGCCGGAAAGACTGCACCGAACTTTCAAGCCGTTTTAGCAGGTTGACCGTCATCAAGGCCTGCAGGCTCTTTTCGCGGTCGGCTTGGCGCAGCGTGCCCTTGCCGCCTACCTTGGTGTCGTAGATCTCCTCGTACTTCTTCAGACGGCTGGGCAGGATGTAGCTGATGGGCGCATACACGGCCAGCTTGAGCAGTGAGAGTTGCTCGAAAATTTCGTTGAAGCCCAACACGTCCGACCGCTCGGTCAACGGGCAGTGAAACGACAGCGGTTTGCGGCGCTCCGGAAATTGACCGATGTCCTTGGTGTCGTAGAAGGTCTGGATGTGCTTACGCGAGCGTGCGATGGTGACGCTGTCGAGCAGCTCGAAGAAGTCGAAGTCCAGTGAGTCGAGGATCGCACGCGCGGTACGTTCTTCCGGGGGGAGCTTCGACCAGGCATTGAAGGCTGCTTGTGCGCCTCGGAAAATCTCCTCAACGCTTCTGTCTGTGCGCAACTTTTTTGTGAGGTTTTCGGAGTTGCCTTCGTAGGCCAGGGCCAGTTGGTTGCGCAAGTCAGTAAAGCGGTTGTTGACTGGCGTGGCCGACAACATCAGCACCTTGGTCTTGACCCCTTCTTGGATCACCTTGCGCATCAGCTTCTGGTAGCGGGTTTCCTTATCCTTGTAGGCGTCGTTGTTGCGGAAGTTGTGCGACTCATCGATGACGACGAGGTCGTAGTTGCCCCAGTTGATTCGGTTCAGCGGCGTACCGAAGGACTCGCCGCTGGTGCGGGACAGATCCGTGTGGCAGAGGACGTCGTAGTTAAACCGGTCGCGGGCGAAGATGTTGGTCTTGAGGTTGCGGTTGTAGTTCAGCCAGTTATCCGCCAGCTTCTTGGGGCAGAGCACCAGCACTGACCGGTTGCGCAGCTCGTAATACTTGATGACGGCCAGTGCGGTGAAGGTCTTGCCCAAGCCGACGCTGTCTGCAAGGATGCAGCCGCTGTAGGTTTCCAGCTTGTTGATGATCCCGGTGGCAGCATCCTTCTGGTAGTTGAACAGCTTGTTCCAGATTAGGGTGTCCTGGTAGCCCGTGCGGTCGTTGGGCAGGACGTCTTCGTCGATGTCGTCTAGGAACTCGTTGAAGATGTTGTAGAGCATCAGGAAGTAGATGCTCTCGGGTGAGTTCTCTTGGTAGACCGAGGCGATGTGCTCGCAAATCTGCGCTGTCACGTCCTCCAGCTTTTCGGGGTCGTTCCAGATCTGATCGAATAGGCTCAGGTACGTGGCAGCAAATGGTGCCTCGTCCATCTTGTTGACGAGGTTGGAAACCGCATTGCCTTGCTGGTACCCGAGATCGACAGCGGTGAACCCGTGCAGGGGCATGTAAGCCGTGTCGGTGCCGCCAGCCTGGACGCAGGCGAACTGCTGCATCGGCGCTTTGGTGCGGTTGCTCTTGAATTTGGCCTTGCGCCGTATCCACTCGGCGCACTCCTTGGCCACCGCCCGCTGGGTGAGCTTGTTGCGCAGCTGGATTTCAAACTCGCTGCCGTAGAGGCTGCGCTCCCGGTCGAGCTTGGGGATGTGGAACTCCTTTCGCTCTTTGCGAATCTTGTCGGTGACCTCGTTGGCAACAAAGGTGGGCGAGGTGAAGATGAAGTCCAGCTCGTCAATCTTTTCCAGCTCGGCTTTCAGCGCCTCGAAGGCGTACATCGAAAAGCACGAGGCCGCGACCTTCAGGCGCGCGCCTGGCCGGAGGGTCTGCTTGAGATCGTCGCCAAGCAACCTGCTGATGTTGTCGATCAGTTCCATCAGTCGCTTGCCCCCGAATCTTTGTTGGTCAGATTGGCGGCAATCCACTCATCCAGGTCGCTGCGACGGAAACGCCACGTGCCGCCCAACTTGAAAGCGGGGAGCTTGCCTTCGGCCGCAAGGCGGTAGACGGTGCGCTTGCCAGCCTTCAAGTAAGCGGCCACCTCGTCCAGGGTCAGGATTTCACCTTCCGGGTCTGCCATCGTCTCGCCTTTGCCGTTGATGAGTAGGGATTGCCAAGAGTTGCCAATTTTCCCATATGACGGCGAACTAGACCAGAGGCTGGGCGAAGAAAAGAATGGCCAAATCGTTGAATCCACGCCCTCAAGGCCAAGGCGTTACCATCTGGCTCGGATTGCGGACGCGGGTTCGGTTCCGTGTTCCGCCACCATTATTGAAGCCCCAACTGTTCTCAGTTGGGGCTTTTCTCGTCTGATAGCGACAGTTCACGCAGGTTCCTGTGGAAGCCTGCGGACTTCGCCGTCAGGTCGTCGGATCCGTTCTCAGCCACTTTTGGCTCTCTTCCGGCGATTTTTCTCCCGGACTTCGCTCTTCACCAATGGCCCGAAGTTCGCGGGAGCCCGCTACGTAGCTCACTGAAATCAACGGGTTACGCGCGGACGATTCAAGTGGTTGGATTGCGGCGTTGCCTGTATGGCAGGGACAGCGTCGGTTAGGCCTGTCGATGCTGGTCGATGAAGCACTCAGATCGTGAACACGTTCGCAAGAAGGTGTACCGTACCTGAGGGTAGGCCCGTTCAGATGTGTTCGATTGCATCGAGTGCTTCTACAACCCGACGCGCCGGCATTCGACGCTCGACTATCTCAGTCCCGTACAGTTCGAGCAAGCTCAAAAAGCTTAGGTCGGTGTCAATGGAACCGGCAACAGCCCACTGTGATGAACCTAAAAAAGCGTTCAAGCATGAGGCCAGAACGGCGCAGTTCACTGACATCAGCTGTCAGTTACATCTTGTAAGATGCATGAGACCACGAAGTCTCCACTCATCAGCAAATCTATGTTCGCCCTGCAAGCCTATCTTTCGCAAAACGCACCGGCCATTCAGCAAATCTTGCAAAAATATGGTCGCCCCACGGACTGGATTGACAGCTTGGCCCAAGAATCGCAAACGTTTGTCGTACGTGTCCCGTTGATGGGGGCCTTCAGCAGTGGCAAGTCCTCCCTGCTTAACGCATTGCTCGGCGAGCGTGTTTTTACTACCAGTATCGATCCGCAAACTGCGGTTCCCGCTGAGTTGCGGTACGGCGAGAAGAGGGCGCATTACGCGGCACACTGGCCTGATGGCCGCACCGCGCCACTCACGGCACAGCAAGTGCTGGACAATGAACTGGATCACTTGGAAGGTGGTGGGTGGGTAGAGGTTACTTACCCTTCGGCGACATTGGCGCGATGGCCTCATTTGTGTTTGGTGGATATGCCTGGTCTCGATGCAGGCATAGAAAGGCACAGCCGAGCCATAGACGGTTATGCAGACCGCAGCTTGGCCTATTGTGTCGTGGTTAGCGCCAAGGAAGGTACCTTGCACCAGTCTGTGCGCAACGCACTGGTAGAACTGCAACTGCACAATCGCCCAGTAGTCGCTGTGATCACCAAGGCGGATCAGGTTCTGCCCGCTGATTGGAATGCCATCGCACAGCAGGTCAGTCAAGATATTGCCAATGCCATGCAGCAAACGCCCCTGGAAACGGTTGTCACCAGTGCACGCATCAAAGACCTCAATGCACTGATTGCAGCGCTGGATGGACTTGAGCAGCAATCCGAAGCGCTGTTCAACAGAAAAGTGGGCACCATTCTCGTGCGACAGCTCGACACCTTTTCGCGCTATCTGCAAACGCTGGAAAATAAAGACGATCTGGACGGTGAGGCTGTCCAGATTGAGCTTGCGCAAGTACAGACCCACATGGCTGCATTTGAAGAAAAGCTCCATGACGAAACTCAGGCACTGCATGATGCCTTACCACGCGCTGAAGCACATATTCTGGAGAGCGTTGAATCTGCCCTGTGTGCCCAGACAGACCACTATATCAGCTGTGTGCTGTCTGGCGACCTGGACCTGAAAACACCCATCAGCCAGACCGTGCGATTGTCTGTGGCCAAAGGAATACAGAAAGAGTTTGCACCCGAAATGCGCCGCTACCTTGAGAGGCTGGCTGAAGCACTCCCGGAAGAATTTGCCTGCAGTGTTGACGTGCCAGAAATTGCCATATCAACCAGCGATGTGGATACCAGTACGCTATCTACCAGCTTGCTGCAAGGTCTGGGGCTTTTGTTAACGCGATTTGTGCCCAAACTGGCGGGGCCGATTGCCATGATTGCGAGCGTACTGCTTCCGGTTCTCATATCCAGTTTTTTTGGATCCCGCGATGATGCAGCCAAGGCAGAACAACGCGAACAACAGCGGCAGAGAATTCGAGCGCAGCTGACGGGAACCATATTTCCACAAGTGATCGCGCAAATCCGTCCGATGCTCACACAGACCCTGCAGCAGCAAGCCAATACAGCGTATGACCAAATTCAGTCGGCAGCAGCGCAACAGCGCGACTCGCTGGCAGCAGCGCTGCAGCAGTTGCAGCAACGTTTGCAGGCCAGCCGTGAAGTCTTCGCTGCACAGTTGCAGCAAATCGTGGCAGACCGGACGCAAGTGCAGGAGTGGATTCAGTACGCCCATTCCTACGCAAGCCATGGATAACCAGGGCTTGCCTGTCTACACCCCACGAATGGCAAACCTATCTACTTGATCGACATCATCACGCAAAAATGACCGACGTTTCTGCCATCCCTTCCCTTTCATCTGAAGACTTGCGCAGCCGCTACCAGCTGTTGTGTCGCGCTACCCAGCCCCCAGACAGCGGCGCCTTGGTGCAACAGGACCTGGAAAAAATGCAGTACCTGCTGCAGCATGACCTGCTGGAACTGGCCCGCAAAGGCAGTCCCAACAACTTCGCAGACATCTACTTCGCGCTGGAGCAGGAACTGGAACGGTTTCGTGAGTTCTGTGCCTTTCCTGCACTGGCACAAAAAACGACCATTGCCTTTGGTGGCGGATTCAGCGCTGGAAAATCCAGCCTTATCAACGCCCTGCTTGGGCAGCGGCTGCTGGCGACGCAAATCGATCCGACCACTTCGGTGCCCACCTATCTGATGCACGGTGCCAGCCATACCGTGTCGGCGTTGAACCAGTACCACAACTGCATCCCGCTCAGCCCGCAGGAATTTCTTACGCTCACGCACGATGAGCTTGTCCGCTACGGCAGCAGCGTAGGCCGTCTGCTGAATGCAGCCTTCGTAACCCATCCCGACTTCCCCTGGCCTCATCTGGCCTTTATCGACACGCCTGGCTATTCCAAGCCTGATGACGAAAACTATAGTGCCCGTACCGATGCGCAACTCGCACGTATCCAGCTCAACACAGCACACGCCATCGTATGGGTAGTATCGGCCGAAAGTGGCAATATCACCGAAGACGATCTTGCCTTCTTGGCAACGATCAACCGCAACATTCCGCGCATTGTGGCTGTGACACGTGCCGATAAGCGCACTCCGCATGATGTGCAGCGTATCGTTGAACTGGTGCAGCAAACTCTGGCCCTACGGGGCATGCCAGCGCAGGCGGTCATTCCAGTTTCTGCGCGCAAAAAGGCCGAATACCCCGTCGAACCCTTGCTACAGGCCATCGGCCAATTCAATGGCCAACCACGTGAGCCTGATTTTGCTCGCCACTTCAAGCGGCAATTTTTACGCTACAGCCGCTACCTCGAAGAAGCGCAGTGTGAGCTTAATCTGCACCTAAACCGCCTGAATCGCATCGTTGCGCTGGTGGACGATGATGACGCCGCACAAGATGTGCAAGGCCTGATCGATCGCGCGCAGCAAGAACGTACCCACCTGCAAGCCCAGACAGAAGGCCTGAAAGCGTTTTCAGGCAACTGGTTTATGCAATTGAAAAAAACGGGTGAAAAATTCAGCATCGCTCTGCCAGAACCCTCAGCCGTGGAACTGCTGGATTTATGTGAAGTCAACCTTCTGACCATGCTGCGCGCCGAACGCGAACGCCAAGGCGCTCCCGAGCCGGACTACGCACACATTTTGCAAGCATTGGGCGCGAGCAAGCCTGAACCGTGGCGGCGCGACGCTCTGCTGCGGCATGGCGCCACGAAGTCCCTTCTGTCGTTGCTCAGCTTTGCAAACGCAGCCACTGGCCCCAGCCCCCGTCTGGCGAAACTTCTGCAATATCCCAGGCAACAACTGCCTTGGCAAAGTGCATGACACATCGCGGTGCATTCACTGCATGGGTTGCTGCAAGCGAGCGAATCAACATACTCAATTATCGTCATGAACCAAGAACAACCGCTTCAGGAGTTTCAGGAAATTGCCCATGTACTGGGGCAACTGGCGAAGCGCCTTCAGCAGGCAGCTGACGCCTCGACCGCCACTTCTGCCAGTACAGCCGCACAAGCTCTTGAGCTGGGGCTGGATGCCGCACTGCAAAACACGCAGCCTTTGCCCAAACACCACCTGGCCATTGCCGACAAACGTACCCGCCAGCAATACGCCACCTTGCTGTGCGCCATGCTCATGGTGGCGGGGCCACTGGGTGCGGCGCAGCAACGCCTGCTGGGCCTGCTGCTCAATGCGCTCAACCTGCCCGGGCAAATGGCCGACTTGCTGGCCAAGGCCTACCGCATTCAGCCTGCAGACGTGACCAGTTTTTTGCAACTGTCCAGTCAGCATGATTGTTTTTCAGAGTGCCTGCTGGCCGATGCGCTGGTGCTGATGCGCCTGGAACAGCCACAGCTGCACTCTGCTCAGCAGAAAATCGTTATGGAATATGCTGCAGCCACTGCAATGCCTGAGCATGACGTGCGCTATGCTGCTGGCCTGTCGGATCTGGTTTTGGGGTATGCAAGCGATTTTCCCAAATCGATGCAGGATTTTCATCTCGACGTGACGGGGCATTTCTGCAAAAAAGGTGAGCGCATCAGAGCAGGTGCGAAATCGTTCTATGCGTCATCCAATGGATATTTATTGGAGTCCATGAAACAAAATGATGGAGATGAAGGATTTGTCTTTTTTGAACTGTCGCCTTCCTCTAAAGTCTGGAGTAAAGAAATGCCCAGACGTGTAAAGCAACTCAGGGGCTGATGCTTGCAAATGGCGCCGCAATACTTCAAACCAGACCAACCATCGCTCGCACCGCTTCGCGGTGTGCTGATGCCTGCAGCAAAAAATTTGCCCGTTGAATTTTCCCATGCAGCGCAATTGCCGCTGAGCGCTTGTTTGGCGTTGAATGGTTACCTGCAACCTCAAACGCGCACTGCCCGTTTGTTTTTTATATTTCTTCAGCTACAGCCACTATGCAAACCGAAAAACTCCTGTCTACCCTGCTGGCCCTGCGCGAAGAGCAGACATCGCTGCCTGATCCGCATGTGCTGGCCGAATCCGACGAGCATGTGCGGCACCAGTATTTCACTCTGCTGGCCATGCTGCTGCTCAGCCAATCCACGTTGGGGGCACACCAAAGCCGCCTGTTTGGCCTGCTGCTCAAGGCGGCCGGGCTGGCCGATATGCAGGCCAGCATCTTGCAGGCCGCTCTTGATGCAGATGAAGCCAAGATGCGCGAAGCCATCGAGGCCATCAAAGACGAAAAAGCCGGCGCGACGTTGCTCATGGATGCCCTGGTGTTGGCGCGACTGGATGCCGTGCCCAGTGAACCCCAGCAACGTGCCATGGCCGAACTGGCGTACCAACTGGACCTGGACGATGCCACCGTGTGCAGCCTGGTCGACTTGGCAAGCACGGTGCTGGGCGTGGCCCAGCCTCTGCTGGATGCGAGCACACGTGAACGCCTGGCTGCCTTTGATTTTGAGACCTGCAAGCATTGGCATACCTTTATTTTTGAAGACCTGACCGCGGAAAAACTGCTGGCGGGCATGCACGGTGGATTGTGGAAGCTTTCGCAAAGCATCTCAGTGAACCAGGGGTGGTCGATGGAAGGCTGTTTTGTTGTTTTTGATGCGCATAAAGGCATAGCGCTGAAAACCATTGCTGAAGAAGGTGCGGTCAGCATTCAGAATTGCACCTGGATCGATCCTTTGGGTGTTTATTTTTCCGGACGGCTGAATGTGGAGGTCAATCACCTGAATGCAATCGGTGAGAGGAATTGTACGGACTTTGCGATGGAGATTCATTCCTCCCCCTCAGCAGTCTTTAACGACTGCCGTGCAACTGCCAAGGGGTATCGATTCTTATGCGCTGATGCGACAAACTTGACACTGTCGAGATGCACAATTCACGATTGTGGATCGTCATCCATGGATGCCAGAGGGGCGGCGCTTGTGCTCAATAGAAGCACGACTTCTATCACGGAATGCGGGTTTTCAGAAAACAAGTCGCTTTGCGGTTCTGATGTTTATTTTCAAGGAGAGAATTTTTTCAAGGCGGAGAAATGTGTATTTCAAAATGCCAGGGCTTATGGCGTTATGGAGGGCGGAGGAGTAGTCAGGGGAAGCAGTGTATTCTGTGAATATATGTTTTTTGCATCCGGTTCCCTGATTTCCAACTCTGTTTTTGATAATTGCAGTGCCTATGGGTATTTCGAAAGTGACAGCATTGTTTGTATTGCATTCGAAGAATGTACTGCTGCAAATTTCTGGTTGTACAATAGGGGTGATAAAAGCATTAATGACTGTTGGCTTAATGGAAGTTCAACTATTGAATATACCAATGACTGCAATGCACAAGAAAATATCACACTGAAAAAATGAAATTGCATCGTTATTTTGCGCCCTGGAAAAAATCCATGGAAGCCTGCATCGAGCCCATTGAAGCACAAGAGCGCGCCCTGCACGAAAAGCAGGCACGCTTTGCGAACGACCTGGAGACGCTGAACCTGCGCATCGGCATCATGGGTCAGGTCAAGGCGGGCAAAAGCACCTTTCTGAACGCCTTGCTGTTCGATGGCAAGCCGGTGCTGCCCCAGGCGGCTACGCCCAAAACAGCCAACCTCACGCGCATCACCTGGGGACCGGGCTACGCGCTGGACGTGGAGTTCTATTCCGCCAAGGAATGGGCGGATATTGAAGCCGCTGCCGCGCAGGCCGATGCAAGCCAGGCCAGCAAGGTGGCGCGCGAACTGGTGAGCCTGCTGCAGGCCAAGGGCGTGGATGCTGCTCAGGTGCTGGCTGCGCAGCAAGGCGCCGTGCAGACACACAGCGCCCCCGACCTGGACAGCCTGATGGCCTTGCTCAACGACTTTGTGGGCAACAACGGCCGCCACACCCCGCTGGTGAAAATGACGCACCTGTACCTGCCCATGGACGAGCTGCGCGGCTTTGACGTGGTCGACACTCCTGGCATGAACGACCCGGTGCTGAGCCGCACCATCAAGACGCGGCAGTATATGGAGCAGTGCGATGTGGTGTTTTTCCTGTCGCGCTGCAGCCAGTTTCTGGATCAGTCCGACATTGATCTGCTGGGCCAGCAGTTGCCTGACAGCGGAATCAAGCGCATGGTGCTGGTGGCAGGGCAACTCGATGCGGTGGTGCTGGATGATGGCTATGACCGCACATCACTGCAGGAAACGCTGCACAACGTGCGTACCCGCTTGTCGCATCGGGCCGCGGCCGAAATGGAAAAGCTGGCGCAGCGCCGCGATGCCATGGCGGGGGGCAGCGCCGGGGCAGAGCCCGATGCCGTCGGCCGCCCCATTGCCACCTTGCTGCGCAGCCTGAAAATGCCGCTGTTTGCCAGCACCTTTGCACATGGTTTTGCCAGCTGGCCGCAAGACCGCTGGGACGAGAGCATGCGCCATGTATATGCACAGATCAGCAGCTTGGCCGAAGAGTGCTGGATGCGGCCGGATGGGCTGAAAACTGCCGAATGGGAGGAAATGGCTGGATTTGCCCCCTTGCGAGCTGCCTACGATGCGGAGCGCAGCAACAAACGCGCTACCTTGCAGCAGCAGAAAAGCGCGATGTATGTGGATGTTGCCAACTCTATCGATGGGTTGCTGAATGCCTTGCAGGAAGAAGCACAGCGCCGCATCCAGCAATTGCAAACGGGCGATCTGAAAGCGCTGCAAAAGCAGCAAGACCAGCTGGCACGGAGGCTGGACGGCATTGCCCAGCAATTGAATCGCGTGACGTCCAAGGTTCTGGATGAGGCTCATGCGCAAAGCCGCCAGCTGTTGAATGGGCTGGCGCAAGATGCACAGGAGCATGCCGACATTCAAACCCGTACGGGTACGGAAGAGCGTACGCGCTCTTACCAAGTGAGTAATTCCACCTGGTATAAGTTTTGGACATGGGGAAGTACGCGGACGGTCTATTCCACCCAAAGCATCAGCTACGAATATCTTTCGGCTGCGGATGCGGTGGAGTCGCTGAGCCGCTACGAACGCAGTTGTGCACGCTCGATCGAGGCGCATTTTGGCCAGCTGATCAATGCGCAAGCCCTCAAGAAGGATCTGCGCAAAGCGCTGGTGGATGAGTTGAGCCGCCAGCAGCAGGAGTTTGACGCACGCGAGTTCCGTCACGTCCTGGAGGATGCATTGGAGCAGCTGCACATTCCGGAATTAGAGCTGCCCATAGGCAATGCGGCTGACGCTCTCACCAGCCAGTTCAGCGGCCGCGTGCGCAGCCAGGACATGGATGCCCTGCGTGCTACCCTGAACAAGGCTTTGCAGAATGTATTTGAGCGGTTGAAGACTGTTTTTGAGCAGCAGGCGGAAAAACTGCTGTTTCAGCTTCAAACTGTGCGCGACAGCCTGCAACAAACCTTGTCAGACAGCTTGCAGCTTGAGATGGCCCGCCTAGAGGAGGAATTCGGGCATAAACAAGCGCGCATCGATGAGTACCAATCTCTGATGCCTGTCATCCAGCAGGCGCGTGAAGAGGTCGAGACCATCCGCCGTACTGGACTGTAGAGGTCGCCAAGCAAGGCACTCCAGTGCTTTGCTGGGTCAGTGGGGGGCGTGTTTTTCCATCGCACTGCCTTTGCTGGTGCGGGATGGACTTGATTGTGGATTCGACTCCCACCACCAAAAGAGAACCCCGCCATTCCGGCGGGGTTCTCTTTTTATGCGCTTCTGATGCCGGGGTTCAGGCGGTTTGTTTCTTGACCCAGGCGGTGTAGGCGTTCATCCAGGTTTGGATGAAGGCGCGGGTGCGGTCGGTGGCGAAGCCGCCTTCGGGGGAGAAGGTGGAGTCGTCCACGTGGAGGAAGACTTCGGGCTGGGCCAGGGTGGGCATGTTGAGGAAGGCGAGCACGTTGCGCAGGTGTTGCTGGGCCAGGGCGGTGCCGATGGCTCCGGGGGAGGCGCCGAGGACGCCGGCGGGCTTGCCGCCCCACACGCTCTGGCCGTAGGGGCGCGAGCCGTGGTCGAGGGCATTCTTGAGGACGCCGGGGATGGAGCGGTTGTACTCGGGAGTGACGAAGATGACGCCCTGTGCGGCGGCGATTTCGGCCTTCATGCGCAGGACGCTGGCGGCCTGCTGGGCGTCGTCGTCCTGGTTGTAGAGGGGGAGGTCGCCGATTTCGACGATCTTGAGGGTGAAGTCGGCGGGGGCCAGCGTGGCGAGGGCCTGGGCAAGCTTGCGGTTGATGGAATCCTTGCGCAGGCTGCCGACGATGACGGCGATCTGGGTTTGACTCATGGAAAAGGTTCCTTTTTTTCCGGTTCCCGTGGGGGAAGATGGCAATAACGGCGGTGGCCGGGAGCCCGCGCATGACGACCTGCATGTCCTGCGCAGGCGCTGCCATGGTCGGGAACCATGACGGGGCCTGCATCCGTTGCAGCCCATTGTAGGCAGCAGGGTGGATTGGGGCATGGGGTGTGGCCATGGGGAGCCGGGATGTGGGGGATTGGGGCTGGCGGCTTGCAGGCGGGGTGGGAATGTGCCAGCTGCCGGATGAGGGGCGGGCGGGTGAGCGGCGGGGTATGCTGCGCGTGGGGTGTGGATTGCAAAGCGGCAGGCATGGCCCCATCTGCCAGGGCCCGGTGGAAGGTTTCGATGGTGCCTGGGATGCATCGAGGGGCCTGCGCCGGGACAGGAGTGGATGCGGGCTGTCTGCCGGATATGCTGTCGCATGGATGGATACAGGGGGTGCGGCGCTGCCTTTTTGGGGGGGCGCACCTGTGTTGTTTTATTCGGGCCGTGGTCATGAGTGATGTGGTGAATGTGTCGTCGGGTGTTTCTGCGGAGGGGCCGGAGGAGCCTGTGCATGGGGCAGCAGTGCCGGGGGGTGCGCCGTCGTCCGGTGAGGCGGGGTATCTGGGGCGGCTGATCCGCATTCGCGGGGCGCGGCAGCACAACCTGCGCCATCTCGATGTGGATATCCGCACGGGTGAGCTGACGGTGGTGACGGGGCCGAGCGGCTCGGGCAAGTCGAGTCTGGTGTTCGACACGCTGTTTGCCGAGGGGCAGCGTCGCTATGTGGAGACGTTCAGTGCCTATGCCCGGCAGTTTCTGGACCGCATGGACAAGCCTGCGGTGGATCGGGTGGACGGGGTGCCGCCAGCGATTGCGATTGACCAGACCAACCCGGTGCGCACCAGCCGGTCGACGGTTGGCACGATGACGGAGCTCAACGACCATCTGAAGCTGTTTTTTGCCCGTTTTGCCCACCTGTTCGACCGCGAGACGGCGCTGCCGGTGCGGGCTGACGATGCGGATTCGATCTATGCCGATCTGCAGCGGCGGGCAGCTGCGGCGGGCGATCCCCGGCTGGTGGTGACGTTTGCCGTGGAGCTGCCGGAGCAGACTTCGCCGGAAGAAGTGCAGCAGTGGCTGAGCGCCAGCGGGTTCGTGCGGGTGCAGGCCGAGCGCACGGAGGCGGGCCGCAAGGTGCTCGACGTGGTGGCAGACCGTTTCCGGATGGGGGCCACCGAACGGGCCCGCGTGGTGGAGGCGATCGAGGTGGCCCTGCGCCACGGAGGAGGGCGCCTGACGGTGTATGCCCTGGGCGTTGCCGGCGGGGAGGTGTCCGAAGCCGGTGGTGAGGACCAGCGCTGGCCGTATTCGGATGGTCTGCAGTGCCCGGAGAGCGGAGTGGCCTACCACGCACCGATTCCGTCCATGTTCTCCTTCAATTCGGCGGTGGGCGCCTGCGAGGCCTGCCGGGGCTTTGGACGGGTGATCGGGGTGGACTGGGGGCTGGTGGTGCCCGACGAGCGGCTCACCCTGCGCAAGGGGGCCATACGGCCCATCCAGACGCCGGCCTGGGCGGAGGTGCAGCGGGATCTGCTGCGCTATGCGGGGGCGGCGGGGATTCCGCGGGACACGCCCTGGAACCGCCTCACGCCGGAGCAGCGGCACTGGGTGATCGGAGGGGCGCCGGATTTTCGGGAGGGGAACTGGGAGCACCAGTGGTATGGCATTCAGCGGTTCTTCGACTATCTGGAGAGCAAGGCCTACAAGATGCACATTCGGGTGCTGCTGTCCAAGTACCGCAGCTACACCGAATGCCCGACCTGCCACGGTGCCCGGCTGCGCACGGAGAGCCTGCTGTGGCGCATCGGGAGCAAGGACGATGCCGACGCTGTGCTGGCACCGGGCGAGCGCTTCATGCCGCAGGGGGTGGCATGGACGCGGGCGCAGCTCGAAGCCCTTCCCGGGCTGTGCCTGCATGACCTGATGCTGCTGCCGATCACACGGCTGCGGGCTTTTTTTGCACGGCTGGCGGAAACACCTTGCAGCGCACCAAAAGAGCAAGCGGATAGCGTGTGTGCCGGAACGGGGGAAGCAGCCGACGCAGGGGCCGATGCCCAGGCGCGCCGGCTGCTGTTCGAGGAGATGCAGACCCGCCTGCGGTATCTGGACGAGGTGGGCATCGGCTACCTCACGCTCGACCGCCAGAGCCGCACCCTGTCCGGCGGCGAGGTGCAGCGCATCAATCTGACCACGGCGCTGGGCACGTCGCTGGTCAACACGCTCTTTGTGCTCGACGAGCCGAGCATCGGCCTGCATCCGCGCGACATGCACCGCATTACCGAGGCGATGCTGCGCCTGCGCGATGCGGGCAACACGCTGGTGGTCGTGGAACACGATCCGGCCGTCATGTGGGCGGCCGACCGGCTGATCGACATGGGCCCGGGGCCGGGCGAGCAGGGCGGGCGCATCGTGTTCGATGGCCCCTTCGAAGCACTCCGTCATGCCGATACCCTGACGGGGCAGTACCTGGGCGGGCGCCGGCAGGTGATCGACCCTGCGCGCTGGCATCCGCGTGCGGTGCTGCCCGGCACGCCGCGCCTGATTCTGGAAGGGGTGAGCGCCCACAACCTCAAGCACCTCTCGCTGGAGCTGCCGCTCGAACGGCTGGTGTGCATCACCGGGGTGTCGGGATCGGGCAAGTCCACGCTGGTGCAGGATGTGCTCGCGCCGGCGCTGCTGCGCCAGTTCGGCAAGGCCACCGAGGCTCCCGGCGCGTTCGAGCGTCTGCTGGGAGCCGACCACCTGGCCGATGTGGTGTTCGTCGACCAGTCGCCCATAGGCAAGACGGCACGCTCCACGCCCGTCAGCTACGTGGGAGCGTGGGACTCCATCCGGCAGCTCTTTGCCACAGCGCCCCTGTCGCGCGAGCGGGGCTACACCGGCAGCAAATTCAGCTTCAACAGCGGCGATGGGCGCTGTCCGACCTGCGGCGGCAGCGGATTCGAGCACGTGGAGATGCAGTTCCTGAGCGACGTGTATCTGCGCTGCCCGGACTGCAACGGCCGGCGCTATCGTCCCGAGGTGCTGGAGGTGACCATCGAGCGCGCAGGGCGCACCTGGAACGTGGCGGATGTGCTGGAGCTCACGGTGGGCGAGGCGCTGGGACTCTTCGACAGGGGGGACGTGCTCGACCGGGCCGTGCAGCGCGCCCTGCGTCCGCTGCAGGACGTGGGGCTGGACTACGTGCGGCTTGGCCAGCCTGTTCCCACCCTCAGCGGCGGCGAGGCGCAGCGGCTCAAGCTGGCGGGCTTTCTGGCCGAGGCGGCCGAGCGGCGCACGGCCACCCGGCAGAGGGTGGCGCACAAGGGCACCCTGTTCCTGTTCGACGAGCCCACCACGGGCCTGCACTTCGACGATATCGCCAAGCTGATGCGGGCCTTTGCCCAGCTGCTCGATGCAGGGCATTCGCTCGTCGTGATCGAACACAACCTCGACGTGATCCGCGCCAGCGACTGGGTGATCGACCTGGGCCCCGAAGGGGGCGACGCAGGGGGCGAGCTGGTGGCGCAGGGCACGCCCGATGCCATCCGTGCCCACCCCACCAGCCACACCGGCGAGGCGCTGCGCGAGTACGACCTGGCCATGGGCTTTTCTCGGGCCGGCACATCGTCCGGGCGACCGGGAGTGTCTGAGGCGCGGCTGCCTTGGGGCACGTCGCCCCATGGAGCGGGCAAGGCGATGCCTGCCGGCCCCGCACCGGCACCGACGTCCGCTTCCGGAGGACTGCGGGCCCAGTGTCCACCCGATGCCATCGAGGTGGTCAATGCACAGGAGCACAACCTGCGGCACCTCTCGGTCGACATTCCGCGCGGACGCTTCAACGTCATCACCGGCGTGAGCGGTTCGGGCAAGTCCACCCTGGCCTTCGACATCGTGTTCAACGAGGGGCAGCGCCGGTATCTGGAGAGCCTCAATGCCTATGCGCGCAGCATGGTGCAGCCGGCCGGCAGGCCCGAGGTGGATGCGGTGTTCGGCATTCCCCCCACCGTGGCCATCGAGCAGCGCCTGAGCCGTGGCGGGCGCAAGTCCACCGTCGGCACCACCACCGAGGTCTGGCATTTCCTGCGCCTCCTGTACGTCAAGCTCGGGGTGCAGCACTGCATCCACGACGGCACCCCTGTGGAGCCGCAGACACCCGAACGCATCGTGGCGCGCATCCTTGCGCGGCATCGCGGACAGCACATCGGCCTGCTGGCCCCCCTGGTCAGTGGGCGCAAGGGAATCTATACCGAAGTGGCGGAATGGGCGCGCACCCATGGCTACACCCATCTGCGGGTCGATGGCGAGTTCGTGCCTACCCAGGGGTTTCCGCGCCTCGACCGCTACCGCGAGCACACCATCGAGCTGCCCGTGCTCAGTCTGCACGTCACCCCTGCACAGGAGCGTTTGCTGCGCGACGGCGTGGCGGCAGACCTTCGGCATGGCAAGGGCGTGCTCCATGTGCTGGCCCCCCTCGATGGGCTCGCAGAGGCCATGGCTGCCGGCAGTTCCACGGCAGCCCTCGGCACGCTGGAAGTCTTTTCCACCCTGCGGGCCTGTCCCACCTGCGGCACCAGCTATGCGGAGCTCGATCCGCGCCTGTTCAGCTACAACAGCAAGCATGGCTGGTGTCCCGAATGCGTGGGCACCGGCGTGCGCCTCACGGCCGACCAGCGCCGCGCGCTCGACGATTCCGTGCAGGAGCGCGATGCCAAGGGCCGCGAGCAGAGCTTTGCCGAACCGGAGGTCGACGGCGTGGGCGAACAGCCCTGTCCGGCCTGCGGCGGCACCCGTCTCAATCCCGTGGCCCGCGCCGTGCGGCTGCCCGTGCCCGAGGAGCTGGCTGCAGCCGTTCCCGGCACGGCGCCCGGCCAGGGCGGTGTCGCCATCACTGCGCTGGCGCGCATGAGCGTGCAGGCACTGGCCGACTGGTTCGACCGGCTGCAGCCCGAAGGCCGCGCCGCCGAAATTGCCCGCGACATCCTGCCCGAGATCCGCTCCCGCCTCGCGTTTCTGCAGCAGGTCGGACTCGGCTACCTCACACTCGACCGTGGCGCCCCCACTCTCAGTGGCGGCGAGGCACAGCGCATCCGTCTGGCAGCCCAGCTCGGCAGCAACCTGCAGGGCGTGTGCTATGTGCTCGACGAACCTACCATCGGCCTGCACCCGCGGGACAACCACATCCTGCTCGATGCCCTGCAGGACCTCAGCGGCAAGGGCAACACCCTGCTCGTGGTGGAGCACGACGAGGACACCATTCGCCGTGCCGACCACGTCATCGACATCGGTCCGGGAGCCGGCGTGCGGGGCGGCAGCGTGGTGGCCCAGGGCACCGTGGCCGATGTCGAGGCCGCACCCGACTCCGTCACCGGCCGCTACCTGCTCCATGCCATGCGCCACCCCATGCAGCCGCGCCGCGCGGTGCAGACCGGCCCTGGCGAGGACGCCACGCCGATGCTCCATGTGCGCGACGCCACCCTGCACAATCTGCAGCACCTCGATGCTGACGTGCCCCTGGGCCGTCTGGTGGTCGTCACCGGCGTGAGCGGATCGGGCAAGTCCACCCTGGCGCGCGACGTGCTGCTCGCCAATGTCGAGGCCATCGTACTCCAGCGCTCCACCCGCGCCGGACGCGAGGCCGACGCCCAGGGCGAGCGCCCGGCCTGGACGGGCTGCGCGTCTGTCACCGGCTACGAGGGCATCGCCCGCGTACTGGAGGTGGACCAGACCCCCATCGGCAAAACCCCCCGTTCCTGCCCGGCGACCTATGTCGGCTTCTGGGATGCCATCCGCAAGCTCTACGCCTCCACCCTGGAAGCGCAGGCACGCGGCTTCGGCCCCGGCCGCTTCAGCTTCAACACCGGCGAGGGACGCTGCCCCGCCTGCGAGGGACAGGGCATGCGCACCATCGAGATGAGCTTCCTGCCCGATGTCAAGGTCGTGTGCGAAACCTGCCATGGGGCGCGCTTCAATCCCCAGACCCTCGCCGTCACCTGGCGCGGCCGCAGCATCGGCGACGTGCTGCGCATGGAAGTGGACGAAGCCGTCGACTTCTTCGCCAGCATGCCGGCCATTGCGCATCCGCTGCGCCTGCTGCAGGACGTGGGGCTGGGCTACCTCACCCTCGGACAGGCCTCACCGACCCTGAGCGGTGGCGAAGCCCAGCGCATCAAGCTCGTCACCGAGCTCACCAAGGTCCGGGACGACGTAGGCCGCCGGGGGCAAAAGGTGCCCCATACCCTGTACGTGCTCGATGAACCCACCGTGGGCCTGCACATGGCCGACGTGGAAAAACTCATCCGGGTGCTCCATCGCCTGGCCGATGCAGGCCACAGCGTCATCGTCATCGAGCATGACCTTGATGTCATGGCCGAAGCCGACTGGATGCTCGATCTGGGACCCGAAGGCGGCAGCGGCGGCGGGCGTCTGGTGGTCGCCGGCACGCCGGAAGCCGTCGTCGCCAGCGGCAGCCACACCGGTCAGGCACTTGCCCCCGTGCTGGCACGCAGCGGGGACGTGCTGCCCCACTGACTCGGCCCGAAAGAGCAGGGCAGAAGCGGATGGGATGTGCATGCATCCCACGTCTCTGCTGCTCTGCCTCTGCTGCTTTCAGAGGGACGCTTTCCCCATGGAGTGGGCAGAAGGCAAGAGCCATGCGGCCGCCATGCACCCGCTGTGCAGGCGCAGCGACAGATGCCGGAACGCCCGGAAGATCAGCTCCGGCGTTCCTGCAGACCCAGTGCCAGTGCGCGAAGTGCCTGGGCATGGGCGTTGTCGGACAGATCGGCAATCGCAGCAATGGCACGGTCGGCCTCGGCCGCTGCCACCACCCGTGCATCGGCCAGCGAGCCAGTGCTGCGCACGATGGCCACTACCTCGTCGAGCGCCTCCACCGAGCCGTGTTCGATCGCGTGACGGATCACGGCGGCCTGTTCCGCCGGGGCCTTCTGCATGGCAATGATCAGCGGCAGCGTGGTCTTGCCCTCGCGCAGATCGTCGCCCAGATTCTTGCCCATCTCCTCGGCCTGTCCCTCGTAATCGAGCACATCGTCGATGATCTGGAAGGCCGTGCCCAGCGCCTGTCCATAGGTTGCGCAGCACTCCTCGCGCTCGGCGCTGCAGCCCTGCAGCACCGCAGCGATGCGCGTGCAGGCCTCGAACAGCTTGGCCGTCTTGGAGCGGATCACATGCAGATAGTCCTCGGTCGTGAGCGAGGCGTCGTGCATGTTCATGAGCTGCAGCACCTCGCCCTCCGAAATGGTGTTGGTCGCCCCGGCCAGGATCTCCATGACGCGCATGTTCTGCACTTCCACCATCATCTGGAACGAGCGCGAATACAGAAAATCGCCCACCAGCACGCTCGCCGGATTGCCGAAGGACACATTGGCCGTCGGCCGACCCCGACGCAGGGTCGACTCATCGACCACGTCGTCATGCAGCAGCGTGGCCGTGTGGATGAACTCCACCACCGCCGCCAGCAGGTAGTGCTGCTCGCCCTGATAGCCGAGCGCCTTTGCCATCATGAGCAGCAGCGCCGGGCGCAGCCGCTTGCCCCCCGCGCCGATGATGTACTGCGACACCTGGCTCACCAGCGGCACCCCCGTGTTCAGCCGCGCGTGGATCACGCGATCCATCGCCTGCATGTCGGGGGCGATCAGGGCGAGGGCAGACTGTACGTTGGAGGCAGGCAAGGTGGAATCCCGTGGTGCGGAAGCGGCCCCGCAGGGCCATGAGAAACAAGGAGACGGAACCCGCCCCCTGCGAAGACCTCAAATTATAGAAGCCATGCCCCGCAAAGGTGCCGGGCCCCCGAGCTTGCCCTGTCCCTGATCAGGCCAAAATCCTTTTGTGACAGAAGGACTTGCGTCTCCGCCAGGGCTCAGGGTAAAATCCCGCTCTTGCCGGAAATTCGTCTGGCAAATTTCATTCATTTGAAGGTTTCAACAATGTACGCAGTCATAAAAACCGGCGGCAAGCAGTATCGCGTAGCAGCCGGCGACAAGATCAAGGTAGAACAGATTGCTGCGGACGAAGGACAAGAGATCACCATCGATCAGGTGCTGGCCGTCGGCGACGGCGACAGCCTGAAGGTGGGTACTCCCCTGGTTTCCGGCGCAACCGTGGTAGCCAAGGTGCTCGCCCATGGCAAGCACGACAAGGTCCGCATCTTCAAGATGCGCCGCCGCAAGCACTACCAGAAGCGCCAGGGCCATCGCCAGCAGTTCACCGAGCTGGAAATCGCTTCCATCAACGCTTGAAGCCCAAGGAGAGTAACTCATGGCACATAAGAAAGGCGGCGGCTCTACGCACAACGGGCGCGATTCCAAGCCCAAGATGCTGGGCGTGAAAGCGTTCGGCGGTGAACACATCAGCGCAGGTTCCATCATCGTGCGCCAGCGTGGTACCCGTTTCCACGCCGGCAACAACGTGGGCATCGGCAAGGACCACACCCTGTTTGCGCTCGTCGACGGTCACGTGTCCTTCGTGACGCGCGGCGCGCTCAACAAGCATGTGGTGGACGTGACCCCCGCCGAATAATCCGGCGCGGCAGGTTCGTTCCTCCCTTTGCCGGCCAGTGCCTTCGGGCGCGGGCCGGCTCGCACAAGCCCCGACTGGTTCGGGGCTTGTGCTTTTTGCGGGCCCGCACCCGGGCCTGCCCTACAATCGCACCCATCACCGGGCGGCCCGCAGGCCGATCCACAGGACCCAGGCATGAAATTCGTAGACGAAGCGTTCATCGACATCGCAGCGGGCGACGGCGGCAATGGCTGCGCTTCGTTCCGCCATGAAAAATACAAGGAATTCGGCGGCCCCGACGGCGGGGACGGCGGACGCGGCGGCCACGTCTGGGCCGTGGCGGATCCCAACCTCAACACGCTGGTCGACTACCGCTATGCACGCCGCTTCGAGGCACGGCGCGGCCAGCATGGCATGGGATCCGACATGTTCGGCGCGGCCGGCGAGGACATCACCCTCAAGATGCCGGTCGGCACCATCGTGAGCGACGCCGAGACGGGCGAAGTGCTGCACGAGCTGCTCGTGCCCAACGAGCCGGTGCTCATGGCCAAGGGCGGTGATGGCGGCTTTGGCAACCTGCGCTTCAAGAGCGCCATCAACCGAGCCCCCCGGCAGAAGACGCTGGGGCATCCGGGCGAGCGCAGAAGCCTCAAGCTCGAACTCAAGGTGCTGGCCGATGTGGGGCTGCTCGGCATGCCCAATGCCGGCAAGTCCACCTTCATTGCGGCCGTGAGCAACGCACGGCCCAAGATTGCAGACTACCCCTTCACCACCCTGCATCCCAATCTGGGCGTGGTGCGTGTGGGGCCCGAACAGAGCTTTGTCGTGGCCGATGTTCCCGGCCTGATCGAGGGGGCCGCCGAAGGGGCCGGCCTGGGGCACCAGTTCCTGCGCCATCTCCAGCGCACGCGCCTGCTGCTGCACGTCATCGACATGGCCCCGTTCGACGAGGGCATCGATCCGGTCGCGCAGGCCCGTGCCATCGTGGGCGAGCTGCGGAAGTACGATGCCGGCCTGTACGCCAAGCCCCGCTGGCTGGTGCTCAACAAGCTCGACATGGTGCCTGCCGAGGAGCGCGAGGCCCGCATCGCCGATCTGGTGCGTCGCCTGCGCTGGAAAGGTCCGGTGCATGCCATCTCTGCGCTCACGCGTGAAGGGTGCGAACCGCTCATCCGTGCCATCTACGAGCACATCCATCACGAACAGGTGGCCGAACAGCCGCCGCAGGAGATCGACCCCCGTTTCGTCGATCTGGAGGGCGAGGCTCCCGTGGCAGCGCCGGCCAAGTCCCGGGTCAAGCATTCTGCATCTCCCCGGCGGCGCACGGCGGGACGCGGCAAGCCTTCCGCATCCTGACCCAGCCGCAGATACCGGGCACGTCCGTGACGTGCCCGCCTGCATTCGTGCCGTCCGTTTTTCCCCTTCCATTTCCTGTCCGACATGTCTGAACTGCTCACCCCCGATCCCCTGCTGGCACGTGACATCCTGCGCCATGCGCGGCGCATCGTGGTCAAGGTGGGCTCCAGCCTGGTCACCAACGAAGGGCGTGGTCTCGACGAGCAGGCCATTGGCGAATGGTGCCGTCAGCTCGCCGAGCTGCGCCACCAGGGCTTCGAGGTCATCATGGTGTCGAGCGGTGCCGTGGCCGAGGGCATGAAGCGCCTCGGCTGGGCCAGCCGTCCCAAGGAAATCCATGAGCTGCAGGCCGCTGCAGCCGTGGGGCAGATGGGGCTGGCACAGATGTACGAAACCAAGCTCCGGGCCAATGGACTCAATTCTGCCCAGGTGCTGCTTACGCACGCCGATCTGGCCGACCGCGAGCGCTATCTCAACGCCCGTTCCACGCTGCTGACCCTCCTGCATCTGGGAGTGCTGCCCGTCATCAACGAGAACGACACTGTCGTCAACGACGAAATCAAGGTAGGCGACAACGACACCCTGGGAGCGCTGGTCGCCAATCTGGTCGAAGCCGACCTGCTGGTGATTCTGACGGACCAGCGCGGCATGTTCGATGCCGATCCGCGCAAGCATCCCGATGCCCACCTCATCGCCGTGGGCGAGGCCGGCGATCCGGTGCTCGAAACCATGGCCGGCGGCAGCGGCAGCAGCATCGGCAAGGGCGGCATGCTCACCAAGATTCTGGCTGCCCGCCGTGCGGCGCGTTCCGGCGCCAGCACGGTCATTGCCTGGGGGCGCGAGCCCGAGGCACTGCTGCGGCTGCTGAAGGGCGAGGTGGTGGGCACTGTGCTCGTGGCGGCCACCCAGAAGCTCCAGGCCCGCAAGCAGTGGATCGCCGATCACCTGCAGGTGCATGGCTCGGTGCGGATCGATGCAGGGGCCGTGAGCAAGCTTGTGCATGACGGCAAGAGTCTGCTGCCCATCGGCATGATCGGCGTGGATGGAGAGTTCCGGCGCGGCGAGGTCATCACGATCTGCGATCCCTCAGGCACCGAGATTGCCCGTGGATTGGCCAACTACTCCAGCGAGGAAGCGCGCCAGCTCTGCCGCCAGCCGTCCAGCCAGATCGAGTCGCTGCTCGGCTACGTGGCCGAGGCGGAGATGATCCACCGCGACAACCTTGTGCTCTCCGACTGGCACGCGCAGGGCTGACCGCCCGCTGTAGGCTGTGGGGGGACCACGCATCCAGCCACAGAGCCCTGCAGCGCCTGGAACGGCATCCGGGACTGCAGGCCCTTACTTCCCCAGGGCTGGCGATGGGGAAAAGAAGGAACCGCCCCCTTCACCAGGACGTGTTGGACCAATAGCGGTTGTGGCCGAAGCGGCGCCGGGCATCGTCGGTGGAGATGGGCGGAGTGGCATCGTCACAGAGGCCATCTTGTGCAATGGCAATGGCATAGCGGCTGCGCTCCAGGGCCAAGTCGCTCCAGGCGTCATCGGCTGCTTCCCAGCGCGCAGGGGTGAGGTCGAAGCGATAGCGCTCATAGGTCCGCACCTGCCACAGGCGGCAGTTGATGCCCTGATAGAAGGCTGACCGCGCGCCCTCCTTGCTGCTGAGCAGCACCACATAACGCACCACGCCATCCTGCCCCAGGGTGAGCGAATCCACATCGACCTGCACGGTGATGGCGGAATAGCCGGGCATGGGCACCTTTTCGAGATGCCGTGTCGACAGGGCGGGTGCCGGTGGCACCGGGCCTTCCTGCCAGTTGCGCTGTGCGGCTTCGGCATCGTAGGCCGGTGCAGCCTGGGCCACGGGAGACAGCAGAACAGTGACCAGGGTGCCGACCAGAAGGCAGGCACCGGCGAGCGGAGCAATGGGTTTCATGGGTGGGCAGTGGGATCGGCCGGGGACGGAGGCATGGCATCGGGGCCCTTGCCGGCGTGGGAAGGGCGGGCCTGCAGGCTTCCGGTGGGAATGGGGTCGTAGCTTGCGTCAGGTGGCAGGCTGAAGTCGGCCATGTCCACCCCGCGAGCGCCGGGCATGCCACGGTTGCGGGCAGACGCCGGAATCTGGATCTCCTGATCCAGACGGGGCTTGTGGTTTGCACGCAGGTAGCGGTTGCGATGGTCGGTGCGCGGCAGAAAGCGAGCGAGTTCCGTCAGGGCCATCTCGTAGACGCCGCGCTTGAATTCCACCACCACATCGAGCGGCACCCAGTAGTCGTTCCAGCGCCAGGCATCGAACTCGGGATGGTCGGTGGCGCGCAGGTCGAGCTCCCAGTCCTGTCCGAGGAGCTGGAGCAGGAACCAGATCTGCTTCTGGCCCTTGTAGTGGCCGCGGGCTTCGCGGCGGATGTAGCGGTCTGGCACTTCATAGCGCAACCAGTCTCGGGTGCGTGCCACGATCCGCACGTGGTGGGGATGCAGTCCCACCTCCTCGTGCAGTTCGCGGTACATGGCCTGCTCCGGCGACTCGCCACGGTCGATGCCGCCTTGGGGAAACTGCCAGCTGTGGGTGCGGATACGCTTGCCCCAGAACACCTGATTCTTGCGGTTGAGCAGAATAATGCCGACATTGGGACGAAAACCTTCCCGGTCGAGCATGATCAACTCCAAATTTTGTCATTGAATCCATTATGCACGGCAACGGCCTCCTTATCTACGAAAATAGGGGGATGGGACCGAGCCGCCCGCCTGCCCGCCCGAGGTTCGGCCGCTGCAGGGTGCGCCGCCTCCGCTACGGGCGCTGCCGCGGCTTCTTCCTTTGCTGCACAAGGGGCCTGGCGACATGCGCGTCCGTGTGCGACGCGAGGCCGGTTCCCGATTCTGATTCTCATTCCACAAGGCATCACAGATTTCCATGAAAGCTTCCCAGTTTCTGATCACCACCCTTCGAGACGCCCCGGCCGATGCCGAGGTTGTCAGCCACAAGCTCATGATGCGGGCCGGCTTCATCAAGCGGATGGGGGCGGGCATCTATACCTACATGCCCATGGGGCTGCGGGTGATTCGCAAGGTCGAGGCCATCGTGCGCGAGGAAATGAACCGCGCCGGCGCCATCGAGATCACCATGCCTGTCGTCCAGCCGGCCGAGCTGTGGCAGGAGACCGGGCGATTCGACAAGATGGGCCCCGAGCTGCTGCGCATTCAGGACCGCCATGACAACCGCTTCGTGATCCAGCCCACGAGCGAGGAAGTGGTGACCGACATTGCGCGGCAGGATCTGCGCAGCTACAAGCAGCTGCCCAAGAACCTCTACCAGATCCAGACCAAGTTCCGCGACGAGCGCCGTCCGCGCTTCGGCCTGATGCGGGGGCGC
Source organism: Allobrachymonas sp. (assembly GCF_041912815.1). Classification (NCBI taxonomy): domain Bacteria; kingdom Pseudomonadati; phylum Pseudomonadota; class Betaproteobacteria; order Burkholderiales; family Comamonadaceae; genus Allobrachymonas; species Allobrachymonas sp. The sequence continues at coordinate 103,553 of NZ_JAYRLV010000007.1, read as the reverse complement.
GAATTCATCATGAAGGACGCCTACAGCTTCGACAAGGATGTCGAAGGCGCCAAGGCCAGCTACCAGAACATGGCGCAGGCCTATCGCCGTGCCTTCGACCGCTTTGGTCTGGACTACCGTGCGGTGGCGGCCGACAGCGGCGCCATCGGGGGCGATCTGAGCGAGGAATTCCAGGTCATCGCCGCCACCGGCGAGGATGCCATCGTCTACTGCCCGACCAGCGCCTACGCGGCCAACATCGAGAAGGCCGAGGCCCTGGCTCCCACGCAGTCCCGTGCGGCCGCCACCGAACCTCTGGTCGAGGCGCCCACACCCGGCAAGAGTACCTGCGCCGATGTGGCTGCCCTGCTGGGAGTGCCCCTGCAGCGCACGGTCAAGTCGCTCGTGCTGGCGACCGATACGCTCGATGACGCCGGCGACATCGTCGGAGTGGAGGTCTGGCTGCTGCTGCTGCGCGGCGACCATGACATGAATGAAGTCAAGGTCGGCAAGATCCCGGGTCTTGACCAGGGCTTCCGCTTTGCCACCGAGACCGAGATCGTCGAGCACTTCGGCTGCCGCCCCGGCTATCTGGGGCCGCTGCGGCTGCAGAAGCCGGTGCATCTCGTGGCAGACCGCGAGGTGGCCGTGATGGCAGACTGGATCTGTGGGGCCAACCAGCCCGATGTCCACCTGACCGGGGTGAACTGGGGCCGCGATCTGCCCGAGCCCGAGCTGGTGGCCGATCTGCGCAATGTGGTCGAGGGGGACCTTGCGCCGGACGGCAAGGGCGTGCTGGCCATCGAGCGCGGCATCGAGATCGGCCATATCTTCTACCTCGGCACCAAGTACAGCAAGGCCATGAATGCCACCTTCCTCGACGAGAACGGCAAGGCCCGATGCTTCGAGATGGGGTGCTACGGCATCGGAATCACGCGCCTGCCGGCAGCGGCCATCGAGCAGAACCATGACGAACGCGGCATGATCTGGCCCGATGCGATTGCCCCCTTCACGGTGGTGATCTGCCCCATCGGCATGGATCGCAGCGAGGCCGTGCGCACCGAGGCGCTGCGCCTGCACGATGCGCTCCAGGCCGCAGGGGTCGATGTCATGCTCGATGACCGTGGCGAGCGTCCCGGTGTCATGTTCGCCGACTGGGAGCTCATCGGGGTGCCGCACCGCGTGGTGCTCTCTGACCGGGGCATTTCCGCGGGCGAGTGCGAATACCAGCATCGTCGCGATACGGCCGCCACCAAGGTGCCCCTGCAGGACATCGATGCCTTCCTGAGTGCCCGTGTGGCTGCCGCTGCACAGGCCTGATGGTGCACACCCCGGGGTGCTGCGCCATCGGCCCGCGCGGCATTCCGGAGTGACTGCAGTACAGCAGTATCATGGCGGGCCCGAGAATATGCACGGCATGCTCCCGTCAGGGGGCAGCCCAGACAAGATGGTGACACATTCAGCACAGCCAATGGAGTGGAACAAGGAAGAAGGGCTGCTGCCCCGCCGGGCATGGCTCGCGCAGCAGCTGCGCCGCAGCGCAGGCGTGGTGGCCGGTCTGGCTGGCGCCGGCACGTGGCAGCAGGCCCAGGCCGGTGCCCAGAAGGAGGAGTATCTGGCCGATTCCGTGCGCACGGCCCTGAGCTCGGCCATTGCCTACAGCGCACCGCCGGTGCCGGTGTTCTTTGATCGCAAAAGCGAAATGGAATACCGCTACTGGCTCACCAGCATGAGCCAGCGCCTCGGCAACCGCATGATCAACGATTTCACGCGGCAGGAATTTCTGCAGACGGTATGGTATGAGGCCACCCGTGCCGCGCTCGAGGTGTCCCTGGTGCTGGGGCTCATTCAGGTCGAGAGCAATTTCCGCAAGTTCGCCATCTCCAATGTGGGCGCTCGCGGACTCATGCAGGTCATGCCGTTCTGGGTGCGTCAGATCGGCGATGGCGACCCCGGCAAGCTCTTTCACATGCAGACCAATCTGCGCTTTGGCTGTGTCATCTTGCGCCACTACCTCTACCGCGAGAGCGGCAACATGTACATGGCGCTCGGTCGCTACAACGGATCGCGTGGCCAACCTCAGTATCCGAATGCCGTCTTCGGAGCCCAGCGGCGCTGGGTGCTGTGATTGCGGGGAAGAAGGGGAGCTGTAAGTGTCCCCTTCTGCGTCCTCGCCTTTCGGGGCACGAAAACAGCCAGGCCCCTGAAAAGGGGCCTGGATCGTGCACGAGAGGTGCGGCAGCGGGCTTACATGCTGCCGTAGTTGGGGCCGCCGCCGCCTTCGGGAGCCACCCAGACGATGTTCTGCGTGGGATCCTTGATGTCGCAGGTCTTGCAGTGCACGCAGTTGGCGGCATTGATTTGCAGGCGGTCGGAACCGTCCTCGTTCTTCACGAACTCATAGACGGCAGCCGGACAGTAACGGCTTTCGGGGCCGGCGTACTTGGCCAGGTTCACCTTGACCGGCACGGTGGAATCCTTGAGCGTCAGGTGCGAAGGCTGGTTTTCCTCGTGGCTGACGTTGGCGATGAACACACTGCTCAGGCGGTCGAAGGTCAGCTTGCCGTCGGGCTTGGGGTACTCGATGCGCGCGCACTCTGCCGCTGGCTTGAGCTTGGCGTAGTCGGGGGTCTTGCGGTGCATGGTCCAGGGCATGTTGCCGCCGAGCAGCTTCTGCTCGATGCCGGTCATGATGGTGCCCATGTCGCGGCCCTTGTGGAACCAGTACTTGAAGTTGCGGGCCTTGTTGAGCTCGTCGTAGAGCCAGCTGGCCTGGAAGGCATCGGGGTAGGCGGTCAGCTCGTCGGAATGGCGGCCGGCCACGATGGCATCGTAGGCGGCGTCGGCGGCCAGCATGCCGGTCTTGATGGCGGCATGGCTGCCCTTGATGCGGCTGGCGTTGAGGTAGCCGGCATCGTCACCCACCAGCACCCCACCCGGGAACACGGTCTTGGGCAGGCTCAGCAGACCACCGGCGGTGAGGGCACGTGCGCCGTAGCCGATGCGCTTGGCGTTGACATTGCCGTCCTTGTCGGTGAAGTACCACTTGATGTTGGGATGGGTCTTGAAACGCTGGAATTCCTCGAACGGGCTCAGCCACGGGTTCTGGTAGTCCAGCCCCACGACGAAGCCGATGCTCACCATGTTTTCGCCCCAGTGGTACATGAAGGAGCCGCCATAGGTGTCTGCATCCAGCGGCCAGCCGGCACTGTGCAGCACCAGGCCCGGCTCGTGGCGGGAGGGGTCGATCTGCCACAGCTCCTTGATGCCGATGCCGTAGGCCTGCGGATCCTTGCCTTCGTCGAGCTTGAAGTGGGAGATGAGCTGCTTGCCCAGCTGGCCGCGGCAGCCTTCGGCGAAGACGGTGTATTTGGCATGCAGTTCCATGCCGAGCTGGAAGTGGTCGGTCGGCTCGCCGTTCTTGCCGATGCCCATGTTGCCGGTGGCCACGCCCTTGACGGAGCCATCGTCATTGAACAGCACCTCGGTGGCAGGGAAGCCGGGGAAGATTTCCACACCCAGGGCCTCGGCCTGCTGGGCCAGCCAGCGGGTGAGGTCGGCCAGGCTGATGATGTAGTTGCCGTGGTTCTGGAAGCACTTGGGCAGCATGAAGTGCGGCACGGACGTGGCCTTGCCGTTTTCCTTGAGCATGAGGAACACGTCGCGGGTCACATGCTGCTGCACGGGGGCACCACGTTCTTCCCAGTCGGGGAAGAGCTCATGCAGCGCCTGGGGATCGAAAGTGGCACCGGAAAGGATGTGGGCGCCGGGCTCGGAACCCTTTTCGAGCACGACGACCGACACGTCCTGGCCATGTTCGGCTGCGCGCTGCTTGAGGCGGATGGCGGTCGACAGGCCGGCAGGGCCGCCGCCCACGATGACCACGTCATAGTCCATGGATTCACGCGGGCCGAACTGTTCGAGAATTTCCTGAGGGGTCATGTTGTCTCCAGCAGATTGATCAAATTGATGGTGCGCAGGATTCCGTATTCAGAAAGCGGCACATTGAGTGTGTCACAAAAAAGAACGGTCGTGCGATTTCTGTGCGTTTGCCGAGAGCGGATAGGCAGTCTCTGGGGCAAAATCGAATGGCATGCAGATCCCGGGCGTCTGTTTACGCGAGGTTACAGCCAGTTTCCTTCGTAATTGTAGGGACAAATACCATCCTGATGCCCATTCCGGCCTCGTCGCGATCCAGAAAATCCGGGCCTGTCGCAGTTTGCGCCCCTCATTTCCCGCAGAAGGAGAACCCCCATGAAATTGCCGCTGCCCACCGAAAAGTACGAAATCCACCGCATGCGCATGCCAGTGCGCTGGGGAGACATGGATGCCTTTGGCCACGTCAACAACACCGTGTATTTCCGGTATTTCGAGCAGGCCCGCGTCGAGTGGCTCACCCAGGGGGGGCGTACGATGGTGGCCGACGGCAAGGGGCCCGTGGTGGTCAATGCCTTCTGCAATTTCTACCGACAGCTCGAATATCCCGCCAATCTGGTCATTACCCAGTATCTCAGCCATCCGGGACGCAGTTCCTGTGATGTGTGGATGACGATTGAGCGTGCAGACCAGCCGGGCCAGATCGTGGCCGATGGGGGCGCCACGATCGTGTGGGTCGACTTTGCGGCGTCGCGCGCCGTGCCTCTGCCGCCGTGGGTGCGTGCGCTCATGGACGAGGGCATCGCCCGGGCGCGTGAGCGCATGGCCATGCAGCAGCAGATCCAGCAGCAGGTTCAGGGCAGCGATCCGCTGCCCGTGCAGCCAGACTGAGGCGTCGAGTCGCGCGGAGCGGGGCATGGCATGGGCGGCAATCAAGGCCGGAACCACGCATCCGCAGCGCAGCGGCAGGAGTTCAGGGAGCCCCGGCAAGCAGCTTCTGTACCAGGGCGGCGGTGGTCGTGGTGTCGTATTTGCGCATGAGGTGGGCGCGATGTACTTCGACCGTGCGGGGGCTCAGTCCCAGATGGCGGGCAATTTCCTTCGATGTGCGTCCGACCAGGAGCTGGCTGGCCACCTCGCGTTCGCGCGGAGTGAGCTCCACTCCGATGGGACGGTGGGTGTCGAGCTCCTCGAAGCTCCACACCCCCGCTGCATGAGGGTGTGCGCGGTCGAGTGCGCGGCCCGAGACGCGGCACCAGAACACCTGGCCGGCAAAGCGGCCGCCCACCCGCCGCATGACGCGCTCGTCCTGGTAGCTGCCGCGCTGCACCAGGGGCTGGAAGATGCGTTCGCCCATGCGGTGGAACTCGTCCACACTGGGGTAGAGCAGGGCAAAGCTCTGCCCGAGCAGCACGTCCGGCGTGGTGCCGAACAGGGAACAGACCTGCTGATTGCAGGCCACGATGATGCGGTGCCGTGACACGATGAGGCCGATGGGGGCGAGGTCGAAGGCCCACCGGTAGTCATCGGGCAGCGGAGCCGGCACGGCGGGGATGGGATCGGGAATGTCCATTACGCAATCCTACGTAGTCGGATACGTAGTATCGTCATTCCTGCATGATGCGCGGAGCAGGACGGAGAGAGTCCCGTCCCGGGAGTGCGGATGCTCCAGGATTTTTCCGGGTTTTTCCAGGAGGTGACAGTGAACAAGGTATATCCCAATGCGGCTGCCGCGCTGGAAGGCGTGGTGCAGGATGGTCAGCTCATCGCGGTGGGTGGGTTTGGCCTGTGCGGCATTCCAGAGGCGCTCATCGATGCGCTGCGCGACAGCGGCGTGCGCGATCTGACCGTGGCCTCGAACAATGCGGGCATCGACGGCGTGGGGCTGGGCAAGCTGCTCGAGACACGCCAGATCCGGAAGATGATCTCCAGCTATGTGGGAGAGAACAAGGAATTCGAGCGCCAGTACCTTGCCGGTGAGCTGGAGCTCGAATTCACTCCCCAGGGCACGCTGGCCGAAAAGCTGCGGGCCGGCGGGGCGGGCATTCCAGCCTTCTTCACCAAGACCGGCGTGGGCACCATCGTGGCGGAGGGCAAGGAGCTGCGCGAATTCCGGGGGGAAACCTATGTGATGGAGGAATCGCTCTTTCCGGATGTGTCGCTTGTGAAGGCCGATGTGGCCGACATGGCGGGCAACCTGCGCTTTCACCTGACCGCGCGCAACTTCAACCCTGCGGCCGCCACGGCGGGCCGCATCTGCATCGTGGAGGTCGAGCGGCTGGTGGCCACGGGCGAACTGGCGCCGGACGACATTCACCTGCCGGGCATTTATGTGCACCGCATCGTGGTCAACTCCCAACCCCAGAAGCTCATCGAAAAACGCACCATCCGCGACCGCAAGTAAGGAGACGCATCATGGCATGGACCCAGGATCAGATGGCCGCGCGTGCGGCCCAGGAACTGCAGGACGGTTTCTATGTGAATCTCGGCATCGGCATTCCCACGCTGGTCGCCAATCATGTGCCCGATCATGTCGAGGTGTGGCTGCAAAGCGAGAACGGCATGCTGGGCATAGGCCCCTTCCCGTATGACGACGAGGTCGATGCCGACCTCATCAATGCCGGCAAGCAGACGGTGACCACGCTCAAGGGCAGCAGCATCTTCGGCAGCGACCAGAGCTTTGCCATGATCCGGGGCGGCAAGATCAATCTCAGCATTCTGGGCGCCATGCAGGTGTCGGCCGAGGGCGATCTGGCCAACTGGATGATTCCGGGCAAGATGATCAAGGGCATGGGCGGCGCCATGGATCTGGTGGCCGGCGTTCCGCGCGTGATCGTGCTCATGGAGCATGTGGCCCGCAAGAAGGACGGCACCACCGACCTCAAGATCCTGCAGCAGTGCACCCTGCCGCTCACAGGGGTGAAGGTGGTTGACCGCATCATCACCGACCTGGGGGTGTTCGACGTCACTCCCGAAGGCCTGCGGGTGGCCGAGCTGGCCGATGGCGTGAGCTTTGACGAGGTGCAGGCCAAGACAGGCGTGCCGCTGCTGCCGCAGGCCTGATACTGTCCCATCGACTGCCTTGCAGGATGGCGACCGGAGATCGCGCCGGAGTCGCGGTCTTCTGCTCTGGCGCCGTGCGGATGCCACACTCCGTGTGCTGGAGAGGGCTTTCGGACGGTGTTTGCCCCCTTGAGTGGGCAATCGGCGAAACGCGGGGGCCCTGCATGCGCTAACATTGCAGGTTTTCCCATAATCCATCCTCTTTCACCCAACACAGGAGTCCCCACCATGGGCAACAAGATCGTTACCGAAGCCGACCGCAAAGCCACCAAGCCCCTGCCCGGCGCCCCCCGCATCAAGGCCAACGGTGGCCAGCGTCTGAGCAAGGAGCGTGGCTCCCACATCCGCAGCAAGAAGAACCCCGGCAAGCGTGCCCATCAGGGCTGATGCACGGTTCTGCGCAACCGCTGGCCATAAAAAACCGGCTCTGAGGCCGGTTTTTTTATGGGGATGGGGGTCTGACAGGGCTGTGCGTGCAGGGGGTCAGGCGGCGAGGGTGATCTCTATGTTGTCGATCAGCCGGGTGGTGCCGAGCCAGGAGGCCACCAGCACCGCGAGCGCACGGTCTGCGGCAGTGGCCGGGCGCAGGTCGCGCTGGTTGGCGACCAGCAGGTAGTCGGTGCGCCAGCCATGCGCTGCCAGGCGATCGCGGGCCTGGGCGCACAGGGCTTCGTAGTCGCGGACGCCGGACGCTATGGCGGAGCGAATGGTCTGGAGCTCCTGCTGCAGGCGCGGTGCCTCGGCCCGCTCGGCGGCGCCGAGATAGCCGTTGCGCGAGGAGAGTGCCAGCCCATCGGGAGCACGGGCGATTTCCTGTCCGAGGATGGTGATGGGCATGTTGAGCTGCTGCACCATGCCTTCGAGCACCTTGAGCTGCTGGTAGTCCTTCTTGCCGAAGACGGCGGTATCGGGCTGCACGAGGTTGAAGAGCTTGGTCACCACTGTGGCCACACCGCGGAAGTGCCCAGGCCTGAATTCGCCACAGAGGCGGTTCTGCAGCTCGGGCGGCTCGACGAAATACGTCTGCTCGCCATACGGGTACATGGTGTCCACCGAGGGGTGGAAAACGGCATGGACGCCGGCAGCCTGCAGCTTTTCACAATCGGCTTCGAAGGTGCGCGGGTATTTGTCGAGGTCTTCGTTGGGGCCGAACTGGATCGGGTTGACGAAGATGGAGGCGATGGTCTGGCCACCGAGCGGGGCTGTGTGGGCCAGGGCCGTGCGGCACAGGGTGATGTGGCCTTCGTGCAGGTTGCCCATGGTGGGGACCAGGGCCACATGCCCGGCAGTCTTGCGCCAGGCGCGCAGTTCGGCAATGGAAGTAAGGATCTGCATGGTGTTCAGGGGAAAGAGGGAGCAGGGAGCGCTGTGCCATCGCACAGCCTCTCTGGCGGGAATGGAAGGATATGGAGCGTTGCAGTGCGCCTGTGGAAGTGCATATGGCGCACGCACTGCCCCGCAGCTGCGCGGGGCAGGGGGCAGACGCGGCAGCGTCGTGTTCAGTAGCTGTGCTCGGGGCCCGGGAAGGTGCCTGCACGGACCTGCTGGACGTAGTCGCCCACGGCCTGCTGGATGGTGCCTGCATCCTGCATGAAGTTCTTGACGAAGCGTGCCTTGCGACCCGGGTACACGTTGAGCATGTCGTGCAGCACCAGCACCTGACCGTCGGTGGCGACTCCAGCGCCGATGCCGATGGTGGGGATGCCGATGCGACGGGTGACTTCGGCCGCCAGGGTGGCCGGAACCATTTCGAGCACGAGCATCTGGGCACCGGTGTCGGCAATGGCCATGGCGTCCTGCATGAGCTGGGCTGCCTGCAGGTCTGTCTTGCCCTGCACCTTGTAGCCGCCGAGCGTGTGCACGGCCTGTGGGGTGAGGCCCAGATGGCCGCACACGGGGATGCCCCGCTCGACGAGAAAGCGCACGGTATCGGCCATGAAGCTGCCGCCTTCGAGCTTGACCATTTCGGCTCCGGCCTGCATGAGCTGGGCGGCGCTGGCAAAGGCCTGTTCGCGGCTTTGCTGATAGGAGCCGAAGGAGAGGTCGGTGAGCACCAGCGCATCCCCGGCTCCGCGTGCCACGCAGCGGGTGTGGTAGGCCATGTCTTCCAGGGTGACCGGCAGGGTCGAGGTCTGACCCTGCATGACCATGCCCAGCGAATCTCCCACCAGCAGGACGTCGACCTGGGCCTGTGCGAGCAGTGCGGCAAAGCTGCTGTCGTAGCAGGTGAGCATGGCAATCTTCTGCTGCTCGGCCTTCATCTTCTGCAGGGTGGATACCGTGACTTTCATCCGTTTCTCTCCTGTGCGTGCCTCTGGAAAGGGCGCTGCGTAACGACACGGGTCGCGCAGGCGTCCGTCGGTTCGTGAATCGATGAGCGGATTGTAGGCCAGAGGCGTCGCAGGGCGCGGTTCAGGGGGTTGTGGCGGGCGGCAGGGCGGATTCGGGGATCGGTGCTGGCAGGGGGGCGCGCATCAGCCAGGGGCTGTGGCTGAGCATGTGGATGCAGGAGTGCACGTAGCGGGGAGCACATTCGGCCATGTCGAAACTGCCGGGGTCGGCCAGCCACTGGTTGGCGATGCCGAAAAGCGTGCACATGAACAGGGTGCAGGCGGCATCGATGTCGAGCTCGGCCGGCAGGTAGTGGTGGCGCTGGCCGATGGCGAGGGCCGAGAGCAGCTGCTGGTGCCACAGGGACTTGTGGTGGCGCAGGATGCGGGTGATGGCCGCGTTGTCCGGGGTTTCCTCGCACTGCAGGTGCAGCACGGTGTAGAAGCGGCGGGCATCGGGATCCTGCACCAGACGCAGCTGGAAGTTGATGCACAGCTGGAGGAATTCAGGCCAGGCCTGCGGGTTGCCGTGGTCCATGGCGCGGCTCATGTCTTCCTGCATCACGGCAAAGTGCCGCTGGCAGAGCGCCTCGAAAAGGTCTTCCTTGTTGCGGAAGTGCCAGTAGACGGCGCCTCGGCTCAGTCCGGCCGTGCGGGCGATTTCTTCGAGCGAGGCCCGGGCCACCCCGCGCTGATGGAACACCACCGTGGCAGCGTCGAGCAGGGCATGGCGGGTCTGGAGGGCTTCTTCTCGGGTGCGTTTCACGGGATGGGCAGGGAAGGAAAGAAAGGAGAACGGGAGGACAAGCGCTGCGAAGGGTGCAACCGGAGCATGGGGGGGCGGTGGGAGCGAGGCGGCTGCGGCAGCGTGCCGACGAACACAATACCCCTGCGGTCCACAAGGGTGATGCATTTTATACATACAATCACGAATGTATATAGCGCAGTCATGCAGCGCAGCATTCGCTGTGCAGGGGGAGCGGCATCGTCTGTCGGCAGGGGCACACGGAGCTTGCGATTGGTAACAACTGGCCTTGCAACCTCTTGTGTGCATCTGCAAACCAGCCTTCAAGATGTATGCCTGTGCATGTGACATAGCCTCGTGCAGCGGCAGGGGGTGGTGGTGCAATGGGGTGTGGCGTGTCGTGTGGCTGCGCTTTTTCAGACATTCCGATGGGAGAGATTTCATGACCAGGTTTTCTTCGGCGGCGTGCCCGGTGCGCACGCTTGCGCTGCTCGCGGCAGCGTCCATGGCGCTCACGCTGGCTGCCTGCGGCAACAAGGGCGATGCGACGGGAGCAGGGGGGGCCCAGGGGGCCAAGGCCATGGCTCCCGTGGTGGGGGTGCTGACCGTGCAGCCCGGGACGGTGGTCATCACCACCGAGCTGCCCGGCCGGCTGGAAGCCAACAAGGTGGCGCAGGTGCGGGCCCGTACGGCCGGGGTGGTGCTGCGTCGGCTGTACCGCGAAGGCAGCGATGTGAAGGAGGGGGTCTCCCTCTTCCAGATCGACAACGCACCCCAGCAGGCGGCGCTGCAGAGCGCGCGGGCCTCGCTGGCCAAGGCGCAGGCCAGCCTGGCGCAGGCCAGCGACACGGCACGCCGCTACAAGCCGCTGGTGGAGGCCAATGCCATCAGCAAGCAGGAATACGTGACGGCCCAGGCCAACGAACGTGCAGCTCGGGCCGACGTGCTGTCGGGGCAGGCGGCCGTGCGCACGGCCCAGATCAATCTGGGGTACAGCTATGTGCGGGCGCCCATCAGTGGTCGCATCGGCAAGGCTCAGGTGACCGAGGGCGCGCTGGTGGGGCAGACCGATTCGACGCTGCTGGCCACCATCCAGCAGCTGGACCCCATGGTGGTCAACTTCACCCAGAGCGCCAGCGACCTGATGAAGCTGCGCAAGTCGCTTGCTTCCGGATCGGCCGAGTCGGCCGGAGGCAATCCGCCCGTGAAGGTGGTGCTCGACGATGGCAGCATCTACGGCACGCCTGGGCGGCTGCTGTTCATCGATGCCACGGTGGACCCCACCACCGGACAGGTCAATCTCAAGGCCGAGATTCCCAATCCGCAGCACGTGCTGCTGCCGGGACTGTACGTGCGCGTGCAGGTGGAGCTGGCTCGCATCGAGCATGCCGTGCTGATTCCGCAGCAGGCTGTCACGCGCGGGACCACGGGCGATACCGTCATGGTGGTGAATGCCGACGGCAGCTTTGCGCCGCGTCCGGTGACCGTTGCACAGGCCCAGGGCAACAGCTGGGTCGTGACGGGCGGACTCAAGGCGGGTGACAAGGTCATTGTCGACGGCATGTCGGTGGTGCAGATGATGCGCGCCAAGAAGGTCACCCCCCAGCCCTGGCAGCCGCCCAAGCAGGCCGCCAGTGCGCCCGTGGCCGCTCCGGCTCCTGCTGCCGCAGCGTCTGCCGGCGGTGTGAAGGGGGCGGCCTCCACGGTGCCCGCTGCCTCGAAGTAACGGAGCCTGTCCATGTCCAGATTCTTCATTGACCGCCCCATCTTTGCCTGGGTGGTGGCGCTGTTCATCATCATTGCGGGGCTGGTGTCCATCACCAAGCTGCCCATCAGCCAGTATCCGCAGGTGGCGCCGCCCACCATCAACGTGCAGGCCACCTATGCAGGGGCCGATGCACAGACCATCGACGACAGTGTGCTGTCGGTCATCGAACGCGAGATGAACGGCATCGACGGGCTCGACTACATGCAGTCCACCTCGCTGTCGAACGGCACCGGCACGCTCACGCTGACCTTCACGCCCGAAACCAACAAGGACATCGCGCAGGTGATGGTGCAGAACCGGCTGGCGCGGGTGGAATCCCGTCTGCCGAGCGCGGTGCGCCAGGTGGGGGTGCAGGTGTCGCAGGCCCGCTCCAACTTCCTGATGTTCGTCATGCTGTATTCGGACGATCCGAACACCGACGTGGCCGACATCAACGACTACGTGGCACGCAACGTGCTGCCCGAGCTGCAGCGGCTCGACGGCGTGGGCGGTGCGACGCAGTTCGGTGCCGAACGGGCCATGCGCATCTGGCTCGATGCCTCCAAGCTGCAGAGCTACAACCTGACGCCGGCCGACGTGAGCGCGGCCATCACGGCGCAGAACGTGCAGGTGTCTTCGGGCAGTCTGGGCGATCTGCCCAACCAGTCCGGACAGACCATGACGGCCACCATTGTGGTGCCCGGCCAGCTCAAGACGGTGGAGCAGTTCGGCAACATCGTGCTGCGTGCCGACACGAGCGGGGCCACCGTGCGCCTGCACGATGTGGCGCGGGTGGAGCTGGGGTCGCAGACCTACGCCACTTCCGCACGTCTCAACGGCAAGCCTGCGGTCGGTATCGGGGTGCAGCTCTCCACTGCCGGCAACGCCCTGGCGGTGGCCAAGGCCGTCAAGGCCAAGATGGCACAGCTGCAGCCGTACTTCCCGGCCCATGTGAGCTGGAAGGTGCCGTATGACAGCTCGACCTTCGTCAGCATTTCCATCGAGAAGGTGGTGCACACCCTCATCGAGGCGGTGGTGCTGGTGTTCCTGGTGATGTTCCTGTTCCTGCAGAACATCCGCTATACGCTGATTCCTACCATCGTGGTGCCTATTGCCCTGCTGGGAGCCTTTGCGGTCATGCTGCCGCTGGGCATGTCGATCAACGTGCTGTCCATGTTCGCCATGGTGCTGGTGATCGGCATCGTGGTCGATGACGCCATCGTGGTGGTGGAGAACGTCGAGCGCATCATGGCCGAGGAAAAGCTCCCGCCCCTGCAGGCGGCCCGCAAGGCCATGGGGCAGATTTCGGGCGCGGTGGTCGGCATCACCGTGGTGCTGATCTCGGTGTTCATCCCCATGGCCTTCTTCTCGGGGTCTACGGGCAACATCTATCGCCAGTTCTCGGTGGTGATGGCCGTGTCGATCTTCTTCTCGGCCTTCCTGGCGCTGTCGCTCACGCCGGCGCTGTGCGGCACGCTGCTCAAGCCCATCGAGGGCGACCCGCATGACAAGAAGGGGTTCCTGGGGGGCTTCTTCAACGGTTTCAACCGCCGGTTCACCAGTGCCACCCACACCTACGAGGGCTGGGTGGGCCGCCTGCTGCGCCGTGGAGGACGCATGGCCGTGATCTACGTCGCGCTGGCGGCGGTGGCCGTGTTCGTGATGCTGCGGCTGCAGAGCTCCTTCCTGCCCAGCGAGGACCAGGGCAACCTGCTCGTGACCGTGCAGCTGCCTCCCGAGGCGACCAAGGAGCGCACCATCCATACGCTGGAGCAGATCGAGCAGTTCACGCTGCATCAGCGCGAGGTGCAGGATATGGTGACCGTGTCGGGCTTCAGCTTCTCCGGGCAGGGGCAGAACATGGGGCTGGGCTTCATCACGCTCAAGCCCTGGGCAGACCGCGAGGCCAAGGGCTCGGATGCCAACTCCCTGGCCGGGCGCATCACCGGCGCGATGATGCAGCAGGTGCGCGACGGCTTCGTCTTTGCGCTCTCGCCGCCATCCATCCCTGAACTGGGCACCAGCTCCGGCTTCAGCTTCCGGCTGCAGGACCGTGCAGGCAAGGGCCATGCGGCACTGCTCGCGGCCCGCAATCAGCTGCTGGGCATGGCCTCGCAGAACAAGGCCATCACCGGTGTGCGTCCCGACGGCATGGAAGATGCCCCCCAGCTCAAGCTGGACATCGACCGCGACGCCGCCAGCGCCCAGGGGGTGAGCTTCGGCAGCATTGCCGCTGTGCTGTCCACCGCACTCGGCTCGACCTACGTCAACGACTTCCCCAATCAGGGCCGTCTGCAGCGCGTGATCGTGCAGGCCGACGCCAAGGACCGCATGCAGCCCGAAGACCTGATGCGCCTCACGGTCAACAACACCCAGGGCGTGGCCATTCCGCTGTCCACGTTCATGAAGGCCAGCTGGGTCACCGGCCCGATGCAGACCGTGCGCTACAACGGCTATCCCGCCATGTCCATCACCGGCAATGCCGCCCCGGGCTACAGCACGGGCGACGCCATGAAGGCCATGGAACAGATGGCAGCCAAGCTGCCCGACGGCTTCGGCTTCGAGTGGACCGGCCTGTCCAAGGAAGAAAAGCAGGCGGGCAACCAGTCCGGCATCCTGTATTCGTTCTCGATTCTGGCCGTGTTCCTGTGTCTGGCTGCGCTGTACGAGAGCTGGTCCATTCCTGTGGCCGTGATGCTGGTCGTGCCCCTGGGCTTCCTGGGGGTGGTGCTCGGCACCTGGGGACGCGGCATGGCCAACGACGTGTACTTCCAGGTCGGTCTCATCACCGTGATCGGGCTGTCGGCCAAGAACGCCATTCTGATCGTGGAATTCGCCAAGGACCTGCAGGCTTCGGGCAAGAGCGCACTCGAATCGGCGCTGGCTGCTGCGCATCTGCGCTTCCGCCCGATTCTCATGACCTCGCTGGCCTTCATTCTGGGCGTGGTGCCGCTGTACTTCGCCTTCGGTGCCAGCTCGGCGAGCCAGCGTGCCATCGGGACCAGCGTGCTCTGGGGCATGCTGATCGGCACCTCGTTTGCCGTGTTCTTCGTGCCGCTGTTCTATGCGGCGGTGCGCACGCTCTTCCCACCCACTGCGCATGAATCCAACATGTACGCCGAGCACGCCGCCCATGCCGGGGTCAATGCCGCCAGTGCAGACCGCTATCTTGCCGAGGCCGAATCCGGACTTTCCGAGGAGGACCGCAGCGCCCTGCATCGTGGTGCAGGCACCTCCCCCCGTCCAGACCAGGGCTCCGCTCCCAAGGGAGACACCCATCATGACTGACATTCGATTCCCCGCGCGCACGCTGGTCGCCCTGGCTGCAGCCAGCACGGCGCTGGCCGGCTGCTCGCTCGCTCCCACCTATGAGCGCCCGGCCAGCCCAGTGCCGGCGAGCTGGCAGCACGCTCCTGACAACGACACCCGCCTGCCTGCTGCCGCCGACATCGGCTGGCAGCAGTACTTTGCCGATCCACGCCTGCGCGAGCTCATTCGCCTCGCACTCGACAACAACCGCGACCTGCGCGTGGCCGCGCTCAACATCGAGGCCGCCCGTGCCCAGTACGGCGTGCAGCGCGCCGACCTGCTGCCTTCGGTCAATGCCGGCGGCAGCGCCACGCGTTCGCGCACGTCGGCTGCGGCCACCAGCACCGGACAGCCTGTCACGGGCGATGTCTACACGGCCAACGTGGGCTTCTCGGCCTTCGAACTGGACTTCTTCGGCCGCGTGCGCAGCCTCACCGCAGCTGCGCTGCAGACCTACCTGGGCACCCGCGAGGCCCGCGACAGTGCCCAGATCAGCCTCATCGCCTCTGTGGCCACCGCCTACGTCACGCAGCTGGCGGCGCAGGAGTCCATGGACATTGCCCGCAAGACCCTGACCTCGCGCGAGAAGGACTACCGCCTCACCAAGCTGCGCTTCAATGCCGGAGTCATCTCGGCCGTGGACCTGCGGCAGGACGAGACCCAGATCGAGGCGGCCCAGTCCGACTACGCAGCCCAGACCCGCCTGCGCGAGCAGGCCCACAACGCGCTGGTTCTGCTCGTCGGCCAGCCTCTGCCGGCCCATCTGCCCGCCGGACTGCCGCTGGGCAAGCAGGTGGCCATCAGTCGGCTGCCTGCGGGGCTCTCGTCGGACGTGCTGCTGCGCCGCCCCGACATCCGCGAGGCCGAAGCCACCCTCAAGGCCGCCAACGCCAACATCGGTGCCGCGCGGGCCGCCTTCTTCCCGAGCATCAGCCTCACCGGCAGCTATGGCAGCCTGAGCTCGTCGTTCCACAACCTTTTCAGTGGCCCCGACATGGCCTGGAGCTTCGGCCCCAGCATCAGCCTGCCCCTGTTCAACTTCGGACGCAATCAGGCCAACCTCGACCTGGCCAAGGCCCGCAAGAACATCGCCGTGGCCAGCTACGAGAAATCCATCCAGTCCGCCTTCCGCGAAGTGGCCGATGACCTCATCGCGCAGCAGACCCTGGCCGACCAGCTCGCCTCGCAGCAGCGCAGCTTCGACGCCCAGTCGGAACGCCTGCGGCTGGTGCAGATGCGCTACGACAACGGCATTGCCAGCTCTCTCGACCTGCTCGATGCCCAGCGTTCGAGCTATTCCAGCGAGCTCAGCCTCGTCCAGACCCGCCAGCTCCTGCTCAACAACCAGATCGACCTCTACAAGGTGCTGGGCGGCGGGCTCGTGGATGTCACACCGGCCGCAGCCACCCAGCCGCACGGCTGAGGTGGAGGCACAAGCCCCCTGGAGCGGGAATGCCCGCCCGGGCAGTGCGGAAGCTGCATCCAGCTCTCGTCTGCCCCGGCGGGCATTCTTTTGTCCCCTGCTGGGAAATGCACGCAGTTTCCCGGCGCGCGAAGGCTACCCCATGGCTCCGCAAAGGCCCACACCATCGCCACCACGGTCACCACCGCTTTCACTGCCTTGACACATCTCCCATGCAACATTAGGCTTGAATCACACTGAAAGGGGTGGGCATGTTTTCTCTGAGCGGACAGAAGGCGCTGGTTGTCGGCGTGGCAAACGAACATTCGATCGCCTGGGGCTGTGCCCAGGCCCTGCGTGCGCAGGGAGCCGAGGTGGCCATCACCTGGCTCAACGACAAGGCCCGTCCCTATGTCGAACCGCTGGCCACCCAGCTGCAGGCCCCGATCGTCGGCCCGCTCGATGTGACCCAGCCCGGCCAGATGGAAGCCTTCTTCGACCGCATCACCCACACCTGGGGACGGCTCGATACCCTCGTGCACTCCATCGCCTTCGCTCCCCGGCAGGACCTGCACGGCCGCATCGTCGACTGCTCGTCCGAAGGCTTTGCACAGGCCATGGACATTTCCGTGCACTCCTTCCTGCGCATGATCCGGCTGGCCGAGCCGCTGATGCCCGAGGGCGGGACCTGTCTGTCCGTCTCGTTTTTCGGCTCGTCGCGCGTGGTGCGGCACTACAACATCATGGGGCCCGTCAAGGCGGCGCTCGAAAGCTCCGTGCGCTACGCTGCTGCCGAGCTGGGCGAAAAGGGCATCCGTGTCCACGCCCTCTCGCCCGGACCGCTCTCCACACGTGCAGCCAGCGGCATCGACCACTTCGATGAACTCCTTACCGCCGCCACCGAGCGCGCGCCCACCCACCAGCTCGCCACCATCCAGGACGTAGGTGCCGTCGCTGCATTCCTCGCCAGCAACGCCGCCCGCAACCTCACCGGCGGCGTGCACGACATCGATGGCGGGTTCTCCATCACGGCGTGACTCGGGGCAGAAGGCTGCTGCGTCCCACCTGGGGTAAGGCAAGGCGCTCTTCGCACAACATGCTCCTCTCTCGATTCTTCGTGCCATGGAAGTTTCCAGCTTCCTGCAGCACGTGAAATCGGGGCAGGGGTGATCGGCTGTGGCTGCGCAGTGGAGTGGGCGGACGGATGGGCAGAGGAGGGAGGCTGGGTATAATCGGGCCCGTCATGGGGGAGTAGCCTCTCCGGGCACTGCGTGTGCAGCGCGGTGCCGTGTGGTCTGTGTCAACATGCTTGTCCCGCAGGACATGGCACAGACGGTGCATTCCTGGCAAGACCTTTGACCATTCCGCTTCCGTCCGGCCGGGCAGAGGCGGACATGGTCATGCGTCCTTGTCATGCCCGGCCGTCATTTTTCCCCTGTACACATGGAAGCATTTCTCGTCTCGACCGGTGTGGTCGCTCTCGCGGAGATGGGTGACAAGACCCAGCTCCTGGCCTTCATTCTGGCCGCACGCTTCAAGAAACCCCTCCCCATCATTGCTGGCATTCTGGCAGCGACCCTGGTCAATCATGGTCTGGCCGGGGCGCTGGGCGCCTGGATCACGTCGACTCTGCAGCCGGGCGTGCTGCGCTGGGTGCTGGGGGTGTCGTTCATCGCCATGGCGGTGTGGACGCTGATTCCCGACAAGATCGAGGAAGAGGAGGGGCAGGTGGCCCGTCGCCTGGGGGTGTTCGGGGCCACGGCAGTGAGCTTCTTTCTGGCCGAGATGGGCGACAAGACCCAGATTGCCACGGTGGCGATGGCGGCGCATTACGCCCATCCGCTGTGGGTGGTGGCGGGGACGACCTGCGGCATGCTGATTGCCGATGTGCCTGCTGTGTTCGTGGGCGACCGGCTGGCCAAGCGCATTCCGATGCGGCTGGTGCACGGGGTGGCTGCGGCGATCTTTGCTGTGCTGGGGGTGGCGACGCTGCTGGGTGCCGGGGCTTCGCTGGGGCTGTGAGGCGCCAGCTGGCGCAGGGCCCTGCCGTGATGCGGCGGGGCGTTCTGCACCGGGGCAGGGAAGGGGCTCGCAGCGAGCCCGCCCGTCAGGGCGTGGGCAGCTGGTCGAGCCAGGCTCCCAGGGCCTGTGCGGCCTGGCGGGCCAGTGTCGGGCCGTGCGTGGCGCTGTCGGCGCGCAGGGCCGGGATGTCGATGCCAGCCTGGGAGAGCTCACAGGCGTGCCCGATGAACCAGCGTTCCAGCCGTGCGGGATCGGCCTCGGGGTGGCACTGGAAGGCCAGGGCATGGCGGCCCCACTGGAAGGCCTGGTGGCGGCACAGATCGGTGGAGGCCAGGCACTGGGCGCCTTCGGGCAGATCGAAGGTGTCGCCGTGCCAGTGCAGCATGGAGGTGAGGGTGCCGTCGAGCGGGGCCAGCACGGAGGCAGCGCCTTCGGCGATGAGCTGCAGGGGCTTCCAGCCGATTTCCTTGGCGGGGCCGGGGTAGACGCGCGCGCCGAGCGCACGGGCCATGAGCTGTGCACCGAGGCAGATGCCCAGCGTGGGGCGATCGGCCTGCAGGCGGGTGCGCAGCAGGTGCAGTTCGTCGTCGAGGAAGGGGTAGAGGCCTTCCTCGTAGGCGCCGATGGGCCCGCCGAGCACGATGAGCAGATCGGGCGCGAGAGCATCCAGACGAGAGAGGGTGTCGACGCCTGCCTCGAGATACTGCACGGTGTAGCCGCGGGCGCGCAGCAGGGGGGCGAGGGTTCCCAGATCCTCGAAGGCAACGTGGCGGATGGCGATGGCGTGTTTCATGGCAGGGCAGCAGGACGGCAGAACAGGAGACGAGGGCCGTTCCGTCAGGCGCAGACCCTCAGCGAGACAAAGCCTGCATGATGCATCAGTTCGCGCAGCACGATGAGATAGGCGATGAATTCGGGCCGCTCCGGAATGCCCAGACGGGCGGCAGGCATGCCGCCGAGCACATCGGCCAGGCGGTTGAAGACCTCTTCCACGGCGTCGATGGAGAGGGTGAGGGGCAGGGGCTGCGCGGGATGTCCGGCCGCAGCGGCTGCTTCGGCCAGGTGGCGGGCTTCGGCATCGTGTGAGCGAAGGAGCCCGGTGCGGGGCCAGCCCGCGATGCGCGGCATGAGGATGTCCTCGACTTCGGCAATGCAGGCCTCGACTTCACCTGCCGTGGGCAGGGGGGCATGGCGCATCTGCTGCTGCAGGACGGTGAGGCCCAGAGGCAGGCGCGCCACCACGGACGGGGTGGTGGCATCAGCGGCAGAGGCGTCGGTGAAATCGAGGGTGGTGCTGTCGGGGCCGATGTGCAGGAGAGCGGACATGGGACGGGCGGGGCGCGAGAAGAAAGGATTTCGACTGTAGCACCGCCGTCTGCGGCACGGGGGCGGCTCAGATGCCGGCGCCGGCGTCCACGAATTCGGTCACGCGCGTGGGACGCAGCCAGACCCGGGTGCCGCTGGACAGGGGCAGCTGGTGCTCCAGGGCCTGATGCTCGCTGCGGGTGAGCTGCACGTCGATGAGGCTGTGGTCGTCGTCGCGGATGAACTCCATGTAGGTATAGGGGCCGACGATCTGGGTCTGCTTCCACTGGGCCGGAATGGCGTCCATGGGCACGGGGGCTCCGGCAGGGATGGGCAGCACCTGGATCTGGTGCGGGCGCACATAGGTGGGGGTGGCGCTGCCCTGCGGATGGAGGCGGTTGACGTCGCCCAGAAACTCGATGACGAAAGGCGTGGCCGGGTGCTCGTACACCTCGTTGGGCGTGCCGACCTGTTCGACATGGCCGGCACTCATGACGACGACGCGGTCGGCCACTTCCAGTGCCTCTTCCTGATCGTGGGTGACGAACACGGTGGTGACGCCCATGTCGTGATGGATCTGGCGCAGCCAGCGGCGCAGGTCCTTGCGCACCTTGGCGTCGAGGGCGCCGAAGGGCTCGTCGAGCAGCAGCACCTTGGGACGCGTGGCCAGGGCCCGTGCGAGGGCCACGCGCTGGCGCTGGCCGCCCGAGAGCTGGGCCGGGTAGCGCTTGCCCAGGCCGGGCAGCTGCACCTTGTCGAGCAGATGGGCCACGCGCGCATCGATCTCGGCCCGTGAGGGGCGACGCGATGCCGGCAGCACCGAGAGGCCGAAGGCGATGTTTTCCGCCACCGTCATGTGGCCGAACAGGGCGTAGTGCTGGAACACGAAGCCGATGTTGCGGTCGCGCACGTCGGTGCGGGTGATGTCGGTGTCGTCGAACAGGATGGCACCTGCATCGGGCTGTTCCAGTCCGGCGATCATGCGCAGCAGCGAGGTCTTGCCCGAACCGGAGGGGCCGAGCAGGGCGACGAGCTCGCCGTCGCCGATGCGCAGGTTGATGTGGTCGCACACGACGGTGGGGCCGAAGGATTTCTGAAGGTCCTGGAGGGTGATCTGCATGGCAAGACTCGGAAGAAAGTGCGGGCGTGGAAGGGGTCAGGCGGCCGTGCGGGCTGCGATGCGGCGTTCGGCGAGGTACTTGAGCACCAGGGTCACCAGGGCGAGCAGGGCCAGCAGCGAGGACATGGCAAAGGCGGCGGCGAACTGGTATTCGTTGTAGCTCACCTCGATGTGCAGCGGCATGGTGTTGGTCTGTCCCCGGATGTGTCCCGAGACCACCGACACCGCGCCGAACTCGCCCATGGCGCGGGCGTTGCTGAGCACGAGCCCGTAGAACAGCGCCCACTGGATGTTGGGCAGGGTGACGCGGCGGAAAATCTGCCAGCCGCTGGCCCCCAGCACGCGGGCCGCTTCTTCCTCCTGGCTGCCCTGGGCTTCCATGAGCGGAATCAACTCCCGCGCCACGAACGGGAAGGTGATGAACACCGTGGCGATGACGATGCCCGGCACCGCGAAGATGACCTGCACCCCGTGCGCCTCCAGCCAGCTGCCGAGCCAGCCGTTGGCTCCGTACACCAGCACGAGCGCCAGGCCGGCGATCACCGGCGACACCGAAAACGGCAGATCGATGAGCGTGACGAGCAGGCTCTTGCCCCGGAAGTCGAACTTGGTGACGGCCCAGGCTGCCGCCAGCCCGAAGGCGGCATTGAGCGGCAGCGAGATGACCGCCGCAAGCAGCGTGAGGCGAATGGCCGAGAGCGCATCGGGGTCGGTGATGGCGACCCAGTAGGCGCGCAGCCCTTCGCGGAAGGCTTCGACAAAGATGCTGACGAGCGGCACCAGCAGGAACAGCGACAGGAACAGCAGCACAAAGCCGATGAGCGTGGCGCGCAGCCAGACCGGTTCAGTGGTCACGGGAGCTGCGGCCGGTGGGGTGGGGGAGACGGATGCGTGGGACATGGAGAACTCGCAAGGGGGCAAAACGCAGAAGGCGCGCGACGGATGCCGGTCAGGCAGAGCGCCGCTTGCGCTGCCACGCCTGCAGCAGGTTGATGGCGAGCAGCATGATGAAGGCGGCGAGCAGCATCACCACGGCAATGGCCGAGGCGCCTGCGGCGTCCTGCTGCTCGACCTTGGCGATGATGAGCAGGGAGGTGATTTCCGTCTTGAAGGGGATGTTGCCTGCAATGAAGATCACCGAGCCGTATTCTCCCAGCGCACGTGCAAAGGCAAGGGCAAATCCCGTGAGCAGGGCCGGGGTGAGCGTGGGCAGCAGCACACGGCGGAAGGTCTGCCAGCGCGAGGCACCCAGCATGGCAGCCGCCTCTTCCTGCTCGCGATGCAGATCCTGCAGCACCGGCTGCACCGTGCGCACGACAAAGGGCAGACCGATGAAGGTCAGTGCCAGCATCACGCCCAGCGGGGTGTAGGCGACCTGGAACGGCAGCCAGCGGCCGATCCAGCCGTTGGGCGCGTACAGCCCCGTGAGGGCCACACCTGCCACGGCCGTGGGCAGGGCAAAGGGCAGATCGACCATGGCATCGACGAAACGGCGGCCCGGAAAGCGGTAGCGTTCCACCACCCATGCCACCAGCAGGCCCATGGCGGTATTGAGCAGCGCCGCCATCAGCGAGGCGCCAAACGTGAGCCGGTAGGAGGCCACCACCTGCGCGCCCGTGGCGATGGAGACGAAACGCTCCCAGCCCAGCTGCGACGAGGTGGCGAACACGGCGGCCAGCGGCAGCAGCACGATCAGGCCCATGTACAGCAGGGCCACACCGAGCGACAGATGGAAGCCGGGCAGCACGCTGCGGTGGCGCAGCAGAAGAGGGGGGCGGCTGGACATGATCGGCAATCGGGGTGGAAGGGAAAAGAGGCGGAACAGCACGGCGACCGGAACCCCGGTCACCTGGCAGCAGGCGGGATGGGAAAAGGCCCCTGTGCGTCGGCTCCGCAGAACGGCAGCGAGCAGGGCGGGCCATGGAAAGGAAGGGGGCGGGCGGCAGCCGGCAGCCGGCAGCCGGAAATCAGTCAGGGTTACTGGCTGCCGGCGCCAGTACCTGGCTTACTTGCCGGCGCGCTTGGCCATGGCCTGGTCGTAGGTGCCGCCGTCCTTGAAGTGCTCGGCCTGGGCCTTGCTCCAGCCGCCGAACAGCTCGTCGACGGTGAAGGTCTGCTGGGCCGGGAAGTCCTGCGCATGGCGGGCCAGCACCTGCGGGTCACGCGGGCGCATGTGGAACTTGGCGGCAATTTCCTGTCCCTCGGGCGACCACAGGAAGTTGAGGTAATCGGTGGCGGCCTTGCGGGTGCCCTTCTTGTCGACCACGGTGTTGACGATGGCCACGGGGTTCTCGGCCAGGATGGTCCACTTGGGGTAGACGATCTGGAACTTGTCGCCGAATTCCTTGCGGATGAGCGGCACCTCGCTCTCGAAGGTCACGAGCGCGTCGCCCATGTTGCGCTGGGCAAAGGAGGTGGTGGCAGCACGGCCGCCCCCGTCGAGCACCGGCACCTGGGTGAACACGCGGGTGCTCAGGTCGCGGGCCTGGTCGGGCGTCTGGCCGGACTTGAGGGCCGAGCCCCAGATGGCCAGCCAGGTGTAGCGGCCATTGCCCGAGGTCTTGGGGTTGGGGATGATGGCCTGCACGTCGGGACGTGCCAGATCGGCCCAGTCGTGGATGGACTTGGGGTTGCCCTTGCGCACCAGAATCACGGAGATCGAGGTGGTGGGGGAGGCGTGGTTGGGGAACTTGCTGGCCCAGTCCTTGTCCACCAGACCCTTGCCGGCGAGGAAGTCGATGTCGCTCGCCTGGTTCATGGTGACCACATCGGCCTGCAGGCCTTCGGCCACGCTGCGCACCTGCTTGCTGCTGCCGCCATGCGACTGCTGGATCGACACCTTGTCGCCGTTGCGGGCAGCGGCGGCGACATAGGCCGTGTCGATGTCCTTGTAGAACTCGCGCGAGACGTCGTAGCTCACGTTGAGGAGCTTGGCCTCGGGCTTGGAGGAGGAGCAGCCCTGCAGCACCAGTCCGCCGCCCAGGGGGATCAGCACGGCGGCCCCGGTGGCCAGCAGCAGGCTGCGGCGGGACGTGGGGGAGGAGGCGGAGAAGGTGGTGCGGGTCATGGTTTTTCCTGTTCTGGCTGCGCCGGGGAGATGCCCCTCGGCGTCATGGATCGGGGCATGATAAGTCGCCGCACAAAGCAGGAAAACGAATATATTGTTGTTTGTTTATATGGTCGAATGCATATAGTGGCGGCAGGCCGGTGCTCCGGCTGCTGCAGGGCCTCTGCACGAAGGGTGGCGCCCGGTGGTACGGCCCGGGAGGATGCCGGGTCCCGGGCCAGTTCATGCGCACCTGTGCCTATGGCTGCGTCTGTGCCTGTGTCTGGCCGAGCGTCAGCACCACGGGGGTGTGGTCGCTTGGGCGCTCGTTGGAGCGGGGCTGGCGGTCGATGGCACAGGCGGTGGCCTGCGCCACGAGCGGCTGGCTGATGAGGATGTGGTCGATGCGCATGCCGCGGTTGCGCCGAAAGGCCATGTTGCGGTAATCCCACCACGAGTAGGCCTTGGGCGGCTGCGGGAACAGGCGCAGGCTGTCCACCAGCCCCAGGTCGATGAGGCCCTGCAGGTGGGTGCGCTCCTCGGTGGTGCAGTGGATGGTCTCGCGCAGGCCCTCCGGGTCCCACACGTCGAGGTCGTCGAACGTGATGTTGAAGTCGCCCATGAGCACCAGCCGCGGGGTCTTGACCAGCTCCTCGCGCAGCCAGGTCCGCAGGGCATCGAGCCAGCGCATCTTGTAGGCGAACTTGTCGCTGCCCGGCGCCTGCCCGTTCGGAAAGTAGGCGCCCACCACGCGCATGGGTTCGCCGTCGGGCGCGGCATAGGTGGCGCTCAGCACCCGGGCCATGTCGCAGTCCATGCCCGGAATGTTGCGCACCACGTCCTGCCCCGGCTGGCGCGAGATGAGCGCCACGCCGTTGTAGGTGCGCTGCCCGAACCACGCCGCCTGCCAGCCGGCCTCGGCAAAGGCATCGACCGGAAACTTGTCGTCCGTGAGCTTGGTTTCCTGCAGGGCGAGCACGTGCACGTCCGGATGGGCGGCGAGCCAGTCGAGCACCTGCGGCAGGCGCACGGACAGGGAGTTGACATTCCAGGTGGCGAGTTGCATGGGGATCTCCGAAGGGGCGGCAACAAATGCGGGTCAGACGTGCAGCATGGCGAGGGCACCCAGGCACAGCCCGGCAGCCCCCATGGCGAACATGGCGTATTCGAGCCACCTGCGGCGGGTCAGCAGCGCGATGGCGGCCAGTGCAATGGCCACCTGCAGCACGGTGGTGGCCTGGGCCCAGCGATGGTGCAGGTGCATCTGCTCCTCGCTGCGGGCTTCCCAGGTGGCGGATTCCTTTTCCAGCGCCTCGGCCTGATGCTGGATGGCGGTCTTTTCGGCTGCGTAGCGGTCGATGCGGGACTGGAAGCCCGCCTTGCGGTCGTCGGGCGAGAGGTCCCGCGTCATTTCGACCAGCGCCTGCTTGGTGCTCTTGGACTGGTAGTAGCCCCACTGGTCGGCCGCCTCGGTCTTGCGGATGGCTGCGTTGTTCTTGTAGATGCCGGCCTTGGCCTGGGTATCGCCGCTCATGTAGGAGAACAGGGCGCCCACGGTGGCGATCACGGCCGTGAACAGCGCGATCTGGTTGGTCAGGCGGGCGCCTCCGTGCCCTTCGGACGGAGCACCATGGGCGGCACTGCCGTGCTCGATGGCATGTTCGAGTTCGTGGTCATGGGGACCGTGGACGTGAAAGGAGTCGCTGGACATGGGAAAGAGCTCGGGTGTAAGGGAAGAACGGATGGATGCCGGCACAGGGCAGGAAGGGAACGGGCAGTGGACGTGCTCCCCCGTATCTGCGGCCCTGCACCGGCACAGCGCCGTCAGGGCTGGCGGCGGTAGGTGACAAAGGCAAAGGGCAGCCCGGTGGTGCTCACGTGGGAGACGCGGGAGACTTCATGCCATTCGGGGCCCCAGGTCGGGGCGTGGGCATCGCCCTCGAAGTCGGCGTCGATCTCGGTCACCACGGCCTCCTGGGCCAGCGGGGCGGCCTGCCGGTAGATGTCTGAGCCGCCGATGATCCAGACCACCGGGGCCGGAGCGCAGGCCGCAAGGGCGGATGGGAGATCGTGCGCCACGAGAGCGCCGGGCGCCTGCCAGTCGGTCTGCCGGGTGACAACCACGTTGGTGCGACCGGGCAGGGGGCGGAAGCGGGGCGGCAGGCTGTCCCAGGTCTTGCGGCCCATCAGGACCGGCGCGCCCAGCGTGGTCTGGCGGAAGTGGGCCAGATCCTCCGGCAGGTGCCAGGGCATGGTGCCCTCGCGGCCGATGATGCCGTTGCGGGCGCGGGCGAGGATCAGGTGGACGCGGGGAAGGGGAGAGCAGGCCATGGGCGCAGATTGTAGGCGCAGTGCGTGCGGGCAGCAGGCGCGGCAGGCAAGCTTCGGCGCCTCGCGAGCGGCTGTAGTCCGCAGCACGGCAGCACTGTGAAAAATGATGCACCGGTAACGACTGGATACGAACCCGGGCCCTGCGAATGCAGGCCCTGCCGGCAAATGCGCATAATGCCGGGAGGTCCCGGTGTCTGTGCCGGGAGCAGCGGGTGGGGGGCGATCTGTCTTTCCGCCGGCTGGCTTTCCGATGGCGACGGCATTCTCGATCAGGGTGACGGGACGCATGCAGGGACCTGCACCCAGCCGTGGTGCCGTCTCGAGGGACAGGCACGCGGCTGATCTCCGAATTTTTTGCATTTTCCGACGATGAACACTGTTGAACGTGCAGGCCGCGCCCTGCTGATGGCTGCCCTGGGAGTGGCCAGCGTGGCGGCTTCGGCCCAGGCTGTGACCTTCTCCAAGCCCGAGGAAGCGGTGAACTACCGCAAGGGCGCCTTCGAGGTCATGGAACGCCACTTCTCCCACCTGAGCAACATGGCGCTGGGCCGCATTCCCTTCAACAAGCAGCAGGCCGTGTTCGATGCCTCCACGGTGCGCCTGCTCTCGCTCCTGCCGTATCAGGCCTTCGTGCCCGGTACCGAGCATGTGGCCAACACCCATGCCAACGATCTGGTGTGGTCGGCCACCCCCCGTTTCCAGGGCGAGGCCCGGGACTTCCAGGCCAAGGCGGCACGCCTGCCTGCCCTTGCCCGTTCGGGTGACATTGCTGCCCTCAAGAAGGCCGTGGCCGATACCGGCGCCAGCTGCCGCAAGTGCCACGACAGCTTCCGCGAACGCGGCTGAGGCCATTCCGCCCGGATGCTGCCGCGCGCTGCAGCGGCGATCCACCGCCGTTCGACGCTCCGCTCACAGGCCTCTGTGCCTGGCGGGGCGTTTTTCTTTGGTTGGCGCATGGGGTGACGGGCAGGGCGGGCCTGAGCCTGCCCGCCGTGTGCCGCCCCACCGGGGACGGTCCCATGGTCACACGGCCACGGGGGCCTTGATGGCCGGATGGTGCCGGTAGTCGCGCACCTCGAAGTCCTCGTAGGCGTAGCTGAACAGGTCGGCCGGTCGGCGGTGGATGTGCAGGGTCGGGTAGGGATAGGGCTCCCGGGCGAGCTGCAGCTCCACCTGCTCGCGGTGGTTGTCATAGATGTGGCAGTCGCCCCCTGTCCAGATGAAGTCGCCCGGTTCCAGGTCGCACTGCTGCGCCACCATGTGGGTCAGCAGGGCATAGCTTGCGATGTTGAAGGGCACGCCGAGGAACAGGTCGGCACTGCGCTGGTAGAGCTGGCAGGACAGGCGCCCCTCGGCCACATAGAACTGGAAGAAGGCGTGGCAGGGCATGAGTGCCATGCGGTCGAGCTCGGCCACGTTCCAGGCGCTCACGAGGATGCGGCGCGAATCCGGGTTGCTGCGCAGGGTGCGCACCACATCCGCGATCTGGTCGATGTGCCCGCCGTCCGGTGTGGGCCAGCTCCGCCACTGCACGCCGTAGACGGGGCCCAGGTCGCCGGTCTTGGGATCGGCCCATTCGTCCCAGATGGTGACGCCATGCTCCTGCAGCCAGTGCACATTGCCGTCGCCGCGCAGGAACCACAGCAGTTCGTAGATGATGCTCTTGAGGTGGACTTTCTTGGTCGTGACGAGCGGGAATCCCTGCTGCAGGTCGAACCGCATCTGGTAGCCGAAGACGCTGCGCGTGCCGGTACCGGTGCGGTCCGACTTGGCCACACCGTGGTCACGCACGTGACGCAGCAGGGTTTCGTACTGGTTGGAGCAGGGGGTGGTGGGGATGGACATGGTGCGCGGAATGGGCGGCGGCCAGCGTGCACAGGGTGCAGCACCGGCCGGAGGGACAGGGCTCGATTATTGCTGTGGCCGCATATCCGGGCCCGGGGAGCGGATATGCGGTCGTCCCGTGGCGGAAGGACGGTGTCGGTGGGCAGGGGAGAGACTGCGGCGCTCAGTGGCCCAGCACACGGCCGGGATTCATGAGGTTGCGAGGGTCGAGCGCCTGCTTGAGGCTGCGCATCAGCGCCAGGGCCACGGGCGACTTGTAGTGTGGCAGGGTGTCGCGCTTGAGCAGGCCGATGCCGTGCTCGGCGCTGATGCTGCCGCCATGCCGTGCCACGGCATCGAACACGAGGGTGTTGATGCCGGGCTCCTGCTCACGCAGGAAGATCGCCGGGTCCTGCCCTTCAGGGGCCTGGATGTTGTAGTGCAGGTTGCCGTCGCCCAGGTGGCCGAAGTTGACGATGCGCACGCCGGGCACGGCCTGGCCGAGTGCGGCATCGGTCTCGGCCACAAAGGCCGGAATGGCCGATACCGGCAGCGAGATGTCGTGCTTGATGTTGAGCCCCTCTTCGGACTGCGCGAGCGAGATGCTCTCGCGCATGTGCCACAGCGCCTGTGCCTGCGAGAGGCTCTCGGCCACGATGGCATCGGTGACGCAGCCCGAGGCGAGGGCTGCTTCCAGCAGCGCCTCGAAGCGGGCACGGGCGGATTCCTCTCCGTCGAAGTCGGAGTTCTCCAGCAGCACGCAGTAGGGAGTGTCGCGGTACAGCGGGACGTGGAGCTGCGGAAAGTGCCGGTCCACCAGCGTGAGCGCAAAGCGGCTCATCATCTCGAAGCCGGTCAGCCCTGCATGCAGGTGCTGGCGTGCCAGTCCGAGCAGGTCCACGGCGGCCTGCACGCTCGGCACGGCTGCCCAGGCGGTGAGCTGCACGCGCGGCATGGGGAAGAGCTTCATGGTGGCCGCGGTGATGATGCCCAGCGTGCCCTCGCTGCCGATGTACAGATCGCGCAGGTCATAGCCCGTGTTGTCCTTGCGCAGGCCCTGCAGGCCGTCCCAGATGTCCCCCTGGGGGGTGACCACTTCCAGGCCCAGGCACAGCTCGCGCGTGTTGCCGTAGCGCAGCACCTGGGTGCCGCCTGCGTTGGTGCCCAGATTGCCGCCCAGGGTGCAGCTGCCTTCGCTGGCCATGCTCAAGGGAAAGAGGTGTCCTGCGGCGGCAGCGGCTTCCTGCACCTGCTGGAGCACGCAGCCGCTTTCGGCCGTGAGGGTGAGGTTGGCGGCGTCGATGCGGCGGATGGCATGCATGCGGCCCAGGCTGAGCACCACGCTGCGGCCATCGGCGTCCGGGGTGGCACCGCCCACGAGGCTGGTATTGCCTCCCTGGGGCACGATGGGCGTGCCGGAGTCGGCGCAGGCGCGCACCACGGCAGCGACCTCGGCGGTGCTGCCCGGGCGCACCACGCACAGCGCCTGGCCGTGGTAGCGCTTGCGCCAGTCGTTGCAGTAGGGGGCGGCATCGGTACTGGTGAGGACATGGTCGGAACCGACCAGCGTGGCGAGCCGGGATGCCAGGCCAGCCGTGGAAAGAGCGGAATCTTGCATGGGCTTCATTATCATGGGTGTGTTTCGTTTTTCGTTTCCCTTTGCCCCTCTCGTTCTGTCTGGAGATGTTGCCGATGCGTGTGATGCGCCTGTGTTTGTCGACTTTCTGCTCCGGCGCCCGGTGCGGTGCAGGCGCGTCCGGGAGAGGACCATGCGGGCCATGCCGCTGAAGCCGATGCGGATCGGGCGGTGGCCGACTTTCTCCGGCGACGTGCTCGCCGGGCTGGCGCTGGCGGGGATGCTGCTGCCGGAAGCGGTGGCCTACGCCGCCATTGCAGGCGTGCCGACCGTGCATGCGCTGGTGGCGGCCCTGGCGGGCCTGTTTCTGTATCCGCTGCTGGGCAGCAGCCGGTTTGCCACGGTGTCGTCGACCTCGTCGGCGGCGGCCATCTTTGCTTCCATGGTGGCGGCCAACGGCACCGCGAGCGGCTATGCCCTGGTGGGCATGACGGGGGGCCTGTTTGTGCTGGCCGGGCTGCTGCGGGCGGATTTTCTGGCCTCCTTCATCTCGCGGCCCGTGCTGCGGGGGTTCACGTGGGCGCTGGCCTTCACCATCATCGTGCGGCAGATTCCGCATCTGCTGGGGCTTCCGGTGCAGGGCGGCCGCGTGTTCGAGGTGCTGGGGCAGCTGGGCATGCACCTCACTGCGGCCCACGGCCCCAGCGTGGCACTGGGCGGCGCGACGCTGGCCTGCTGGCTTGGTCTGCATGGGCTGCGGCGGCGCTGGAGCTGGCTTCAGCCTTCGCTGTGGGTGCTGCTGCTGGGCATGGCCGCCGGGGTGGCGCTGCCGCTCGGTGCGCAGGGGGTGGCCCTGGTGGGCATGATCGATCTGGAAGGCGTGCATCTGGCCTGGCCCGACCTGGACTGGGCCGCCTGGGTGCGCACGGCGCAGCTGGCACCTGCGCTGCTGATGATTCTGTTTGCCGAATCCTGGGGGGCCGTGCGCTCGCTGGCCCTGCAGAATGGGGACGAGGTGCATTCGCGCCGGGAGATGCTGGCGCTCGGGGTGTCGAACATGGCAAGCAGCCTGGTGCAGGGGCTGCCCATCGGGGCGGGGTTTTCCGCCTCGGCGGCCAACTACGCGGCGGGCGGGCGCAGCAAGCTCGCTGGCGTGTGTGCCGGAGTGGCCATCGCCGTCATGCTGCTGTGGCTGCGCCCGTGGCTGGCGCTTCTGCCCATTCCGGTGCTGGCGGCAGTGGTCATCGGCATCCTGCTGC
Organism: Allobrachymonas sp.; assembly: GCF_041912815.1. Taxonomy (NCBI): domain Bacteria; kingdom Pseudomonadati; phylum Pseudomonadota; class Betaproteobacteria; order Burkholderiales; family Comamonadaceae; genus Allobrachymonas; species Allobrachymonas sp. The sequence goes on along the minus strand of NZ_JAYRLV010000007.1, from coordinate 72,619 downwards.
ACAAGCTGGCGCTCCGGCCGGTGCTCACGCCGCTGCGCATGGGCGGGGACGCCTGGCTGGCGCTGGTGGCGGTGGCGGGGGTGCTGTTCTTCGGGGTGCTGTTCGGCATGCTGCTGGCGGTGGGCCTGTCGGTGCTGCTGGCCCTGCGCCGTTTTGCCCAGCCGCTGTGCAGCGAACTCGGGCAGTGGCCTGGTTCGCACGACTATGTGGATCTGGCGAGCCATCCGGATCTGCGCCGGGTGCCGCATGTGCTGATTCTGCGGCCCGAGGAGCCGGTCTTCTTTGCCAATGCAGAGGCCATCTTCGGGCACTTTCGCGCCCTGGCCCACCGGCCCGGCGTGCAGGCGGTGGTGCTGAGCCTGGAGGCTTGCGACGATCTCGATACCACCTCGGTGGAGGCGCTATCCGAGCTGCAGAACCATCTGCACCGGCATGGGCAGCGCCTGCTGCTGGCGCGGGTCAAGGACAGGCCCCGCGCAGCCCTGCAGCGGGCCTTTCGGGCGCTGGCGGCGCCGGGCCAGGCCGTTCCGGCCCTCACGGGAGATTCCGCTCCGCCCCTCACCCCCTTGCCGTGGCAGATGTACTGGAGCGTGGACGATGCCGTCCAGGAGGCCGAGGCTGCGACTGCGCCCCCGGGGCATTGGCCGGTGGCTGCTCCCCCGGCGGAGCAGGGTGCGCCGCCTGCGGCTGTGGCGCGGGGTGTGGCCCCGTCTCAGTGAGGGGTGTGAGCGGAAGATGCCGGCTCGGCCGTGTGCCCTTGCGCAGCTGGCGAGTCGTCTTCTTCCTCCGCGTCGTCGTCCGTTATCTCGGTGTCGGCAAACGGCGGAGGTGCTTCGCTCGGGTGGGCTGCTGCGGCCTTCTGGCGCAGCCGGATGTGGATCACGCAGGCCACGAACAGGGCCAGGCACAGCAGCACTTCGGCCAGGGCGTAGTAGTGGCTTGGAACCCGGTCGCTCGTGGCGCGCACCACGCCTTCGCAGAAATACAGCCACACCATCAGACTCAGCCAGCGGTAGGTGTACATGCGGTGCTTGAGCAGGCCGGCCAGCGGAATGCACAGCGGCAGCGCCTTGAGTGCCAGCCACGAGCCTCCGGGCCGAACGGGAGCCAGCCAGAGCTCCCAGGCCACGCACAGGGCGACCAGGGCCAGCAGCAGGGCCACGGCCGCCGCACGCGACGCGCGGACGGCGGCAGAAGGAGCGACCGGAACAGGGGGGAGAGAAGCGGAAGGCGAGGTCATGGCAGGAGAAAAAGGGCGCTCGGAGGCCGGCAGACTGCATGCAGTCATGCGTGCCACGGGGCACAGTGCCATGGTGCCCCCTGACAGCAGGCCGGGAGGTGGCATCATAGCGTCATGCATGTGCTTCACCGACTGCTGCGCTGGCATTTTCAGCTCCCGCGGCGTTTTCTGGAACTGCCCTGGCGCGAAACCCTGACCATGTTCCGTCAGCGTTTCCGCGAGGATCATCTGGCGCTCACCGCCAGCAGCCTGACGCTGACCACCCTCACCGCCATGGTGCCCTTCTTTGCCGTGATGCTCTCGGTGTTCACGGCCTTTCCGGTGTTTGCACGGCTGCAGCTTGCGCTGGAACAGTGGATGGTGCAGAACCTGATTCCGGACGCCATCGCCAGCCAGGTCTCCAACAGCATCACCACCTTTGCAGGCCATGCCCGCGAGCTGGGCACGGCGGGGACCTTCTTCTTCATCCTGACGGCGTTTTTCCTGATGTCGAACATCGACACGCAGTTCAACGCCATCTGGCGCGTGCGCAAGCGCCGGCCGCTGGCGCAGAGCGTGCTGGTGTACTGGGCAGTCATCACCATCGGGCCCGTGGTGCTCGGGGCCAGCATTGCCACCACCTCGTACATTCTCTCGCTGTCGCAGGGCTGGGTCACCGGAGTGCCCGAGATTCCTTCCGGCAGCGTCAAGGCACTGATCGATCTGGTGGAATTCGCGCTCATGTCCATCGGCTTCGGCTCGCTCTATTACTTCGTGCCCAATACGCGGGTCCGCACGGCCCATGCGTGCGCCGGGGGGGTGTTCACGGCGGCGGGGCTGGCGCTGGCCCAGCGGCTTCTTGGCCTGTATCTGGCGCGCGTGCCCTCGTATTCCGTCATCTATGGCACCTTTGCCACGCTGCCCATCCTGCTGCTGTGGATGTACATGGCGTGGCTGATCGTGCTGCTCGGGGCGGTGATTGCGGCCTATCTGCCGAGCCTGCTGCGCGGACCGCGCCGGCACGGGCAGGGCATGGCGTGGCAGATGCAGCTGGCCGTGGAGGCGCTGCGCGAGCTTGTGGTGGCCCATGCCACGCCCCAGCGCGGCCTGTCGGTCGAGAAACTTGCGGCCGCCCTGGAAGTCGAGGCGCCCCAGCTCGAACCCGTGCTGGAGGAGCTCGCGGCACTGCGCTGGCTAGGCCGCCTCGATGAAAAGGTCGGCACCTGGGTGCTGCTCGTGCCTCCCGATTCGACTCCCGTCGCGCCGCTCGTCGCGCGCTGGCTCCTGCCCCCGACGCCCGAGCTGCAGCCCCTGTGGCAGCAGGCACCGGCAGGGTTGACCCTTTCCGACGCGCTGGGGCTGGTGCCCATGGCAGCGGCTTCCGGGCCCGAGCCTGCCACCCCGCCCGGCTTGTCTTCCCCCGCTCCGTCTGCGAGCTCTCTTCAGGACCCCTCATGATCCGTCTGTCCCGTCTTGCCGCCACCTGTGCCCTGGCCGTTCTCGGCACCTCTGCCTGGGCGGCCGTGCCCACTGATGCCTCCCTGCGGGAGCTCATGGATGTCTCCGGGGTCGAACAGACCTATCGGCAGATGCCCGCCATGATGCGCGACGGCGTGCTGCGGGCCATGAAATTCAACCCTGACCTTTCCCGGCTCAACGCGCGCCAGCAGAAGATCGTGGCCGATGCCCAGGACCAGCTCGGCAAAATCGTGGTCGAGGAGATGACTTCCGCCCAGATGCAGGGATTCATCGTGCAGACCTACCAGCACGTGTTCACGCAGGAGGAAGTGGATGGACTCATCGCCTTCTACCGCTCGCCCGTCGGGCGGGCCTGGGTTGCGAAAATGCCGCAGGCCAACCAGCGCCTCATGGAGCTCGTGCAGCAGCAGGTCATGCCGCGCGTGCTGCAGCGTGTCGGAGAGGTCTTCCGGCAGATGAAGACCGACCTGCGTGCGGCCCAGACCGCCGACTGACCGATTGACTTGCTGACCTGGTGCGGCCCGGGCCTCCTGCCTGCGCCCAGCCGCGTCAGTGCGCAGGCGTGGCGGCCTCGGGCAGTGCCTCCTGGAGCACCTGCAGGAGCGCGTCGGTGGCTTCGGCCATGAGGTCATGTCCGCCCGGCAGCACATGCGTCTGCCCCAGCGGACCTGCGGCTTCGATGAGGGAGCGTGCCGCCTTGGCGGGAGTCATGCGGTCGACCTCCCCGAGCACGAAAGTCACCGGACAGCGCACCCGTGCCATGTCCGTGAGCCCGTCGGCATAGCGGTCGCAGGCCAGAAACCCGGTGCGCAGCAGGTGCCCCTGCGGGTTGCTGTCCAGCACCCGGTGCATCAGGGCACGTGACACCTCGATGGGGGCTGAGGCAGGGTCTGCTGCCGTCTCTGCAGACGGTGCCGCAGGGGCCGTGTGCGAATAGCGCGCAATGAGGTCGATGGCCTGGTCGGGATCGGATTCGGCCATGTCCAGCAGGGCAGGCGATACCTTCATCGGAAAGGCCGTGCCCACCAGCACCAGCCGCTGCACCCGGGCAGGCTCCATCGCCGCCAGATGCAGGGCGATCAGGCTGCCCCAGCTGTGTCCCACCACGGCCACCCGGTAGATGTCCAGGGCATTGAGCATGGCCAGCAGCCGCGAGGCGGCGTCTGCCACGCTGGCAGGGGGCGTTCCGGCGCTGCGGCCGTGGCCGGGCAGGTCCACGGCCAGCACATTCCAGCCGCGCTGGGCGAGCGGCGCCAGAAAGGGCGCCCACACCGAGTGGTCGTTGAGCACGCCATGGATGCACAGCACAGTGGGCTGTCCGGGTTGCGGGGGCAGGGGCCCCGTGTCCGCATACAGGCGTTGGTCGGCAAAGGTGATGTCCATGGGGTGCAGCTCCTTTCGTGATGCGGCGGCGGGGCAGGGCCCCCAGGGGCATGCCGATTCGGGTTCCAAGGGCATCCACGGGGGTCACAGCCCCGATTGTGGGATATATTTGCCCCCATTTCCTCCCATTTTCCTGCAAGGTGCCCGCATGAAGGTCAGCGACATTCTCCGCGTCAAAGGCAATACCCTCTTCACCATCTCCCCCGACGACACGCTGCTTGCCGCCGTCCAGCTGGTCGCCGACAAGGACATCGGCTCCCTGGTGGTCATGGCGCACGGGGATGTCGTGGGCATGCTCACCTTCCGCGAGATCAACCTGCAGCTCGCGCGCAACGGCGGCGAACTCGGCGGCACCCTGGTGCGCACCGCCATGGACGACTACCCCATCACCTGCACGCTCAACACCGACCTCGACGAGGTGCGCCGCATCATGCTCGATCACCATGCGCGCTACATCCCCGTCATGGACGGCCGCACCCTCCATGGGGTGATCAGCTTCTACGACGTGGCCAAGACCGTGGTGGAAAGCCAGAACTTCGAGAACAAGATGCTCAAGGCCTACATCCGCGACTGGCCCGAGCACGACGAGGAAAAGGCCGGCAACAACGCCAGCTGATGCCCCGATCCCGTTCTGCCCGCTGGCTGCGGCCGGCCGGGCAGGGGATCATGGTGCCTGCCGCCTCTCAGGCCACGCGCTCGCAGGCCAGCACGTAGGGCGGGTCGTGGGGCACATTGACCAGCGCATAGCGCGCCACCCGCCACTGGCCGGGATCGCGCTGGCTTGCCCACGCCTCCACGGCCTCCCGCTCCTCCACGGCGCCCGGATGGCCCTGATACACCACCAGCACCAGTACGCCATGCACCTGCAGCAGGTCTGAGGCTGCCTGCAGGGCTGCGCAGGTGGGCTCGGGGCGTGTCACCACCTGCTTGTCGCTGCCGGGCAGCCAGCCCAGATTGAACACGGCGGCCTGCAGCGGGGCATCGACATGCGCGGCCAGTGTCTCGTGGCCCGCATGCACCAGAGTCACCCGGTCGAGCACGCCGGCGTCGGACAGACGCTGCCGGGTGTGCGCCAGGGCCTGCTCCTGCACATCAAAGCCCCACACACGCCCTGTGGGCCCTACGCACTCGGCCAGCAGCAGCGTGTCGTGCCCGTTGCCCGCCGTGGCATCGAGCGCGCAGTCCCCGGGCTGCAGGGCCTCGCGCAGGATGCGATGGGCCATGGGCACGATGGCAGGCAGATGCAGGGTCAGGCTGGAAGGGCGCATGGCAATACAGGGGAACAGCAGAAGCAGTCGGAATCAGCGGGCGCAGGAACCGGAAATGCGGGAGGGAATAGTAGGGCACAAAGCCGCAGAGCGCTGGCTCAGCCCGCCGGCATCAGCCCCTGTTCGGCCATGGACAGTGCCTGCCCCCGGCCCACGATGATGTGGTCGAGCACCCGGATGTCCAGCAGCCCCAGCGCCTGCGACAGATGCCGCGTGAGGGCGATGTCGGCTTCCGAGGGCGTCAGCGTCCCGCTGGGGTGATTGTGCGCCAGCACCACGCTCGCGGCGTGATGGTGCAGCGCGCGCAGGGCCACCTCGCGGGGGTATACGCTGGTCTGGTCGATCGTGCCCCTGAACAGGGTCTCGCACTCGATCATGCGGTGCTGCGCATCGAGAAACAGCACCGCAAAGCATTCGTGTGGCAGATGGCCGATCTGCATCTGCAGATAGTCGCGTGCCAGCGACGACTCGTTCATCACCTCGCGCTGCGCCAGCCGCTGGGCCAGCGCGCGCCGAGCGAGCTCCATCACCGCCAGCAGCTCGGCGCGCTTGGCCGTGCCTCCCAGTCCCTTGATGCGCGCCAGCGATCCGGCCGATGCCTGCAGCAGGCCTCCTACGCCACCGCAGGTATCCAGCACTTCCTGCGCCATCACCAGCACGTTCCGGCCGGCCGTGCCGGTGCGCAGCAGCAGGGCCAGCAGCTCGGCATCGCTCAGGGCGGCAGGGCCCCGGGCGAGCAGCTTCTCGCGCGGCAGGGAGTCGGCAGGGAGATGGTCGAGGGCCATGGAGAGGAAGATCGAGGCAGCAGACAGTCACCCCCCGCATGGCCGTAGGCCCTGTGGGGAGTATGGCAATCGGGGGTGGGCTCTTACAATAGGCCGCATTCCCTTTTGGTGCCGATTATGTCTGAACCTGTGACCCCCACCATCTCCGCCACCCAGGACGTGCCTGTGGTGCAGCCCACCTCTTTCCTGACCCTGCACTACCGCCTCTCCGGCCCGCAGGGCGACATCATCAACACCTTCGACCAGCTCCCCGCCACGCTTTCGCTGGGCACCGGGGTGCTGTCTCCCGCGCTGGAGCAGCGCCTGCTGGGTCTGGCTGAGGGAGCGCATGCCCGCTTCGATGTGCCGGCCGGCGAGGCCTTTGGCGAGCGCAATCCGCAGATGCTGCAGTGGCTCAAGCGCAGCGTGCTCGCCGAGATGGGCGATCCCGACGAGCAGTACACCGTCGGCGAGGTGGTGCAGTTTCCCACTCCCGATGCCCAGGGGCAGTTTGCGGGCCGTGTGGCCGAGCTGTCCGACGAGGCGGTGCTGTTCGACTTCAACCACCCGCTCGCAGGCCAGCCGGTCGCGTTCGAGGTGCACATTCTGGGCGTGCTATGAGCGACCAGTCCCCCCGCATGGCCGGGGATGCCGCCATTGTGCTGGCGGCGCCGCGCGGCTTCTGCGCCGGTGTCGATCGTGCCATCGACATCGTCGAGCGGGCGCTGCAAAAGTTCGGCCGGCCCATCTATGTCCGGCACGAGATCGTGCACAACACCCACGTGGTCAACGACCTGCGCAGCCGCGGCGCCATCTTCATCGAGGAGCTCTCTGAAGTGCCGCCCGGTGCCACGCTGGTCTTCAGCGCCCATGGCGTGAGCCGCGCCGTGGAGGAGGAAGCCCGCGAGCGCGGGTTCCGCATCTTCGACGCCACCTGCCCGCTCGTCACCAAGGTGCACATCGAGGTCGCCAAGCTCGCCCGCGAGGGCTACGAGTTCATCATGATCGGCCACAAGGGCCACCCCGAGGTCGAAGGCACCATGGGGCAGCTCGATGGCGGCATCCATCTGGTCGAAGACGTGGACGACGTGGCCCATGTCCAGCCCGCGCAGACCGAGCGCCTGGCCATCGTCACCCAGACCACCCTGAGCGTGGACGACGCCGCCGCCATCACGTCCGCCGTGCGTGCGCGCTTTCCCAGCATCCGCGAACCCAAGCAGCAGGACATCTGCTACGCCACCCAGAACCGGCAGGACGCCGTCAAGCTCCTCAGCCGCGAGGCCGATGTGGTCATCGTGGTGGGCAGCCCCACCAGCAGCAACAGCAACCGTCTGGCCGAGCTGGCCGGCCGGCTCGGTGTCGTCAGCCACATGGTCGACCATGCCGACGAGCTGCAGCCCGGCTGGTTCGCGGCAGCGCACACCGTGGGCATCACGGCGGGCGCTTCGGCCCCCGAGAGCCTGGTGCAGGAAGTCGTCCGCCGCGTGCGCGAGCTCGGCGCCGTGTCGGTGCGCACCATGGACGGTGTCGAGGAAAAACTCAAGTTCCCGCTGCCCAAGGGCCTGCGCCTCGATAGCGAGGAGGGGGCTGGCATCTCCTGATCACCCCGCCTGCCTGTACTCTGCCGTATGTCGGGCCGTGCTGCGGCCTCTTGCCGGCGCCGCTGATGCAGGAGGGCACACCCACCACCGCAGCCCGGGAATGCTGCTGCTCTGCACGCTTCCTGCGTGTGCCCTGTGCGTGCGCTGCCGCTCCGGCGTTTTCGCAAATTTCAGCTGCTGCCCGTGCAGCCCGCTTCATCTTCATTTTCACCGATCGCTTTTCATTTTCACCATGCTCGACATCAACCTTCTTCGCAAGGACCTCGACCAGGTCGTTGCCCGTCTCCAGACCCGCAAGAATCCGCAGCCCTATCTCGACGTCGACGCCTTCCGCGCGCTCGAAGCCGAACGCAAGACCATCCAGACTCGCACCGAAGAGCTGCAGGCCCGCCGCAACCAGCTCTCCAAGCAGGTCGGCCAGCTCAAGGGCAAGGGCGACCATGCCGGCGCCGAAGCCGTGATGGCCGAAGTCGCCGGCATCAAGCAGGAGCTCGAACACAGCGCAGCCTGCCTCGAACAGATCCAGACCGACATGGCTGCCATGCTCCCCGGCATCCCCAACCTGCCGCACGCCAGCGTGCCTGTCGGCCCCGATGAATCGGCCAACGTCGAGCTGCGCCGCTGGGGCACCCCCCGGACCTTCGACTTCCCCGTCAAGGACCACGTCGATCTGGGCGCTCCGCTCGGCCTCGACTTCGAAACCGCCACCAAGCTCACCGGAGCCCGCTTCTCCGTCATGCGCGGCCAGATCGCCCGCCTGCACCGTGCACTGGCCCAGTTCATGCTCGACCTGCAGACCACCGAGCACGGCTACACCGAGTGCTACGTGCCCTACATCGTCAACGCCGACAGCCTGCGCGGCACCGGCCAGCTGCCCAAGTTCGAGGCAGACCTTTTTGCCGCCAGAAAAGGCGGGCAGGAAAGCGAGGATCATCCCGACAACACCCCGCTCTACCTCATCCCCACGGCCGAAGTCCCCCTCACCAACACCGTGCGCGGCGAAATCCTGGCAGAGGCCGACCTGCCCATCCGGCTCACGGCCCACTCCCCCTGCTTCCGTTCCGAAGCCGGCAGCTACGGGCGCGACACCCGGGGCCTGATCCGGCAGCACCAGTTCGACAAGGTCGAAATGGTCCAGATCGTCCACCCCGACCACAGCTACGAAGCCCTGGAGGACATGACCTCCCACGCCGAAGCCGTGCTCCAGAAGCTCGGGCTGCCGTACCGCGTCATCGTGCTGTGCACCGGCGACATGGGCTTTGGCTCGGCCCGCACCCATGACCTCGAAGTCTGGGTTCCCGCCCAGAACACCTACCGCGAAATCTCCTCGGTCAGCAACTGCGAAGCCTTCCAGGCCCGCCGCATGCAGACCCGCTTCAAGAACGCGCAGGGCAAGAACGAATTCGTCCACACCCTCAACGGTTCCGGCCTGGCCGTGGGCCGCTGCCTCGTGGCCGTGCTCGAAAACTACCAGCGCGCCGACGGCAGCATCGAAGTGCCCGAAGCCCTGCGCCCCTACATGGGCGGCCTCACCGAACTGCGCGCCGCCTGAGGGCAGCACGCAGCCGTGCCGTGGAGCCCCCCGAGGCTCCCGGACGACGGAACAGGCACGCGCACGGCGGCCACGCAGCCAATTTCGCCACCCACAACGCAAACCCGCTGCGCTTGCATGTAGAATCGCCTCTTCGGCTGCCTCAGCGCCCAGGCAGCCCGACCGACCCGGAGAGATGGCAGAGTGGTCGAATGCACCGGATTCGAAATCCGGCATACAGGTTCTCCTGTATCGAGGGTTCGAATCCCTCTCTCTCCGCCATGAGCGCTTGGAATATTGTTATTATTTGTAATAGGATTCCAAATAATCAAGGCAAGTCAATAGGTTAGGACTGGAAACACACTGAGTTTAGTGGGTTTCCCGGAGCTTGTCCCCTCTTGGTACGGATCATGGTATCGGAGGGAGAGTCATGGTATCGTCAATCCAATTGGAGACCTACTATGACCAACACCAACTCAGCAGCGTCGTGACGAGCAACCATGCCGTGCCGCCTTCGGCCAGCTTGCGCGGCGGTCTGCTGTCTTTGCGACGCTGCCGGGCAGACAATTGCGCCGGCCCAGAAGCATAGCCGTCAGAGCCTCGGTTGCACGTGATCTCGCGGCTCAGCGTACTTGGGGATCGTCGAAGAAGCCGACCAATCTCTCGCAGACTCTTGTTCTGCTGGCGCATGCTCGCCAGCGTCGCGCGCTCATCGGCGCTCAAGTGTTCGAATCTTCTGGGCATCTTCGCAACTTACCTCAGGTTGAGGTGTTGCATTTCAGACTTGAATCCGCCCAGGTATAAAATGCGCGAGGTGACATTGAGTTTGCGAGGTATTATGTCGTCAGGGCTGTGTCCTTGGTGAACAGCATCAACGGTGTTCTACTTTTTGCCGACTTCGCTTTATGCAAAAAGAGGGATTAAACAATGAAGGTAGTCAGTGACCTCGAGCTTGGGTACTCCGATGCTGAGAATTACAGGCGGCGAGAAAACAAGATTCTGCTCAACAGGGTTTTTATTCGCAACCAAAATCTCGATCTTCTGTGTAATCCGGCTATTTCATTTCTGATAGGGGAAAAGGGCACGGGAAAGACTGCTTATGCAGTTTTTCTTGCTAATAACGACTATCTCGATACCCGTACGAGCCTGAGGTATATCCGGGAGACTGAGTATCAAAAATTCATTGCATTAAAGAATGAAAAACATTTGGGGTTGTCTGACTATTCCAGTATCTGGAAAGTTATTATTTACCTCCTTCTCGCGCAAAAAATCATTGAGCGAGAGGGTGGTATTGAATTTTTGAGGCGTTTCACAAAGTTTGGTGCTATACAGAAGGCTATTGACGAATATTATAATAAGGCGTTCTCTCCTGAGATAATTCAGGCGCTGCAATTTGTGCAGGAATCAAAAGTTGCAGCAGAACTCATGGCGAAATATGCAAAGGTATCGGGCGAGGGGAAAGATACCCTAACGTTCTCTGAATCTAGGTTTCAAACAAACCTCTTTTATATCCAAAGGGGATTCGAGGATGCATTCCGGCAAGCAAGATTAGAAAAAAATCATTTGCTGTTTATAGACGGGATAGATATTCGCCCCTCGTCAATACCTTATGAGGAATACCTGCTATGCATAAAAGGTCTGGCGAACGCCATCTGGGAAGTTAATAACGACTTTTTTCCAACCATCAAGGGTGGCGGCGGAAGAATGCGCGCAACCTTATTGATCAGGCCTGATATTTTTCAATCAATCGGACTTCAAAATCAGAATACTAAGATTCGTGAAAACTCGGTATTTCTCGATTGGCGCACTGAGTACACGAATCATCGGAAATCCGATCTATTCAAAGTTATTGATCACCTTCTGTCCTCGCAGCAAGGCAAACTCTTGGATGATGGAGAGGCGTGGGATTACTACTTTCCTTGGGATGCGCCGAATTTGGCAGAGAAATTTGAGCACCACACATCATTCATCAGCTTCTTAAGGTGGTCGTACTATCGCCCGAGAGATATAGTTACCATGCTGTCCATTTTGAAGGAATTGTCAGTACAACGAGGAGGGGTTCACGAATGCTTCAAGTATTTGGATTTTGAAAATGCGGAATTCAAGCGTCGATATTCGGAGTATTTGTTAGGCGAAGTAAAAGATCATTTAACGTTTTACTATGGTGTTGAAGAATACAATCTTTTCCTAAAATTCTTCAAGCACCTTAACGGAAAGAATAAATTCACCTATGATGAGTACTTGTTATTCTATGATGACTTTCATAGGTCCATTTCAAAAAGCAGCGCCAGCATTCCAAGGTTTATGTCGACGCCTAGTGACTTTCTGCAGTTTCTCTACGATCTCAACATTTTGAGCTATATAGAATACCCGGTTGGGGATAAACCTTACATACGATGGTGTTTCAGACAGCGTAGTTATGGCGATATAAATCCGAAAGTCAAAGAGGGTTGTGACTATCAAATTTTCTATGGCCTATATAAAGCGCTAAACGTTGGCCAAGAGTTTAGGAGGTAATTCGTACAACGACGCAGCCGAGTGAGATAGCATCGCGGCCGTTCCCTTGATTGTTCAGCAAGGACATTGCAGAGCCATTTTCCGAGTAGTGGCAAATAAGTTCAATGCTTGCCGGTGCCAAGGGTAGGCCGCGTGATAACCCCACCCCTATCCCCTGAGGGGTAGTCTTCGCCGCCAGACGAGCTCGGGGACTGGCGCGAAACGGCACCAGTCCCAAGCCAACAGCGTATATGCCGTACGGATGCTGTCAAGGGTTCGCAAGCCGGGCTGCGCCCGCCCTTGACAGCCCCCGTAACGGCGGGAAAAGCCCGGGATCGGGGCTGGTCTTGGTATCAATGAAAAGGTGTTTTTGGTACGGCCATTGGTATACAAGCTATTGATTTCGTAAAGCTTGTATGAAATAATCCTTTTCACCGGACTCTCTCTCCGCCAATGCCAAAGAACCCGTTGGTTTTCAACGGGTTTTTTCTTGTGTGTCTCGGCGCGGGTGTCCCAGATCGGTGTCCACAGAACCGGCAGCAGCTCACGGGGCGGTTCACGGCTGCCAAGGCGTATGAGCTGGAGGCAGATGGAATGGCGCAGACTGCATTTCCATCTTCTGCACGCTCTGGCAGGCGGCAGACAGTCCGTGCGTTCCTACCATGCTTCGGCGCACCCCCATGCTCCACCATGTCATGGCAAAAGCCGTATGGTGTCGGGCAAGGAGAAGTCGCCCGGGAGCCGGGAGTTGGCCTTGGCTGTGCAGCGCGGCTGCGGGGGCAGGGGCGGAGCCGAAAGAAGGCGCCGGGTGGGACTTCTGCCGATTCCGCGTTTGCACCTCAAGGAGAAAGAAACATGCGTTCCCTGCGATTCCTGGGCATTTCGGGCAGTCTGCGCCGCCAATCCACCAACCTCGGCCTGCTGCGTGCTGCGCAGAGCCATCTGCCCGAAGGCGTGGAGATGGACATTGCAGACCTCTCCGACATTCCCTTCTACAACGCGGATGTGGCCGACAAGCCTGCGTCCGTGCAGCGCGTGCTTGCCCAGATGGGCGCGGCCGATGCCCTGGTGCTGGCCTGCCCCGAATACAACTTCTCGCTTGCGCCCGCGCTCAAGAACATCCTCGACTGGGCCTCGCGGGAGCCGGACAATGCCCTGCTCGCAGGCAAGGCCGTGGCCATTCTGGGTGCTGGAGGGGGCATGGGCACATCGCGGGCCCAGTACCATCTGCGCCAGGTGTGCGTCTACCTCGATCTGCACCCCCTCAACAAGCCCGAGGTGTTCGCCAATGCCTTCACCGGCGCGTTCGATGCCGAAGGACGCCTGATCGACGAACGCCTCACCGCGCTCGTTGCCACCCAGATGCAGGCACTCGCTGGCTGGAGCCGCCGCCTGCAGGCGCCCGTTGCCTGACTCCCATAGCCCTTCATGGACGTTGCCGCCCTCATCGATGCCCTGCACCGGCATGCCGCCTATGTCGTCTTCCTGAACGTGCTGCTGCAGCAGATCGGGTTGCCGGTTCCTGCCGTTCCGACCCTGCTGCTTGCAGGCAGCCTGGTGGTGGCACCGTCTCAAATGGCGGGCATGCTCGTTGCGGCCATCTGCGCCTCGGTACTGGCCGACTGGGTCTGGTATGGGGCAGGGCGGGTGTTTGGCTATCGCGTTCTCTCGGGGCTGTGCAAACTCTCGATCAATCCCGGCTCCTGCGTCAACCAGACCGAACACCGCTTCATGCGCTGGGGCGTGAAATCGCTGGTAGTGGCGAAGTTCGTGCCGGGATTTTCCACCGTGGCGCCGCCCATCGCGGGAGCGCTGCGCATGCCGCTGTCGAGCTTTGTGCTTGCTGCCGCCTGCGGTGCGGCCCTGTGGGCCGGGCTTGCGCTGTGTGCGGGGTGGCTGATGCATGACCAGGTACGCCAGGTCATTGCCCTGCTCAGTGCCCGCACGGGGGGACTGCTGTGGTTCGTGCTGGCGATCGCCGCGCTCTGGCTGGGCTGGAAACTGTGGCAGAAATACCGGTTTCACCGCCTGTGCGCCGTGCCGCACATCACCCCGGATGAGCTCATCGCTGCGATGAAAATGCCCACCCCGCCGCTCCTGCTCGACCTGCGGGGGCCCCTCATGATCCAGGCCACTGGCGTTGTGCCCGGGGCCGTGGTGGCGGATCAGGACCATCTGGAACGTGCCGTGGCCGGATGGCCGCGAGAGGCGGAGATCGTCACGCTCTGCGCCTGCCCCGAGGATGCGGGTGCCGTGGAAGCGGCCCATCGGCTGCGTGAGGCGGGCTATCCCCATGCACGTCCCCTGCAGGGAGGGTATGACGCATGGGTGGCTGCACATTCACCCGCGCCCGCATCTGCGCCAGCAGCGGTATCGGCGGCAGCAGCGGAGGCTGCCCTTGCTCCCCAGACGGCCGTTGCCACAGGAGGCTCTGCGGGAAGCAGCCAGAGAGTGGCCAGCAAAGAGCGATAGGCGGGGCCTTGGACTCCGCACGGGGCGCGGGCAAGCCTTTCAGCTTCAGGGCGCGGTCAGCAGCGGGGTGACCAGGGCTTCGAGCGCGGCCATGTCCAGCGTGGCGGAGCCGACGTTGCCGTTGCGGCGCACGATGCCCTGACGGTCGATGATGTGGGTGGCGGGCAGGCGCGGAATGCGCCCCAGGGACTGGAAGCGGGCCTGTGCCTGCCAGGCCGCCGGAAAACTCAGCCCGCGCAGCATGCGGCGGGCTGCCATGGTCTCGCGCGGATCGTCGAGGTTGATGGCGAGCATCTCCAGCCCCTGTCCGTGATGCCGTGCGTAGTAGGCCTGCAGGATGGGCAGCTCCTCGCGGCAGGGAGCGCACCACGAGGCCCAGAAATGCAGCAGCGTGACCTTGCCGGGTTCAGGCAGCCGCATCAGGGTGCCACTGGGGAGGACGGCTTCCACCGGCGGCAGCGGAGCTCCCACATGCAGCCCCTGTGCATGGCAGGCAAGCGCCAGGCCGGCCAGCAGCACGCCGGCGAGCCAGCGAAGCAGGGCGCATGGGAAGAGTCTGATAAAGGCAATTGAAAAATGCATCTTTATTTTTCTGTATGGGCATATGCGCCAGTACGGCGATTATCTATGGCGCTGTAAAGTGTGGAAGCCTCTTTTTTGGTGCGGCGCAGCATCTTGGCGCACAAAATGCACCGCTATGTGGCGCAAAAGAGAGATTCAATAAAAATACCTCTTTCAAAATGAAGGCAAATTGTCAGCCTGTGTAGGTAAAAGTGATTTGGCACGTTTCATGCATTTGGACACATATCCTTCAACCATCCCTTGCATGAAAGGCTTGCTCCTATGAAACGTCGTGACTTTGCACTGTCCCTGGCTGCCGGTTCCGGCTCCCTGCTGTCTCTGGGGCTCGCGGGCTGCAACAAGACTTCCGCGCCCGAAGCGGGTTCCAGCGCTGCAGCCAGCGCGACAGCCGGAGCCAGTGCGGCAGCCAGCGCCGCTGGGGATGGTTCCACGATCAAGGTGGGCATTCTGCACTCCCTGTCGGGCACCATGGCCATTTCCGAAACGTCGCTGCACGATGCAGCCCTGATGGAAATCGAGGCGATCAACAAGGCGGGCGGCGTCATGGGGCGCAAGATCGAGCCGGTGGTGGTCGATCCCGCCTCCAACTGGCCGCTGTTTGCCGAAAAGGCCCGCCAGCTGCTGACCAAGGACAAGGTGGCCGCAGTGTTCGGCTGCTGGACGTCGGTGTCCCGCAAGTCGGTGCTGCCGGTGTTCGAGGAGCTCAATGGCCTGCTCTTCTACCCCGTGCAGTACGAGGGAGAGGAAATGAGCAAGAACGTGTTCTATACCGGAGCTGCGCCGAACCAGCAGGCCATTCCGGCAGTGGAATATCTCATGGGCAAGGAAGGCGGCTCCTGCAAGCGCTTTTTCCTGCTGGGAACCGATTATGTGTATCCCCGCACCACCAACAAGATTCTGCGTGCCTTCCTGCACAGCAAGGGCGTGAAGGATACCGATATCGAGGAGGTGTATACCCCCTTTGGCCATTCCGATTACCAGACCATCGTGGCCAATATCAAGAAATTCTCTCAGGGCGGCAAGACGGCGGTGGTGTCGACCATCAACGGCGATTCCAACGTGCCTTTCTACAAGGAACTGGGCAATGCCGGCCTCAAGGCGACCGATGTGCCGGTGGTGGCCTTCAGCGTGGGCGAAGAGGAACTGCGCGGCGTCGATACCAAGCCGCTCGTGGGCCATCTGGCTGCGTGGAACTACTTCATGTCGGTCAAGAATCCGGTCAATGAAGCATTCAAGAAACAGTGGTTCGACTACGTGGCCGAGAAGAACCTGCCCGGCGGCACCAAGCGCGTGACCAACGACCCGATGGAAGCCACCGTGGTGGGCATGCGCATGTGGAAGGCTGCGGTCGAAAAGGCCAAGTCCACCGATGTCGATGCCGTGCGCAAGGCCATGTACGGCCAGAAGGTCGACGCACCGAGCGGCTATACGCTGGAGATGGGCGACAACCACCACCTCTACAAGCCGGTGATGATCGGCGAGATCCGTCCCGACGGCCAGTTCAACGTGGTCTTCAAGACGCCCAAGACCATCCGTGCGCAGCCGTGGAGCCCCTACATCCCCGGCAACGAAGGCAAGCCCGACAAGGTGTCTGCCTGATCGGAGCAGCAGGACAGCCGCCGTGCCCCACAGGGCAAGGCGGTGCGTCTGCTCCCATCCTCCCCTGACCTTCTGGCGAGAGAGGCCCGTGCTCATCGGGCAGGGGAGTCTTCACGGGTGTGGCGATGCGGGTGCTGGGCACCCGCATCGTTTTTGGGATCGACCTCATGAAACTTCGACTGATAGCTCCCCTGGTGGCCGCCTGTGTGTGGCTCGGGGCTGCAGGCAGTGCCGCTGCGCAGGACGCGTCGGCACCGGCGGCAGCCTCCGCGCCCGCAACGCCGGCCTCTGCCCCCCATGCGGCAGCGGCGGGGCCGCTGTCGCAGGCGACGCTGGCGCCCCTGGCCAGTGACGATTTCGATGCCAAGTCTGCGGCACTCGATGCGCTGCTGCAGGCTGCCCCGCACGATGCGGCGGCGCGCAAGCTGCTGCAGGCCCTGCAGAACGATGCGGTCTATGTGGCCGGAGCCTCGCACCGGCTCCTGATTCAGGATGGCAAGGCCTATGTCGATGCGGCCACGGGGCAGGCCGCGGCCGATCCGGGCAACGATGCCCAGGGCGTGCTGCTCAACAATGCCCTGCGCAGCAAGGTGGAGGGCGTCATGGCCTCGCTGCAGCTGCTGGATGCGGACCGCGCGGTGCGGGCCAAGGCGATCGGGGCATTGGCGGATTCGCCCGATCCCAAGCTGCTGCCTTTGCTCGATCAGGCGCTGCAGCAGGAGAAGGATGCCGAGCTCAAGACCCGGCTCGAAACCATCTGGGCGCTCAGCGCCCTCAAGGGCAGCGACCGCACCCTGCAGATCAAGGCCGTGACCCTGCTGGGCAAGGGGCAGAATCCGCAGGCACCGGCACTGCTGGAGCCGCTGGCGCGGCAAACCGACAACCCCGAGCTGGCGGCGGCGGCCAGGCAGGCGCTGCAGGACATCCACAGCAAGCAGCGCACGGGCGAGGTGCTGGGCAACCTCTTTCAGGGGGTGTCGGCAGCGAGCATTCTGCTGCTGGCGGCGCTGGGGCTGGCCATCACCTATGGGCTGATGGGCGTGATCAACATGGCGCATGGCGAGTTCCTGATGATCGGTGCCTATGCGACCTACTGGGTGCAGGGCATGTTCCGCCTGCATTTTCCCGGGGCCATGGATTACTACGTGCTGGCGGCACTGCCGGTGGCCTTTGTGGCCGCGGCGCTGGTGGGGGTGGTGATCGAGTGGGTGGTGCTGCGGCACCTCTACAACCGGCCGCTGGAGACCCTGCTGGCGACCTTCGGGGTGAGCCTGCTGCTGATTCAGGCCGTGCGCACGATCTTCGGAGCGCAGAACGTGGAGGTGGCCAACCCGCGCTGGCTCTCGGGCGGCTGGCAGGTGCTGCCCAATCTGGTGCTGCCCTACAACCGGATCGCCATCATCGTGTTCTCGGCGATGGTGCTGGTGCTGGCGTGGCTGGTGATCAACCGCACGCGGCTGGGGCTGTTCGTGCGGGCCGTGACCCAGAACCGGACCATGGCCGGCTGCGTGGGGGTGCGGGTGCCCAAGATCGACCGCTACGCCTTCGCCTTCGGGGCCGGCATTGCCGGGCTGGGCGGTGTGGCGCTGAGTCAGGTGGGGGCGAGTGTGGTGCCCGACATGGGCAAGGCCTACATCATCGACTCCTTCATGACCGTGGTGCTAGGCGGCGTGGGCCAGCTCGCGGGCACCGTGACGGGAGCGCTGGGGCTGGGCATTCTCTCGAAGCTCATCGAGCCGTACTGGGGCGCCGTGCTGGCCAAGATCGCGGTGCTGGTGCTGGTGATCGTGTTCATCCAGCGTCGTCCGCAAGGCATTTTTGCCCTCAAGGGCCGTAGCGTGGAGGCCTGAGACATGGGACAAGTCCTTTCCCCAACATCCTTTTCCCTGCAGGTGCCGATGCGCGAGCCGGTGCTGGGGCGGCGCGGCTGGGTTGCGCTGGCGCTCATCGTGGCGGCGGTGTGCATCTACGTGCCGGTGGCAGCCCTGGTGCTGCCGCCCGACAGTGCGCTGGCCCTGTCGGCCTACAGCCTCACGCTCATCGGCAAGATCCTGTGCTATGCCCTCGCAGCCCTCGGGCTGGGGCTGGCGTGGGGGTACTGCGGCATTCTGAGCCTGGGGCACGGGCTGTTCTTTGCGCTGGGGGGCTATGCCTTTGGCATGTACCTGATGCGCGAGATCGGCCGCGACGGCGTCTACGGCAGCGATCTGCCGGACTTCATGGTCTTTCTGGACTGGAAGTCCATGCCCTGGTTCTGGCATGGCACCGAGCATTTCTGGTGGGCGGCCCTGCTGGTGGTGCTGGTGCCGGGGCTGGTGGCGCTGGTGTTCGGCTTCTTTGCCTTTCGCTCCCGCATCAAGGGGGTGTACCTGAGCATCGTGACGCAGGCGCTCACCTTTGCGGCCATGCAGCTGTTCCTGCGCAACGAGACCGGCTTCGGCGGGAGCAACGGCTTCACCAATTTCAAGCGGGTGCTGGGCTTCGATATCACCTCGCCGGTGATGCGGGTGGAGCTGTTTCTGGCGAGTTTTCTGGCACTGGTGGGCGGTTACCTGCTGTGCCGCTGGGTGGTCACGAGCAAGCTCGGTCTGGTGGTGGAGGCCGTGCGCGACGCCGAAAGCCGGGTGATGTTCTGCGGCTACGACACGCTGCCCTTCAAGCTCTTCGTTTGGGTGCTTTCTGCCGTGCTGTGCGGGGTGGCCGGGGCGCTGTATGTGCCGCAGGTAGGCATCATCAACCCGAACGAAATGGCCCCGATCAAGTCCATCGAAATGGCCGTGTGGGTGGCCGTGGGGGGACGCGGCACGCTGATCGGGCCGATGGTGGGGGCCGTTCTCGTGAACGGTGCCAACACCATCTTCACCACCCACTGGCCCGATTACTGGCTGTTCTTCCTGGGGGCGCTGTTCGTGGCTGCCACTCTGTGGCTGCCGCAGGGCATCATGGGGCTGGTGCGCATGGGGCTGGCCCGGAACCACGCAGGGCAGGGGGTGTCGGTTTCTGTGAATTCCCCTGTGATTGCCGTAGGTACAGGTACAGCTCCTACGGGGGACTCCGCACGCACGGCAGCCGCCGAAACAGGGGCAGCCGGAGCCACTTCCGCGAAAGGAGAAACGGCATGAGCGATATTTCCGCAGAGGGGCGTCTGCTCGAACAGGGCAAGATCGACACCCTGCACGGTGCCATCCTGTACGTGGAGGAGCTGAGCGTGGTGTTTGACGGCTTCCGGGCCATCAACAAGCTCAACCTCAGCATCGACAACGGGGAGCTGCGCTGCGTGATCGGCCCCAACGGAGCGGGCAAGACCACACTCATGGATGTCATCACCGGCAAGACCCGCAGCCCCATGGCCGACATCAGCGGCAGCGTCTTTCTGGGGCAGACCATGGATCTGCGCAGGATGAACGAGGCTGCCATTGCGCAGGCCGGCATCGGGCGCAAGTTCCAGAAGCCCACGGTGTTCGAGGAGCACCGCGTGTGGGAGAACCTGTACATCGCCATGGCCGGCAACAAGCACTGGCTCACCACCCTGCGTGCCCGGCTCGATGCGGCCGGCAAGGCGCGCATGGAGCAGGTGCTGGCGCAGGTGCGGCTCGAATCCGAGGCCTATCAGATCGCCGGTACACTGTCCCACGGACAGAAGCAGCGGCTCGAAATCGGCATGCTGCTCATGCAGCAGCCGCAGCTTCTGCTGCTCGACGAGCCGGTGGCGGGCATGACCGACCAGGAAACCATGGAACTCGCCGAACTGCTCAACCAGCTGCGCGGCCACTGCTCCATGATGGTGGTGGAGCACGACATGGACTTCGTGGCGGCCCTTTCGGGCGACACGGGCAAGGTGACGGTGCTGGCCGAAGGCAGCACCCTTGCCGAGGGGACGCTGGCGCAGGTGCGGCAGGATCCGAAGGTGATTGAATCCTATCTGGGGCGCTGAACCATGCTGACCATCGACCATCTCAACCAGTACTACGGCGGCAGCCACATCCTGCGCGATGTGTCGCTGCAGGCTCCCAAGGGCAAGCTCACGGCGCTCATGGGCCGCAACGGGGTCGGCAAGAGCACGCTCCTGAAGTGCCTGATGGGCATTCTGCGGCCCCGCAACGGCAGCGTGAGCTGGGAGGGCCATGCCCTCGACCGTCTGGCTCCCTGGGACCGCGTGCGGCAGGGGCTGGCCTATGTGCCCCAGGGCCGCGAGATTTTTCCCCGCCTCACGGTGGAGGAAAACCTGCTCATCGGCGCCGCAAGCAAGCGTGCCCCCAAGGGGATTCCGTCCCACATCTACACGCTGTTTCCCGTGCTGCAGGACATGCGCCACCGGCGCGGGGGCGACCTCTCCGGCGGGCAGCAGCAGCAGCTCGCCATCGGACGTGCGCTCATGAGCGAGCCGCAGCTCCTCATCCTCGACGAACCCACCGAAGGCATCCAGCCCAACATCATCCAGCAGATCGGGCGCACGCTGCGCCAGCTGGTCGACGACATGGGCATGACCGTCCTGCTGGTGGAGCAGTACTACGATTTCTGCGAGGAGCATGCCGACCACTACGTGGTGATGAGCCGTGGCAGCGTGGTCGCCAGTGGTGACGGCGCCGACATGGCCGCCCACGGCGTGCGCGAGATGGTGACCGTCTGATGGCAGCCATGGCGCTGCCCCAGCCCGTGCCTCTGCCGGCCTGTGCGGACGCCCCGTGGGCCTGGCCGCCGGGGGATGCTGATGCCGCCTCGGGCGGCTGGCAGGCGGCGCTCGACCTGCGCGTGGAACACCGTGCAGGGCAGGGGGCCGTGCTCGCCCGGGCCCGCCACCAGGGGCCCCTGCGCGTGCAGAAGCCCCTGTACCCCGAAGGCCCCGACATCTGCCACACCGTGCTGCTGCATCCGCCCGGCGGCGTCGCGGGCGGCGACCGGCTGCACATCGCACTCGATGTGGGCTCCGGCGCCCATGCGCTGCTCACCACCCCGGGTGCCACGCGCTGGTACAAGGCGCAGGGCCGACCCGCGGTGCAGAAAGTCTCGCTGCGGGTGGCGCAGGGCGGCATTCTGGAATGGCTGCCGCAGGAAAACATGCTGTTTGCCGGCGCCCACGCCAACCTGGAACTGGACGTGCATCTCGAACCCGGCAGCCGTGCCATCGGCTGGGATGCCGTGGTGCTGGGCCGCTACGGAGCGGGCGAGCACTGGGCAGCGCTTTCCCCCCTGCAAGACGGCAGCGGCATTGCGGCCGGCGCGCCTCTCGCCCCCTCGCAGCTGACTCTGCACAATGCGGTATGGTGGCGCGATGTGCCTCTGTGGATCGAGCAGGGCCGTGTGCAGGCCGGCGAGGACGCCCTGGGCAGCCCCGCCGCCTGGGCGGGATTTCCCATCAGCGCCGCCGTGTGGGCCAGCGGGGAGGGCTGTACGGCCGCCCTGGCGGAAGCCCTGGCTGACGACCTGCCCTGGCAGGACGACGTGCGTGCCGGCGTGAGCCTGCTCGCCTCCCGCACACCGGGTGCCCCGGCCGTGCTGCTCGTGCGGGTGCTGGCCCGGCGCATGGAGGTGGCACGGGCCGTGCTGCTGCAGACCTGGCAGCGGGTACGGCCGGCCATGCTCGGGGTACCTGCGCGCCCGCCGCGGCTGTGGGCCACCTGAAGGACTGGAATCAAAGGACGAATCGCATCATGGAACTGACCCCCCGCGAAAAAGACAAGCTGCTCATCTTCACCGCCGCCCTGCTGGCCGAACGGCGCAAGGCACGCGGACTCAAGCTCAACTACCCCGAAGCCGTGGCGCTCGTCACGGCGGCCGTGCTGGAGTGGGCGCGCGACGGCCGGAGCGTGGCCGAGCTCATGCACCTCGGCACCACCGTGCTCACGCGCGACGACGTGATGGAGGGCGTGCCCGACATGATTCCCGACATCCAGGTCGAAGCCACTTTTCCGGACGGCACCAAGCTGGTGACCGTGCATCATCCCATCGTCTAAGGTCTAAGGAGTGTCCTCATGCACAAGCGTTTTCTCTCCGCACTGGTCCTGCTGGGCATGTCCGTGGGCGCCCAGGCGCATCCCGGCAGCGCGGCCCACCTGCATCTCGTCGACGGAAGCACGGCCCTGCTGGCCGGTTTCCTGCATCCGCTCACGGGGGCGGACCATCTGCTCGCCATGGGGGCGCTCGGGCTGTGGTGTGGCCTGATGCTGCGCCGGCAATGGCTGCCGCCGCTGGCCTTTGCGGGCAGCATGGCTGCCGGACTGGCCCTGACCCAGACGGCCCTGCGCCTGCCGGCCGTCGAGCCCATGGTGGCGGCCTCGCTCCTGGTGTTCGGGCTGCTGCTCGTGGCGCGGCGTGGCATGTCCCTGGCCTGGGCCATGGGGCTGGCAGCCGTGTTTGCGGTGTTCCACGGATATGCGCACGGGGAGGTGTTCCCGTCCGTGCTGCCGGCGGGCGTGTTCTCGGGCTACATGATGGGCATGGTGGCGGCTTCCCTGCTGCTGCATGCAGCCGGGGTGGCCAGTGGGCTGTGGCTGCGCCGCCGTGCGCCGGCGCCGTGGCAGGTCTGGGGGGCGCGGTTCGCGGGCGTCGTGACGCTGGGGTACGGCGCCGTGGTGCTGGGTGCATGAGGAGACGCCCATGACGCAGATCACATCCCCTTCCCGTCTGATTCCCGGTGAGCTGATGGCCGAGCCGGGCGAGATCGTGCTCAACGCCGGGCGGCCGGTGCAGACCGTCACGGTCGTCAACATGGGCGACCGCCCGGTGCAGGTCGGCTCGCATTTCCATTTCTACGAAGTCAACGACGCCCTGCAGTTCGACCGCGCCGCCACCCGGGGCTGGCGGCTCGACATTGCCGCCGGCACGGCCGTGCGCTTCGAGCCCGGGCAGGAGCGCACCGTCGAGCTGGTCCCCGTTGCCGGGGATCGCATCATCTATGGGTTCCAGGCCCGGGTCATGGGCAAGCTCTGAAGGACACACAGCATGGCAAGCATTTCCCGACAGGCCTATGCCGAGATGTTCGGCCCCACGGTGGGTGACCGGCTCCGGCTCGCGGACACGGGCCTCGTGATCGAGATCGAGAAGGACCACACCCTGTACGGGGAAGAGGTCAAGTTCGGCGGCGGCAAGGTCATCCGCGACGGCATGGGCCAGAGCCAGCGCCTCGCGAGCGACTGTGCCGACACGGTCATCACCAATGCCGTCATCATCGACCACTGGGGCATCGTCAAGGCCGACATCGGGCTCAAGCACGGGCTCATTTCCGGCATCGGCAAGGCGGGCAACCCGGACATGCAGCCGGGCGTGAACATCGTCATCGGCCCCGCCACCGAGATCATCGCCGGCGAAGGCATGATCGTCACCGCAGGCGGCATCGACACCCACATCCACTTCATCTGCCCGCAGCAGATCGAGGAAGCCCTCATGAGTGGCATCACCACCATGATCGGCGGCGGCACCGGCCCGGCCACTGGCACCTTTGCCACCACCTGCACTCCGGGGCCGTGGCACCTGGAGCGCATGCTGCAGGCGGCCGACAGTTACCCCATGAACATCGGCCTGCTCGGCAAGGGCAACGCGAGCCTGCCCGGGCCGCTGACCGAGCAGATCGCCGCCGGCGCCATCGGCCTCAAGCTGCACGAAGACTGGGGCAGCACCCCGGCCGCCATCGACAACTGCCTGTCCGTGGCCGATGCCACCGATACCCAGGTCGCCATCCATACCGACACCCTCAACGAAGGCGGCTTCGTCGAAACCACCGTGGCCGCCTTCAAGGGCCGCACCATCCACACCTACCACACCGAGGGAGCCGGAGGCGGGCACGCCCCAGACATCATCAAGGTCTGCGGCGAGGCCAACGTGCTGCCGTCCTCCACCAATCCGACGCGACCCTACACGGTCAACACCCTCGACGAGCATCTCGACATGCTCATGGTGTGCCACCATCTCGACGCCTCCATCGCAGAGGACATCGCCTTTGCCGAAAGCCGCATCCGCCGCGAAACCATCGCCGCCGAAGACATCCTGCACGATCTCGGCGCCTTCTCCATGATCTCCAGCGACAGCCAGGCCATGGGGCGCGTGGGCGAAGTCATCCTGCGCTGCTGGCAGACCGCCCACAAGATGAAGCAGCAGCGCGGCAGCCTGCCGCAGGACACCGCCCGGCACGACAATTTCCGCGTGCGGCGCTATGTCGCCAAGTACACCATCAACCCCGCCCGCACCCACGGCATCGGCCACGTGGTCGGCTCCATCGAAGTGGGCAAGCTGGCCGATCTGGTGCTGTGGCGCCCGGCGTTCTTTGGCGTCAAGCCGAGCCTCATCCTCAAGGGCGGCTCCATTGCCGCTGCCGCCATGGGCGACCCCAACGCCAGCATCCCCACCCCCCAGCCGGTGCACTACCGCCCCATGTTCGCGGGCATTGGCGACGGCATCGCCCCGTCGAGCGTCACCTTTGTCTCCGCCATGGCGCAGGAGGCCGACGTGGCCGCACGCTACGGGCTGCGCAAACGCACTGTGGCCGTGCGCGACTGCCGCACCGTCGGCAAGCGCGACATGGTGCTCAACGACCTGCAGCCCCACATCACGGTCGATCCCGAAACCTACGAAGTGGTGGCCGATGGCGAGCTGCTCACCTGCGAACCCGCCACGGAGCTGCCGATGGCGCAGCGCTATTTTCTGTTCTGACCCGCCGCTTCCATTTCCACACCCATTCCTTCATGCTCCTCGTATCCAAGCATCTGCCCCGTGGCCGGGGACTGGCTCCTGCCCTCGTGCGCCGCGCCGCGTACATCGCCCTCGACTGGGACACCCGCCAGAAAAGCCGCTTCTCCACCACCGATTCCTCCGGGCGCGAACTCGCGCTCGTGCTGCCCCGTGGCACCGTGCTCCGGGGCGGAGACGTGCTGCTCGCCGATGACGGCAGCCTCGTGGCCGTGCAGGCTGCCGCACAGGCCGTGCTGCGCGTCACGGCCGAGGCACCGCTCGGGCTGCTGCGTGCCGCCTACCATCTCGGCAACCGCCACATCCCGGTCGAAATCACGACCGACCACCTCCAGCTCGAAGACGATCCCGTGCTGCACGACATGCTGACCCGCCTCGGGGTTCAGGTCGCGCTGGTACAGGCGCCCTTCGAGCCCGAGGCCGGCGCCTACGGCGGCGGGCATCGCCACGGCCATGATGCCAGCTTTGCCGAGGACCAGGCCCTGGCCCAGAGCGTCTACGCCCTGCATGACCACGACCACGTCTCCGCACATGCCCATTCCCACGATCATTCCCATGGGCATGACCACGACCACCCTCACGGGCATGACGGTGAATGCGGCTGCGGCCATACCCACTCGCACCCCCACCCGCATGGCTGATCTGCGGGGGCTTTCCGACGCTGCGAGGGCCGATACTGCAGCCCCCTGCGCTCCCACATCGCGCCCAGCGGGAGAAGCGGACACGCCGCCAGCTCCCACCTTGTCCGCACTCTGCGCGCTCCTGCACCTGGCCTCCCCGCAGCTTCCGGTGGGCGGCTTCAGCTATTCGCAGGGGCTCGAAGCCGCCATCGCACATGGGCTGGTCACCGACGAGGCCTCGGCCCGTACCTGGATCGCGCAGGTGCTGGAGCTCGGATTCGCACGGTGCGAGGGCCCCCTGTGGCTTCTGCAGTGGCAGGCCTGGCAAGCCCACGACATGAGAGCCCTGCGTGCCTGGAACACCTGGTTTCTTGCCAGCCGGGACAGCAGCGAAGCCCGCGCCGAAACCCTGCAGATGGGCTGGTCGCTGCAGCGGCTCCTGCTGGCAGTGGAGTGGGGCGGTGCCTCCTTTGCCCCCACCCGCGCCGCCCTGGCCGCACTCCCCGATCCCGAGGAAGGCGTGGCCTACCCCACCGCCTTTGCCTGCGCATGTGCGGCCATCGAGGCAGCACCTGCACATGCCCTGGCAGCCTATGCGTTTGCCTGGCTTGAGAACCAGGTGGCCGCCGCCATCAAGGCCGTGCCCCTGGGGCAGGTCGCCGGGCAGCGCATCCTGCTCGCCCTGCATCCCCTGCTCGACCGCGCCGTGGCCGAAGCCGGTGCCCGCGCCGCGCACAGCCCCCCGCAGCTCGACACGCTCGCTCCCCAGTGGAGCGTGCTGCAGGCCCGCCACGAAACCCAGTATTCCCGCCTTTTCCGTTCCTGAAGGACACCCATCGCCATGAGCACGCCATCCCGCACCAAATCCCTTCCCCCGCTGCGCGTCGGCATCGGTGGCCCGGTCGGCTCCGGCAAGACCACTCTGCTGGAAATGCTCTGCAAGGCCATGCGCGACCGCTATGACCTCGTGGTCATCACCAACGACATCTACACCAAGGAAGACCAGCGCCTCCTTACCGTGGCCGAGGCGCTGCCCCCCGAGCGCATCATGGGCGTCGAAACCGGCGGCTGCCCCCACACCGCCATCCGCGAAGACGCTTCCATCAACCTCGAAGCCGTCGACCGCATGCTGCGCCAGTACCCCGATGCCGACATCGTCTTCATCGAAAGCGGCGGAGACAACCTGGCCGCCACCTTCAGCCCGGAACTGAGCGATCTCACCATCTACGTCATCGACGTGGCCGGCGGCGAAAAAATCCCCCGCAAGGGCGGCCCCGGCATCACCAAGAGCGACCTGCTGGTCGTCAACAAGACCGACCTCGCCCCCTACGTCGGCGCCAACCTGTCCATCATGGAAGCCGACACCCAGCGCATGCGCAGCCACCGCCCCTACGTCATGGGCAGCGTCAAAAGCGGCCAGGGCCTGCAGCAGGTCATCGACTTCATCGAGACACGCGGGCTGTTCAAGATGGCTGGGGATTGAATCCGCCTGGCTTTCACGATCGGAAAAGGCGTTTCAGGCACAAAAAAGCCAACCTGCAAGGTTGGCTGTGGTTCGCGGTGTCCGGAATCGGATGGCATGGCATCCGGAAGGCCAGACTGGAGAAGGGGGCTGGAGCAGGAGAAGGGAACGGAAATTTCAATCCAATCCATTGATTTGTAAAGAGTTTATCCCATGCTGATAGCGAGAAGACGCCACATCGTGTACTGGTTTCTCGCTCGCTGGCGAGCGCTAGGCACTCGTTTCATATTTCGCTATTATGGACAAATTCATTGAATTTTGACTTTAATAGCAAATATGCCTCGCAAGCCACCCGTTGTCTTTCCACGTGAACAGCGCCTGCTCTCCGAGCTGGGCGAACGGCTCCGCCTTGCCCGCAAGAGACGCAAGCTGAGCAATGCGGTGATAGCGCAACGCGCAGGGGTTTCCAGAACCACCGTGTACAAGGTCGAGGCAGGCGATCCTGGCGCTACCCTGGGCGCCTATGTCCGGGTACTGGCCGTGCTGGGTCTCGAAGGCGATCTCAATCTGCTGGCAGCCGACGACCGGATCGGGCGCAAGCTGCAGGATTTGGCGCTGGAGCCCTTACCCGGTGCCAGGCACCGAAGGGGCGATCCATCACCGACCCAGAATCGCGAGGGGTCTGCATGAGCAAACAGGACAACACGCTGGAAGTCTGGCTGGACGATGGCTTGGGCCCAGCATGCCAAGTCGGCACGCTTTCCCATGACCGAGGACAGATCCGCTTTCGCTACGAACCGGATTGGCTCAGGGATCCCCGCGCCTTTGCGCTGGACCCCGACCTCTCCCTGGACGAGCACCCCTTTTTCCCGAAGCCGGAACTGGGCAACTTCGGGGTCTTCCTGGACTCATCGCCGGATCGCTGGGGCCAGACACTCATGAAGCGTCGTGAAGCCTTGCAGGCGAAGGACGAGAAGCGTCCGCCTCGTACGCTCTACGCCTGGGACTTCCTCATCGGCGTGCAGGACCAGACCCGCCAGGGCGCATTGCGCTTTCGTCGGCCGGACACGGACACCTTCCTCGGTGACGAGAAGATGGCTGCTCCGCCAGTGACGACCCTGCGCGAACTGGAAACGGTCGCCTATCAGCTCAGCAACCGGCGCATGGATGACCTCGACGCCCTGCGCAGGTGGCTGGCCGTGCTTGTCGCTCCGGGGGCATCGCTGGGTGGGGCCAGGCCGAAGGCCAACTTCACGGAGACTGATGGCTCGCTCTGGATCGCCAAGTTCCCCGCGCGTGACGATGACCGGGACGTTGGGGCTTGGGAATATGCTGTTCACCAACTGGCCCGGAAAGCCGGCGTGGATGTCCCTCCGGCCAGGCTGATCAGGCTGGGCAACGGCTTTCACACCTTCTGTGTGCAGAGGTTCGATCGCGTGCAGGGTGCGCGATGCTTCTATGCCTCGGCGATGACGCTGCTGCGCAAGACGCAGAGCGAAGGCGCGAGCTATCTGGAACTGGCCCAGTTCATCCGGTCCCAGGGCGACGCAGAGCGTGCGGATGCGGACCTGGCACAGCTATTCCGTCGCGTGGCGTTCAATGTCGCGGTCGGCAACCGTGACGATCACTTGCGCAATCACGGCTTCGTGCTTGGCAGGACGGGATGGCGCCTTGCGCCGGCGTTTGATGTCAATCCGAACATCGACAAGGCGGAGCATGTATTGAACATCGACGATGTCGACAACCGACCGAGCCTGGAGACGGTTCTCGGTACGGCGGTGTTCTACGGGCTTGGCGACGCCCCTGCTCGGCAGGTGGTGGAAGAGGTAGCGACAGTGGTGGATGGCTGGCGGGATGCGGCGCGCAGGGCTGGCATCTCAGGTGCCGACATTGACCTGACGGCGGGGGCTTTCTCGGCCCATGCGGAGTTTCGTGCGCTTGCAGGCCGGCCCTGACGTCTGCTCACTTCAGAGCCCCGCACTGCCATCGGTCTCCTCATCGGGATCGGCACTGTGGACTCCTGTATTTTCGATGATGGAGTTCGATTACTCCCCGGGCTGCGCAGTTCATTGCTTCTGGGCGAACGCAGCCATGGAAGCCATGGCAATGGCAATCTGGGAATGGAGGCGGTGTTTCAGGCACAAAAAAGCCAACCTGCAAGGTTGGCTGTGGTGCGTGCGGTGTCCGGACGCAGATGGCATGGCATCCGGAAGGCCAGACTGAAGAGGGGGTCTGGAGCGGGCGAAGGGAATCGAACCCTCGTATGAAGCTTGGGAAGCTGCCGTTCTGCCATTGAACTACGCCCGCAGCGATCGCGCTATTGTAGCCTGTCTCCTGGCCCCCTGCGCACGGGGTGTCTGCAAGGGGGCACAGCCGCAAGGCCCGGCCTGGGGGCGCGGGTCTTGCGCGTGTGCAAGAGGCGGGTGGGGGCTCAGGCGTCGGTGGCGGGGCGGATGTCGCCGATGCACACGAGCTTCATTTCCAGGTATTCGTCCATGCCGTGGTGGGAGCCTTCGCGGCCGAGGCCGGACTGCTTGACGCCACCGAAGGGGATCTGCTCGCTGCTGATGAGGCCGGTGTTGACGCCGACCATGCCGTATTCCAGCGCTTCGCTCACGCGCGTGATGCGGCCGATGTCGCGGCTGAAGAAGTAGCTGGCCAGGCCGAATTCGGTGGCGTTGGCGGCGGCAATGGCTTCGGCCTCGGTCCTGAAACGGAACACGGGAGCGAGCGGCCCAAAGGTTTCCTCGCGGGCGCAGCGCATGTCCTGCGTGGCGTTGGCGATGACGGTGGGAGCGTAGAACTGGCCTTCCAGTGCCTGGCCTCCGGTGACGACGCGGCCGCCCTTGGCCACGGCATCGTCGATGTGGGCCTGCACCTTGACCAGGGCGGCAGGCTCGATCATGGGGCCGACGCTCACGCCCTTGGAGAAGCCGTTGCCGATCTGCAGCTTGCCGACTTCGGCGGCGAGCTTCTCGACGAAGGCGTCATACACCCCGTCCTGCACATACAGGCGGTTGGCGCAGACGCAGGTCTGGCCGGCGTTGCGGTACTTGCTGGCCATGGCACCCTGCACGGCGCTGTCGAGGTCGGCATCGTCGAACACGATGAAGGGGGCATTGCCGCCGAGCTCCAGCGCGAGCTTCTTGATGGTCGGGGCGCACTGTGCCATGAGGATGCGGCCCACTTCGGTGGAGCCGGTGAAGCTGAGGTGGCGCACCACGTCGCTGTCGCACAGGACCTTGCCGACGGCGACGGCCTGGTTGCTGGTGATGAGGTTGAGCACACCGGCCGGAATGCCGGCGCGTGCGCCCAGCTCCACGGCGGCGGTGGCCGTGAGGGGAGTGAGTTCGGCGGGCTTGACCACCACGGTGCAGCCGGCGGCCAGGGCCGGGGCGACCTTGCGGGTGATCATGGCGAGCGGGAAGTTCCAGGGGGTGATGGCGGCACAGACGCCGATCGGCTGGCGCAGCACGGCCAGACGCTTGCTGTTGTCGAAGGTGGTGACGGTTTCGCCGTTGCAGCGCTTGGCTTCTTCGGCAAACCATTCGACAAAGCTCGCGCCGTAGGCGACTTCGCCCATGGCTTCGGGCAGGGGCTTGCCCTGTTCGGCGGTCATGATGCGGGCCAGGTCTTCCTGGTGGGCCGTGAGCAGGTCGAACCAGCGGCGCAGGATCTGGCTGCGCTGCTTGGCGGTGAGGCCGCGCCAGGCGGGCAGGGCGGCTTCGGCGGCGTCGATCGCGTGCTGGGTGTCGGCAGCCGTCAGGTCGGCGACCTGGGCGAGTTCGAGTCCCGTGGCGGGGTCGATCACGGCAAAGGTGGTCTGTCCCTCGATCCACTGGCCGTTCACGTAGCCGGCGGTCTTGAGGAGGGTGGGGTCCTTGAGAAGCGAGAGGGGAGAGGAGGGGGTAGCGGTCATGGTGGGTCTGCAATCGGTACGGAAGAGGAAAGGAGGGCGGCAGGGAGACTGCCGCCCCGTCCTGGCGGTGGCGGGGTGGGCCAGCCCCGTGTCAGCCGCCGGTATGTGGCGGGTGAGGGGCTGCCCATCCGCACCTCATTCGGTGACGGGATGGAGCACGACCTCGGGAGGGCGGCGTCCGGTGCCGATGCCGAACTTCTGGGCGATGACACCCATGGTCACGATCACGGCGGCCAGGATCGAGGTATACACCACTTCGGTGCGGTAGGTGCCTTCTGCCACCATGATCACCAGGGCGACCGCGATGAAGCCGATGACGGCATAGGTGAGCCAGGGGAACAGCCACATGCGGAACTCCAGCTTGCGGCCTGCGGCCTCGAACTTCTGGCGCATGCGCAACTGCGAGAAGGCGATGGCCATGTACACATACAGGGCGACGGTGCCGGTGGCGGACATGAGCACGTCATAGACGTCCATCTTCTCGGTGGCGGTGAGGTAGATGGCCACGAAGGCGAACACGCTCGAAATCAGCACGCTCACCCATGGGCTGCCGGTGTGCTTGCCGGTGACGCCCATGATGCGGTGGGCATCGCCACGGCGGGACAGGGAGAACAGCATGCGCGAGCAGGTGTAGAGGGCCGAGTTGAAGCAGCTGCACACGGAGGTCAGCACCACGAAGTTGACGATGTCGCGGGCATGGGGGATGCCGAGGTTCATCAGCGTGACGCTGTAGGTGCCGTAGGTCGGGTCCTTGAACAGCGGGTCGGTGTAGGGGATCAGGCAGGCGGCGATGAAGATCGAACCCACGTAGAACAGCACGATGCGCCACACCACCGACTTGGTCGTCTTGACGATTTCCTTGCTCGGGTTGGCCGACTCGGAAGCCGCCACCGTCACGATTTCCGCTCCCATGAAGGCGAACATCACTCCCAATAGCGCGGTGACCAGCGCCCCGAATCCGTGAGGCATGAAGCCCTCGCTGGTCAGGTGCGTGAAGCCGCTGGACGAGGGGGTGCCCCAGGGCCAGAGGTGCATGATGGCCAGGCTGCCGATGATCAGGAAGACCACGATGGCCACCACCTTGGTGAGCGCGAACCAGAACTCGAATTCGCCGTAGTTCTTCACGTTCATCAGGTTCACGCCGATGAGCGACACGCTCACGATCAGCATGTAGCCCCAGATCGGGATAATCGGGAACCAGTTGTTGAGGATCTTGCCGGCCACGTAGGCTTCCCAGCCCATGAGCAGGGCCCAGAAGTACCAGTACAGCCATCCGATGGTGAAGCCGGCCCAGCGCCCGATGGCGCGGTCGGCGTAGGTGGAGAACGAGCCCGTGTCGGGGTGCGCCACGGCCATTTCGCCGAGCATGCGCATCACCAGCACCACGAGGATGCCGCCCGCGAGATAGGCCAGCACGGCAGCCGGTCCGGCGCTGGCCAGAACCTTGCCGGAGCCGATGAACAGGGCGGCGCCGATGACGCCGGCAATCGAGATCATGGTCAGGTGGCGCGGCTTGAGGCCGGCCTTGAGCGCGGTGCCACCTGATTCCGGAGTATGCGCAGTCATGGCAGTTTCTCCTTGTCTATAAGGAAGGAATGGAAGGGAAAAGGGAGTGAAGGTCAAGAGCCCCCGGCATCACGGCCCGGAGGGGCCGGCCGGGAGCAGGGGGAGCCGCTGCGCCACGGGGGCAGGCGGCTCCGCCCCGGGCATCCCGCATCGGGACGCCCCGCAGGGGAGGCAGGTGCCTGCCGCTCAGCGGTCGAGCGCGTCGAAGCAGTCCGACAGGATGGACAGCCCTTCGTCGAGTACCGCATCGCTGGCCGTGAGCGGCACCAGGAAGCGGATCACGTTGCCGTAGGTGCCGCAGGTCAGCAGGATCAGCCCGCGACGGCCAGCCTCGGCCGCGATGGCCTTGGTCAGATCGCTCATCGGCTGCTTCATGTCCTTGTCCTTGCACAG
Source organism: Allobrachymonas sp. (assembly GCF_041912815.1). NCBI lineage: Bacteria > Pseudomonadati > Pseudomonadota > Betaproteobacteria > Burkholderiales > Comamonadaceae > Allobrachymonas > Allobrachymonas sp. The sequence continues at coordinate 39,583 of NZ_JAYRLV010000007.1, read as the reverse complement.
CTCGATGGCGAGCATGGCGCCCAGGCCGCGCACTTCGGCAATGACGGGGTGCCGCACGGCCAGTGCCTCCAGACCCTTGCGCAGGTGGGCGCCCACGGCCTTGCTGCGTTCGAGGAGGTTGTCCTGTTCAAAGGCGTCGAGCACGGCCAGGCCGGCTGCGCATCCCAGCGGGCTGCCGGCATAGGTGCCACCCAGGCCGCCGGGGCCGGGAGCGTCCATCATCTCGGCACGGCCCGTCACGGCCGATAGCGGAAAGCCGCCTGCCATCGACTTGGCGGTGGTGATCAGGTCGGGAATCACGCCGGTCTGCTCGATGGCATACCAGGTGCCCGTGCGTCCGGCGCCGGTCTGCACCTCGTCGACGACCATCACGATGCCGTGGCGGTCACAGAGTTCGCGGATGTGGGCCAGCAGCTCCTTGGGAGCGGGGTTGAAGCCGCCTTCGCCCTGCACCGGCTCGATGATGATGGCGGCCACGCGGCTCGGCTCGATGTCGTTCTTGAAGATCAGCTCCAGCGAGTGGATCGAATCCTCCACCGTCACGCCCCGGCTGGGAACCGGGAACAGGGCGTGGTACAGCTCGGCCGGGAAGGGGCCAAAGCCAGCCTTGTACGGCACGACCTTGCCCGTGAGGCCCAGAGTCAGCAGGGTGCGGCCGTGGTAGCCGCTCGTGAAGGAGATCACGCCGCTGCGGCCGGTGTGGGCACGGGCGATCTTGACGGCGTTTTCCACCGCTTCGGAGCCGGAGGTCAGGAACACCGTCTTCTTGGCGAAATCGCCGGGAGCCTTGGCATTGAGGCGTTCGGCCAGCGCCACATAGGATTCATAGAGCAGCACCTGAAAGCAGGTGTGCGTGAAGCGCTGCATCTGGGCTTCGACGGCGGCCATCACGGTGGCGTTGCGGTGCCCGGTGTTGAGCACGGCAATGCCGCCCGCGAAGTCGATGTAGCGACGGCCTTCCACGTCCCACACCTCGGCGTTTTCGGCACGGTCGGCAAAGATGTGGTACGAGTGGCCCACCCCGCGCGGCACGGCGGCTTCGCGGCGGGAGTACAGGGCGGCATTGGTCTGAGCGGTGGTCTCGGTCATGGTGGAAATCACTCCTTGGAACGGAAAAAATCGACACCCCCAATGTAGAAAGCCCTCCCTCCGGCCAACATATACACTTGCCCATCCTTGAAACCGTGGCTGTGTTGGCGGGTGCCACGGTACGGTCGTCCCGGGTGACGCGGCATGCCTCAAAAGCGTGTTTTTGGCACCAGTTATGCTTGTGTACGCTCCATGTTTGTACTTGACTCCAGTTACGGCACCTCTTTGGTGCAGCAGATCGTCAACGGCTTCCGGCAGTCGATCGAAGACGGCTCGCTGCGTGCGGGCTCCAAGCTTCCCTCCATTCGCCAGTTTGCCCAGACGCACGACGTGAGCGTCTACACCGCCGTCGATGCCTACGACCGGCTGGTGGCGCTGGGCTACTTTGTCTCGCGCCCCAATCTCGGCTTCTTCGTGCGCCGGCGGCAGGCCACGCCCGGCCCCGTCGCCGTGGCCGGGCCCTGCGACGCCTTCGACGCCAACTTCTACATGCGCCGCATCTTCGAGCACCGCAGCCTCAGCCTCAAGCCGGGCTGCGGCTGGCTGCCCGAGGAATGGCTGTTCGGCGAGGGCGTGCGCCGCAGCCTGCGCACGCTGGCCGCAGGCGACATCAGCATCAGCGGCTACGGCGAGCCCAAGGGCTATCTGCCCATGCGGCAACTCGTGCGCGACCTGCTGGCGGAGCGCGAGATCGCCGTCACGGCCGAGCAGCTCCTGCTCACGCAGGGCTCCAGCCAGGCGCTGGATCTGATCGCGCGCCGTGCGGTGCGGCCGGGCGACAAGGTGCTGGTGGACGATCCGGGCTATTCCAACCTGTATTTCGCGCTGCGCTTCATGGGCGCCGAGCTGCTGGGCGTGCCCCGGACCGAGGAAGGCTACGATCTCGAACAGCTGGAGGCCCTGATCCTGGAGCACCAGCCCAAGGTTTTCTTCACCCAGCCGCGCCTGCAGTGTCCCACCGGCATGTCGGCCACCCTCTCGCACATGTACCGGGTGCTGCAGCTCGCCGAGCGCCACGACCTGCTGGTGGTCGAAAACGACATCTACGCCGATCTCGACGACCGGCCCCGCGCCACCCTGGCAAGCCTCGACCAGCTGCGGCGGGTCGTCTACATCGGCAGCTTCTCCAAGACCATCTCTCCCAACCTGCGGGTGGGCTATCTGGCTGCCCATCAGGAACTGGTGGAGGAGCTCGCCCAGCTCAAGATGATTTCCGGGCTCACCTCCTCCGAATTCTCGGAGCGGCTGGCCTGCGGTGCCCTCATCGACGGGCGCTGGCGCAAGCACCTCAAGAACCTGCGCGAACGCCTGGCCGACGCCCACAGCCGCGTGTCCGCCCGCTTTCTGGACATGGGCTTCGAGACCTTCGCCACCCCCAAGGCCGGCATGTTCCTGTGGGTGCAGCATCCGTCGATCGACAATGCCAACGTGCTTGCCCTGCTGGCTGCCGAGAACGACATCCTGCTCGGCCCCGGTCATCTGTTCTCGCCCAGCTTGACGATGAGTCCGTGGCTGCGCTTCAATGTGGCGTTCAGCGAGGACGAGGCCGTGCTGCGCTTCCTGCGCCAGTACATCTGACCCCTCGGCCATCGGCCCTCCGGGCAGGCCGTTCCCGCTGCTGCATCGCCTGTGTCCGGCTGGCCACCGGGGCCCGCACTCCTATAATCCGGGCAGCATTCCCTTTTTCCCGTACCGAGAGCGCCCCCCGGGGCGTTTTTGCCGCATGACCACACCCATGACCGTTGCGGAAATCCGCAAGACCTTCCTCGACTTCTTCGCCAGCAAGGGCCACACCATCGTGCCGTCGAGCCCCCTGGTTCCCCTGAACGACCCGACCCTCATGTTCACCAACAGCGGCATGGTCCAGTTCAAGGATGTGTTCCTCGGCACCGACAAGCGTCCCTACCACCGCGCCACCAGCGTGCAGGCCTGTCTGCGTGCCGGCGGCAAGCACAACGACCTCGAGAACGTCGGCTACACCGCCCGCCACCACACCTTCTTCGAGATGCTCGGCAACTGGTCCTTCGGCGACTATTTCAAGAAGGAAAGCATCACCTGGGGCTGGGAGCTGCTGACCCAGGTCTACGGCCTCCCGGCCGACAAGCTCACCGCCACCGTCTACCACGAGGATGACGAGGCCTACGACATCTGGACCCAGGTCATCGGCTTGCCGCCCGAGCGCGTGATCCGCATCGGCGACAACAAGGGCGGCAAGTACAAGAGCGACAACTTCTGGATGATGGCCGACACCGGTCCCTGCGGGCCGTGCAGCGAAATCTTCTACGACCACGGTGCCGACATCGCCGGGGGCCCTCCCGGCAGCCCTGACGAGGACGGCGACCGCTTCATCGAGATCTGGAACCACGTGTTCATGCAGTTCGAGATGCACGAGGACGGCAGCCTCACGCGCCTTCCCGCCCCCTGCGTGGACACCGGCATGGGGCTGGAGCGTCTGGCCGCCATCCTGCAGCACGTGCACAGCAACTACGAGATCGACCTGTTCCAGAACCTCATCCGGGCCGCAGCGCGCGAAACCGGCTGCACCGATCTGGCCAATCCTTCCCTCAAGGTCATTGCCGACCACATCCGTGCCACGGCCTTCCTGGTGAGCGACGGCGTGCTGCCCGGCAACGAAGGGCGCAGCTACGTGCAGCGCCGCATCATCCGCCGCGCCATCCGCCACGGCTACAAGCTCGGCTGCAAGAAGCCTTTCTTCCATCGGCTCGTGCCCGATCTGGTCGCGCTCATGGGCGATGCCTATCCCCGTCTCAAGGCGCAGGAAGCCGAAATCGCCTCCGCCCTGCAGGCCGAGGAAGACCGCTTCTTCGAAACGCTCGAAAAGGGCATGAACATTCTTGACGAGGCCCTGGCCGGTGACCGCCAGACCCTTTCCGGCGACATCGCCTTCAAGCTGCACGACACCTACGGCTTTCCGCTCGACCTCACGCAGGACGTGTGCCGCGAGCGCGGCGTCACGGTCGACGAGGCCGGCTTCGAGAACGCCATGCAGCACCAGAAGGACACGGCCCGCGCAGCGGGCAAGTTCAAGATGGACAAGGTGCTGGAGTACGAAGGGGCCAGCAACACCTTCACCGGCTACGAGCACCTCGAAGAGGAGGCACAGGTCCTGGCTCTCTACGTGGACGGCGAATCCGTGTCCCAGCTCAGGACCGGCGATCAGGGCGTCATCGTCCTCGACGTGACCCCCTTCTACGCCGAAAGCGGTGGCCAGGTGGGCGACCAGGGCCTGCTGCGGGCCCCCGGGATCGAATTCCAGGTCACCGACACGCACAAGATCAAGGCCGACGTCTTCGGCCACCATGGCGTGCTGCTGCAGGGCGTGCTGCGCGTGGGCGACCGGGTGCGAGCCGAGGTCAGCCACGACCTGCGCTTCGCCTCCATGCGCAACCACAGCGCCACCCACCTTCTGCACAAGGCCCTGCGCGAAGTGCTGGGCAGCCATGTGCAGCAAAAGGGCTCCCTCGTCACCCCCGAGCGCACCCGTTTCGACTTTGCCCACGGCGCCGCCCTGACGCCCGCCCAGATTGCCGAAGTCGAGCACAAGGTCAATGCCGAGATCCTGGCCAACACCGACACCCGTGCCCGCGTCATGCCCATGGAAGACGCCCGCCAGACCGGTGCCATGATGCTCTTCGGCGAGAAGTATGGCGACGAAGTGCGCGTTCTCGACATCGGCTCCAGCACCGAGCTGTGCGGCGGCACCCATGTGGGGCGCACTGGCGACATCGGCCTGTTCAAGATCGTCACCGAAGGCGGTGTGGCCTCGGGCGTGCGCCGCATCGAGGCCGTTACCGGCGCGAATGCCCTGGCCTATCTGCAGGGGCTGGAGCACACCGTCTCCGAGGCGGCGCAGGCGCTCAAGACCCCGCCCTCCGAGCTGCTCGGCCGCATCGGTCAGCTGCAGGAACAGACCCGGCACCTCGAAAAGGAAATCGCCGCGCTCAAGGGCAAGCTCGCTTCGAGCCAGGGCGATGAACTTGCCGGCCAGGCTGTCGATGTCAAGGGGGTGAAGGTGCTGGCGGCTCGCCTCGAAGGCGCCGATGCCAGGACCCTGCGCGAGACCATGGACAAGCTCAAGGACAAGCTCAAGAGTGCTGCCATCGTGCTGGCTGCCGTGGAAGGAGACAAGGTCCAGATCGCCGCTGGCGTGACCAAGGACCGCACCGCGGCCCTCAAGGCCGGCGAGCTCGTCAACTTCGTGGCCCAGCAGGTGGGGGGCAAGGGTGGCGGCAAGCCCGACATGGCCATGGCAGGCGGCACCCAGCCCGCCCACCTCGACCAGGCACTCCAGGGCGTGCAGGCCTGGGTGGCCGAGCGGCTCTGATCGGCGCTCCACCCCTGTCAGGAATTTTCCATGCCCATCACCATCGTCACCGCATTCTTCGACATCGGTCGTGGGCAGTGGAATTCCCGGCAGGGGGGTAACCAGCCCTTCCTGAAAAGAACGACGGACACCTATTTCCGGCGTTTTTCCCATCTGGCGTCGCTTGACAACGAGATGGTCGTCTTCACCTCGCCGGATCTGGTGGACAGGGTCCGGCGGCTGCGCAAGGGCCGTCCCGGAGCCGTGATCGCTGTGGATTTCCCCCGCGAGTTCTCCGCACTGCGCGATCGCATTGCCGCCATCCAGCAATCGCCCGAATTCCAGGCGCGCATCAGCCCCGATCAGGTGGCCAACCCCGAGTATTGGAGCGCCGAATACGTTCTGGTGAACCTGCTCAAGACCACCTTTCTGCGGCGTGCCATCGAAGGCGGTCATGTCCATCACGAGATGGCCGCATGGCTCGATTTCGGGTACTGCCGCAAGGCCAGAACCCTGGCGGGCGTGGTGTCCTGGGACCATGACTTCGATCCCGAAAAGATCCATCTCTTCAGCATCCGGAAATGGACGCAGCCGCTGCCTGACCGCTCCCCCCGTGCGCTGGTCCGACACCCGGCTCTGCAGCATGTCATGGCGCACAACGAGGTGTACGTCATCGGCCCTTCCATCGTGGCCAGCCGTGCGCAGTGGCTGCATCTCGACGCGCTCTACCAGACTGTGCTCGGAGAGCTGATGCAGAACGGCTGGATCGACGACGACCAGTCGCTTTTTCTGGTGGCTTCCCTGGCGGAGCCTGAGCACTTTGCCATCCATGAACCCACTGGATGGTTCGAGATTTTCCGGCAGTACGCAAGCAGGTCCCGTCGCGTGGGCCCGGTCCGGGCCTTTCTGCGTTGCACCCGGCAGCACCTCGCATCCCTTCTGTAACCTGTGAGGCACCGGAGCGTAGCACTTGGGAGTGCGGCCTCACGGCGCTGCAGGCTGCATCCCGTGAGTCATCCCCATCCAGCCTTTTGCGTCTGCACCGTGCATTTCTGTGCATTCGGTCTTCTTTCCGACAGGCGGTAGTTCAGCGCCGACAGACGGTTCATGATTCGTCATCATGGTCCCTATCATGCAAGGTATGGATACAACCGTTTCAATCGATTGCCATGGCCTGCGGTGCGTCCGGAGGCTGCAGCGCCACGGATCGCGGCGACAGGAACGCGGATTCAGCCTCATCGAGGTGCTGATCGCGATTCTGGTGCTCAGCATCGGCCTTCTGGGCATGGTGGGCATGCAGTTCGCCTCGCTGCAGAGCAACCGGGATGCACGCCTGCAGTCCACAGCGGCAGACCTGGCCCGCGAGATGGCCGAGATGATGCGCGGCAACAAGGCCGTGGCAGTGCAGTCCGGCACCGCCAATCCCTATCTGGGCGACTACAGCAGCAGCCCTCTGGTGCCGTCCACCACGTCCTACTGTCTGGCCGTGGCCAATCACAACTGCGCGGACAACACCGAGATTGCCCGTGCCGAGCTCACCGAATGGCTGGCCCGCGTCGATGCCGCGCTGCCGGGCGCGCGCGTGGTCATCTGCCGTGACGATGCGCCGTATGACAGCTCCGGCAAGCCGCAATGGGCATGCACCAACAGCGGCACCTCCAATCCGGTCAACTACATCAAGATCGGCTGGTCGCGTCTGTCCACCGATTCCACCCAGACCGGCACCAGCCGGCTGCTCTCCGCTACGGCCACCACCAGCAGGCCCTGGCTGATCTTTCCGGTCACGGCCGGGCATGCGGACTGAAGGGAGCGGCTCATGCAACAGACCTTCGTCTTCCCTTATCGCCATCGTGCCCCTGCGGTGGCGCTGACCCGTGCAGGGCGTCGCACACGCGGGTTCACGCTCATCGAGCTCATGGTGTCCATGGTCATCGGCCTCCTCGTGGTGCTGGCAGCCGTGGCGGCACTGCTCGTGGCACGCAACGGCTTCACCGCCACCGATGCCGCCTCGCAGCTGCGCGACAACGCACGCTTTGCCGTGTTGGCACTCGACCGCATCGGGGTGCAGTCCGGCTTCAAGGACGTGGCCTTCGCCACCGTGACCGATCCCAACGACGCGTCGATCACCACCGACTATCCAGCGCCCATCACCGGCTTCAGCAATGCACGCCCGAGCATGACGGATCTCACCACCTCCACTAGCCTGACGAGCACCAGTGTCGGCTACGGCAGCGATGTGCTCATCATGCGGTTTCAGCCGGCATCGTCCCTGCCGACCACGGGTTCCACTGCCACGGATCAGTCCATGATCGATTGCTTCGGCTATGCACCAACCACCGCACCGAGCAGTGCGAAAGACAACTACGTCAGCGCGTTCAGCGTCAATGCAGATGCCACGGGCGAACCCACGCTGTACTGCGCGCGTTCTCCCAACGGCCTGGCTCCTTATGACAATCATCCCCTGATTCGGGGCGTGGAGCTGTTCAAGGTGCTCTATGGCGTGGACAGCGGTGTCACACCCAATACGGGGCCTGATCCTGCAACTGTTACACCACTCGATAGCGTGCCCAAGCGGTACCTGACCGCAGACCAGATGCTGGTTCCTAGCGATGAAGCTGCCACGGCCTCCAACTGGCGCAGGGTGCGCAGCATCCGGATCGGCATGATCCTCCGTTCCGATGCGGGGGCTGTCGAGATGCCCCAGACCCAGACGCTGTATCCCTTCGGGGCAGCCAAATCGGGGGCCGCCGCTGCCACCGGTTCCGCTTTCGTCGATTCGGCCAACATCAACAGCCAATTCAGTGCCCCTGCCGACGGCAGGCTGCGCCAGGTGGTGACCTTCACCATCCATCTCCGCAACGATCAGGGAGGCCGCTGATGTCGCGCATCTTCGCTTCCATGCCTCGGCGCACCCATGCCGCTCCCCGCAGAGGCGGTGCATCCCAGCGTGGGGTGGCCCTCATCGTGGTGCTGCTGCTCCTCGTCATCGTGTCCATCCTGGGAGCTGCCGCTGCGCGGCTGACGCTGATGGCCGAGCGCAGCGCCCGCAACGACCGCGACATGCAGATCGCGTGGCAGGCCTCCGAGGCGGCCCTGCTCGATGCCGAAATGGACATTCATGGTCCCGATGCCAGCAGTGGTGCCATCACAGGCAACCGCAGTGCCATTCTGGGCGGGAAACCATTGGATGTGAGTGGCGGTTGCGGAAAGGTAAGCGATGGCGCCAATCAGGCTGGACTATGTCAACTGGCACAGCCGCCCGACAAGCCCGCCTGGCTTACCGTGGATTTTCTCGATGACAGCAGCGCGGCACACAGTGTCGCCTTCGGCACCTATACCGGTCGCACCTTTGCCGCCGGCAACAGCAGCACCGTGTTCAACGGATCGGAGCCTGCCAGGGCCCCGCGCTATGTCATTGAAGCTATTCCAGATCTGCATATGTGCACCGATGCCAGCACAGCCTGCCGGCAGGTGGTGTACCGCATCACCGCCATAGGTTTTGGCCCCCGCGAGGACATTCAGGCTGTGACCCAAGAACTCTATCGGAATTGAGATACGCCATGCCATCCGACCTTACCTTCTCTCACGCCGTCGAGCAGCCCAAGTCCTCTTCCCGCAAGGGAGCGCTGCTGCGCTGGGTGCTGCTGGGAGCCCTGCTGGCCTTCATGGCCGGCATGGCGTTCTGGGTCCGCAGTCAGACCACTCCGCCGTCGATCCCCTCCATTGGCCTGACAGGTGCGCCGCTCTACAGCACCACCACCGGAGACAAGCCCACCATGGCATTAGCCCTGTCGGTGGAATACCCTACGGTAGGGGCACAGTATCGTGACAGCTACAGCAACACCAACGAGTATCTGGGGTATTACGACGCCGAATCCTGCTACACCTATGTGAACAGCCCTTCGGAAACTTCGGATTCCAGCAGGGTGCCAGACTACAAACGCTTTCAGCGCACAGGCGCTGCCACCAGCCGCATGTGCACCAATGCCTTCAGCGGCAACTTTCTGAACTGGGCCTCCAACTCTGCCATCGACATGCTGCGCCTCGCGCTTTCGGGAGGCGATCGCTACATTGACGAGGATGGCCTCACGATCTTGCAGCGTGCGGTACTGCCTAATGGGCCTTTCCCTCCTGATAACCAGGACTTCTGGAATAACAGTGCCTTTTTTCCTGCCAAACAATTGACGCGTTCTGGTGGTAGCAGCGGACGTAATTATTGGGGTGCAGTTCCTGATGCGGTGGCCGCTTCAGCAGGCACCACTGACCTATGGATTTCAAATATTCTCAATAGAATCTATTTTTCATCCTCTAAAACGGGAAGTGGCACTAACCCTACCGTAACTTCTGCACAAAGCGATCCCCCTGCTGCTGCAGTTCAATGTCCGACGACAGGGAGGGGGCAATCAAAGACTACTAAATGCACTATTACAGGCACTCAGGAGGTATGGCAGGGAAGCGAAAAATCTTGGACAGTGTATCAGGCATCTTCGTCTTTTTCCTGTACGGCAATTTCCTGTTATGTTATGCCGCAAGGAACTTCGGGGCTTTTTTCTAGTATGACATCCGAAGGATATTTTTATTCCAGAGTTCAAGTTTGCGATATCGATGGAAGTGGAAATCTTTTGGATATTCGTGATTATAATTTTTGTACTCGTTATCCATCTGGAAAATATAAGCCAACTGGTGTGATTCAAAAATACAGTAAAAATCTCAGAATTGCTGCTTTTGGCTATTCAATGGATAATCAATACAGTCCTGCGTCTTATCCGAAAACCACGCGATTCGGCGGGGTGCTACGTGCGCCCATGAAGTATGTGGGGCAGTCCACTTTCGACCAGTATGGGGTAGACAATACTCCTTCCACAGGAAATTCACGGGCAGAGTGGAATGCCACGACCGGTGTCTTGGTGAGCAATCCTGAAAACGATGCCATGGGGGTTAGTGGCGTGATCAATTACCTGAATCAATTTGGGAGAACTGGTGTACAGGGAATGTATAAAACACATGATCCTGTGACAGAGCTGTATCACGAAACTTTGGCCTATCTGCAGGGTCGGCAGCAACCGACTACGCCCGCCAATGGCATCTCGGCAGTGAACGGTCTTACGACTGCGATGTACGATGGATTTCCCATTTACGGCGATCCCAACAATGCCAACAGCACGGCCTGGGATGATCCGTATGCAGGGCGCAGCGCTACACAGGACTACTCCTGCCTCAAGAGCAATGTGGTGGTGGTTGGGGATATTTATACCCATGATGGCGGTTTTTCGAGGTTTCCTGGATACGGAAATACGACAGATGCAAAAGGTTTCCTGAATGCTGCCGACAACTATCCTGATTACAGATATTGGGCACAGAAAGTGTCTGATTTCGAGGCCAACACCACCAGCAGCTCCTATGTGGACGGGCAGGGAGCCACCCGCTCTGTTTCCAACCCCAACACCGCGAACACGGCGCTCGGTACGATTTCGGTTACAAATAATCGCAAGGAACTCTGGGGTCTGACCTACTGGGCGCACACGCATGATATTCGTGGCACCAACTGGACCAATCAAGCCAGCAAGCAACGCCCCGGCTTGCGTGTCAAGACCTTCCTTTTCGACGTCAATGAGAACAGTGGATCAAATGACGACACCTCCCGACGCACCTCCAACCAGTATTTCATGGCCGCCAAGTACGGAGGATTCAATTCCCAGCCGTCGCAGACGTCTACCGTCACGCCCTACAACACCTGGGGCAATCCCTTCAAGGACAATTCCGGCACCGCCAACAACAATGTCTGGCAGAAATCCACCACAGCAGGAGAGGCGGCCACCTATTATCTGCAGAGCAATCCGCGGCAGGTTCTGGCCGCATTCGACGATATCTTCTACCGCGCCAGTGCTTCGGCCTACAGCATCGCAGGGGTGTCGTCACAGTCGAGCGTCATCAGTTCTTCTGCAGGCACTCTGATCTATCAGGCGTCCTTCGATACTTCCAGCTGGTCCGGCGACCTGCAGTCCTTTGCAGTGACGCTCGACAGCTCCGGCACCCCCACGGTAGCCGGCAGCAGCACCTGGAGCGCCAGCCAGCAGCTCGGCAACCTCGCGACCCCTGCTTCTTCGCGCAACATCGTGATCGGCAGCAATTCCTCGACGGCAGGGGCCAACAATTTCACATGGGATAGCCTTACCAGTACCCAGCAGGCTGCCCTGAACAAGCCGGGCCCCGGTTCCTCTTCGGATGGCAACGGCCAGCTCCGCCTCAATTACCTGCGGGGAGACCGGACCAACGATGGTGTCCTGTTTCGCAACCGCAGCGGCAAGCTGCTCGGCGATATCGTGAATTCGGGTGTCATCTACAGTGGCAAGCCTGCCTCGGGCTACACCACTGCGGGTTACAAGGCCTTTGTCACCGACCATGCGGCACGCACGCCGGTGGTGTTCGTGGGGGCCAATGATGGCATGCTGCACGCCTTCAACGCCAGCACGGGTGCAGAAGTGTTCGGCTACATTCCAGGCTGGCTCACCAGCAAGCTGTCCCTGCTGACCAACACGACCTATAACGACAACCATCAGGGCTATGTCGACGCCACGCCAGCCGTGGCAGATGCCCAGCTGGGCACTACCGACACCTCCGCAAGCTGGAAGACCGTACTGGTGGGCGGCACAGGTGCAGGAGGCAAGGGCGTCTATGCCCTGGATGTGTCCGATCCCGGCAGCTTCACGGCGACCAATGCGCTCTGGGAGTTCACCTCCGCGGACGATGCCGACATGGGGCAGGTCATCGGGACACCCCGCATCCTCAAGTTCCGCACCAGCGATCCTTCGAGCACGACGGCCACCTACAAGTGGTATGCCGTGGTGGCGAGCGGTGTCAACAACTATGTGACGGATGCAGCTGGGTATTTCAGCTCCACGGGGAAGCCGGCGATCTTCCTGCTCGACCTCTCCAAGCCCTCAGGCACGGCCTGGCAGCTGGGGACCAACTATTTCAAGGTTTCCCTTCCCATCGACAGTACGCTGGCTGCGACGCAAGCCACCGGAGCCACCAATTTCAGCGTGGCCCTCAATGCCCAGGAAGCTGTGGGTCGCATGGTGGTGGGCGATCTGCAGGGGCGTGTCTGGCTGCTCAATTTCGACGGGCAGGGCAGCGCCAACTGGAACATGAACCAGCTCTCGGTCTTCACCCAGACCGTGAGCGGCAGCACGGTGGCCTATCCCATGTACATTGCCAAGGACGCCTCCGGCAATGTCCAGCCCATCACGGCACCGCCGGTCATGCTGCGTGGCCAGACGTCGGGCACCTACCTGATTGCCTTCGGGACCGGCAAGTATCTGGAAACCAGCGATCGCGCCACCACGGCACAGAATTCCTTCTATGTGCTGTATGACGATGGCACCGGCAGGTCGGATGGAGGGTCGAGCAATCCGATTCTCAGCGCCATCAAGGGACGCAGTCGTCTGAAGCAGGGTACGGTGGATACGACGGCCCATACCATTACGACTCCCACATTTACGTGGAAACGCTCCACCAGCGACAGCGACAGCGTCTATCGCTCGGGCTGGTATTTCGACTTCCCTTCCACCGGTGAGCGGCAGGTGGGGACGGTGACGGCCTTGGTCAACCAACTGATCTTCGGCTCCCTGATTCCCGACACCACGGCAGCCACCTCCGTCTGCACCACCTCGGGGGGGAGTGGCAACACCTACGACATTTCGCTCTATACCGGAAATGGCACCTATGCGCTGTCGAACGTGGGGCTGTATGGCGGCTCCCTGCTGCTCGATGCCGGAGATTCTTCCTATACCTCGACCGACAGCACCGGCAGGCGCACCAAGACACTCAAGAAGTGGCCCATCAACTTCGGTTCCTCGGGGCAGAGTGTAGGGACGCCAGTCACCCAGACCATCCTGGCCGGGCGCCTGAGCTGGCGGCAGATATTCAACTATGTCGATCTGAAGGATGCTTCATGATGACCCGTGCAAGAGGTGAACGTGGCTTCACCCTGGTCGAGCTGATGGTGGTGGTCGCCATCGTCGGCATTCTGGCAGCCATTGCCTACCCGTCCTACATGAATTCGGTGCTCAAGGGGCGCCGGGCGGAGGCCAGAACGGCCATTCTGCAGCTCCTGCAGCAGCAGGAGCGCTACATGACCCAGAACAACACCTACCTGTTCTTCAACAACGCGAGCGGCACCATCACCGATACCTCCGGCACGGCCACCACCGTGCCCTTCAAGACCTATTCCGGTGATTCGGATACCCATCCCTGGTATTACCTGTCGGCAGGCTCCTGTGGCGGCTCGTTCACGGCCCGGGACTGCGTGCGCATCACCGCGACGCCCAACAACTTCACCGATACGGAAGCCGGAACCCTGTCGGCCGACACCAATGGGGGCAAGACCTGCTCGGGGACGGCCGCTTCGTCCAATACCGCACTGTGCTGGCCATGATGAAGACGCATTTCCCCCGCACCTCCCGAGGTTTCACCCTGATCGAGCTGATGACGACACTCACCATCGCGGTGGTGCTGATGCTGATCGCCATTCCCAACTTCGTCGATTTTCGGCGCACTTCGGCGCTCATCTCGGCAGCCAACGAGCTGGTGGCCAGCATGCAGGCCGGACGGGGAGAGGCCATGAAGCGCAACCTCCGTGCCATTGTGGCGCCGACGGATGGCAGCAGCTGGGCCAACGGCTGGAGGGTCTATGTGGACACCAACAACGACCAGACCTACACCGCAGGCACGGATATTCTGATCCAGCAGACGGGAGCCTTGCCCACATACCTGTCGGTCACGGCCAACAGCACGGCCACGGGCACGGCACCCTATGTCATGTTTGACGGATCCGGGTTTCCACGTGCGTCGACCGGGGCGTTCGGTGCCATGACCATGAGCATCAACCGCAACGACAACAGTGCACTGGTCGATTCCCCATCTGGCACGCGTCGCGTCATTCTGGCGCCTACGGGCCGCATTCGGGTGTGCCGGCCGAGCTCATCCACCGACACGTCCTGTCTGGCTTCCAGCAATACGAACTGAGCCACCTCCTGCGGCTGCACTACCTATCCAGTGAGTCGGGTAGACCAGACCGTGTGAAGCGGGAAGGGGTCAGGCCCGTGAAGGCGGCATGCCATGCCAGATGCGGCGGACGGCTTCCAGATCCTCGGGCGTATCGACTCCGATGCCCGGTGCATCATGGCTGACATGCACCGCAATGCGATGCCCATGCCACAGTGCTCGCAGCTGCTCCAGCGCCTCGCAGGTTTCGAGCGGAGCTGGAGGCAGATGGGCAAAGGACTTCAGAAAGTTCACCCGGTAGCCGTAGATGCCGATGTGCCGCAGCGGGGCAGGAGCCGAAGAGAGCTGAGGGGCCTCCCCGGTGGGGGTGGATGTCCCATAGCAATCGCGCCACCAGGGAATCGGGGCGCGGCTGAAATACAGGGCCATGCCCCGCGCATCGCAGACCACTTTCACAATGTTGGGGTTGGTGAACTCCTGCCATGAAGTCAGGGCATGTGCCGCAGTGGACATGCTGGCATCGGCATGGCGCATCAGCAGACTCGCTACGGCAGCCGGGAGGGCAGGGTCCATGAGTGGTTCGTCTCCCTGCACGTTCACCACGATGCCGTCATCCGGCAGGCCAAGCAGCGAGCAGGCCTCAGCCAGACGGTCACTGCCGCTGGCATGGGTGACGGCGGTCAGTACGGCTTCGATACCGTGCTCGTGGCACGCTGCAATGATTTGCGGGTCATCCCCGGCCACAACGACACGCGGGATGGGCATGCCATTTCCAGCATCGACCGATACGCGCTCGGCTACCCGCACCACCATGGGTTTGCCGGCGATGTCGGACAGCGGCTTGCCCGGCAACCGGCTGCTGGCCATGCGTGCGGGAATGAGGATGGTATAGCCGGTCACCGGAGTGACCGTGCCGCTGGAGGAGGTGTTCATGCGGCCGGTGTCGATGCCTCTGCGGCGCGGGCTGCTTCCACCTCTTCGGCAGCAAGAGGACGGGCCTCGGCTTCCAGCATGACGGGAATGCCGTCCCGCACCGGGTAAGCCAGCCGGGCACTCAGGGAAAGCAGCTCCTGCGATTCGGGACGATAACGCAGCGGCCCCTTGGTGACGGGGCAGACCAGCAGCGCGAGCAATTGGGGATCCATGGCAGGTGATCCAATGTGTGAATGACGAATCCGACCATTGTACCGATGCCTCGGGGAGGCCTCTTTGACCAGTCTACGGCACGCTGGGCGCAGCGGCGCGTCCCGGATGGGCCGCATGAGAGAGCCACCAGGCATTGAGGGCTGCGAAAAAGGCCTTTTCAGGCTCCAGCACCAGGGGGACGGCCCAGGCTGACGGATCGACATCCCAGAGCTTGACGGCATCCTTTTCGGTGCAGAGCACCGGCAGGGAGGTGGACATCCATTGCCGTGCCAGGGAGGCCAGGGCATCCTGGCCGACGTGATCCGGCAATGCGTGGCGCTGGGCCATCGAGAGCCCCTGCTGTTCCAGCATGGAAAAGAAGCGCTCAGGCTGGGCAATGCCCGCGACGGCGATCACGGGTTGCCCGCTGTCGCGCCAGTGCGCCAGTGGGCAGGTAGTGCCATTGGCCCGCATGGCCTGGGCATGGAGCGTGCGCCTGGAGTGGTAGACGGCCTGTCCCGGTACGACCGGCACGGGCGTGGTCGGGGGAGCGGTGTACAGCACCATGTCCACACGCCGGGGCCAGGGCTCGCGCAGGGGACCTGCCGGCAGCAGGAGCCCATTGCCGATGCCGCGCTCGTCCATCACGCAGATTTCCCCGTCACGCTGCAGTGCGTGGTGCTGCAGCCCGTCGTCACACAGGATGAGCCGCACCTGGGGGTGGAGCCTGAGCAGGGTATGCCCTGCCTGGGTCCGGTTGGCACAGACCACCACGGGAGCGCCGGTGCGCAGATGGATCAGCACCGGCTCATCGCCTGCCGTCATGGCGTCGCTGTCTGCATGAACCACCACCATCTCGGGAGCCTTGGGGCTGCGGCCATAGCCGCGCGAGACGATGCCCACGGGCACCCCCAGGGAGTGAAAGTACTGTGCCACCGCGATCGTGGTGGGGGTCTTGCCTGCTCCTCCTGCAACCACATTGCCGATGACCAGCACGGGAACGGGGAGGCGCGGAGTCTCGGGATGTGCCAGTGCATGGGCACGCGCCCTGCGCTCGGCCATTCCATACAGACGAGACAGGGGGGTGAGCAGACGCACCATGGCACCATGTCCCTGCCAGAGTGCAGGAAGGACACGGTGCCACCACGGGAGAAACGGCAGGCTCATGGCCATGGATCCCGCGTGGGGCGCGGCTACTGCGCCGCCTTCTGGGTGGCAAAGGTGACGCGTGTCAGCCCGAGGCTGCGGGCCACTTCCATCACGGTGATGACTGCCTGATGGGTGGAGTGGGCATCCGCGCTGATGATGAGCGTGCTGTCGGGCGACGCCTGCAGCTGCTGCAACGCCTGCGTCAGGGCGGCAGGAGAGCGGTCATCCAGGACGCTCTGGTTGACGGCATACTGGCCGTCGGCCGCCACCGACACGATGATTTCCTTGGGATGCTCGCGCGTGGCATCTGCGCTGGCCACCGGCAGCTGCAGCTGCAGTTCGTTGAACTTGCTGTAGGTGGTCGTGAGCATCAGGAAGATCAGGATCACCAGCAGCACGTCGATGAACGGGATGAGATTGATCTCGGGCTCTTCGCGGGGACGGGTTCGGAATTTCATGGGAGTGCCCCGGGGCTTACTTCTTGAGGAACTGGGTCAGATGGCGCACGAAGCGTTCAGAGCCCAGCTCCATGCCCAGCAGATAGTCATCGACCCGGGCCCGGAAATAGCGCCAGAAGATCAGGGTGGGGATGGCCACCATCAGGCCAAATGCCGTGTTGTAGAGAGCGACCGAAATGCCATGGGCCAGCTGGGTGGGATTGCCCCCCGCAGCATTCTGGGAACCGAAGATTTCGATCATGCCGACCACTGTGCCGAATAGCCCCATCAGCGGAGCCGCCGAGGCAATCGTCGCCAGCGCCGGGAGAAAGCGCTCCATGCTGTGCGCGGCACGACGGCCAGCACCTTCCATGGCGCTGCGCAGATCGGATTCGTTCAGGTTGGGGTCCGCATTGATGGCACGGATGCCGGTGGCCAGCACCTGTCCGTAGAGAGAGCTGTCTTCGAGATGCTGCAGGGTGTCGGGGGCCGGGAGCTTCTCTCGGGTCGCCGTCAGGGCCTCGTCGAGCAGGTTCTTGGGGGCGATCCGGGCGCGCTGCAGACTGATGAACCGTTCAATGATGAGGGCGACGCCGAGGATCGAGCAAATCACCAGGGGCCATATCGGCCAACCAGCGGCCTGTATGATCGAAAGCACAGAGATCTCCTAGGAAAGAGGACATCGGGACACGACGCGACCCCTGCGCTTGCAGCGGTGCGTGGCGTGTGCCGACAGTTCGGAACCAGCGTTGATTATCACCCAGCTGCCACGACCTCCAGAGGCGATCGGTGCGGCAAGTTGTCCACGCAAAATGTGGATAACTGTGTGGACAACGGGGTGAAAACCTGTTTTGCCCAACGGATGATGGCGGAAAAGTTACTTTGATTACAAAATGTGCAGCAAAAAATATCAACAAAAACAAATAGTTGCTACGAGTTTGCTGGCTTTCGGCACGGTTTCTGGCAGGCATGCGGGCTGCTTTTTTTCCAGGGGGGCGCAGCATGTCTGACTCTCTGGAGAGAATTCCGGCGCGCAGGATCTGGCAGGTCGGTGCACTGTGTCATGCCATTGCCGACGCCTTGGAGGCACGCTTTGGATCGGTGACGGTGCAGGGTGAACTCGCCGGGGTGAGCCGTGCCGCGAGCGGGCATTGGTACTTCAGCCTCAAGGATGCCGCTGGCCAGTTGCGCTGTGCCATGTTCCGCCGGGCTGCCAGCCTGCTCGACTGGCAGCCGCAGGAAGGCCAGCAGGTGGAGGTGCGCGGGCGTCTGGCCGTGTACGAGGCGCGTGGCGAGCTGCAGCTCATCGTCGAAAGCATGCGGCGTGCCGGGCAGGGGGCTCTGTACGAGGATTTTCTGCGCCGCAAGGCTGCCTTGCAGGCATTGGGATGGTTCGATGCCGCGCGCAAGCGTGTCGCCACCCCCTATCCCCGTGGAATCGGACTCGTCACCTCCCTGGGCGCTGCCGCCTTGCGGGATGTGGCGTCGACATGGGCCCGGCGCGCGCCGCATGTGCCCGTGGTGCTCGTACCCGCGCTGGTGCAGGGGCAGGGGGCTCCTGCCGATCTGGTGCGTGCATTGCAGACCCTGTACCGTTTGGTGGAGCGTCAGCGACAGGGGACCGCTCCCGCAGGCATTGCGCCCATCGACACCATCGTGCTGGTGCGAGGAGGGGGGTCTCTCGAAGACCTCTGGGCCTTCAACGATGAGGGGGTGGCAGAAGCCATCATTCACAGCCCCGTGCCCCTGATCACGGGCGTGGGCCATGAAACCGATTTCACGATTGCCGATTTCTGCGCCGATCTGCGAGCTCCTACGCCTACGGCCGCTGCAGAGCTTGCGGCGCTTCCCCGGGAGGACATCCTGCATCAGGTCACTCTGGAAGGGCAGCGACTGGGGCAATGGGTGGAACGCCGACTGCAGAACGAGGCGCAGCGCCTGGATCGGCTGGGCTGGACACTGGAACGTGCATGCGGACGGTTCAGGACGCAATCCCAGCGTCTGCAACAGATCGAGGGGCGCATGCAGCATGTGCTGCCCCGATGGCTGGGCGTGCACCGGCCCCGCTGGGAGGCATGGCGGCAGCGCCTGGAGCAGGCTGTGCGGCAGCAACGCATCACGCGCGAGCAACGGATGCAGCTGTCCCTGTGGCAGACGCGCATGCAGCGCGTGCTGCATCTGCAGCATGCGATGGCTGTCTCGCATCTTCGGGAGCTGGAGCGGCGGCTTCACGACAGCGTGCACACTGCGCTGGAAGCACAGGTTGCCTCGCTCACGACGCTCGAAACCGGCCTGCGGCTCATGAACCCGCAGGCCCTGCTGCAGCGAGGCTATGCACTGCTGCAGGACGACCAGGGGCATCTGTTGTCGCATCGTCGGGATTTTCGGCTGCAGCAGCAGGTACACGCCAGAATCAGCGACGGCGAAGTCCTGCTGACACCCCTGCCGGTGCAGATCCCGCTGCAGGGAGAGGAGGGGGAATGAAGCGCAGTGCCTGTCACCCTGCGGGTCCAGCTGGGGCAGAACTACGTCTTGCAACAGGGACAAGAACCCCTCGGGACAGCGTTGCACTTTCCCTATGCGACAATGATTCGGTCGAGCCGCGCATGGCGTGCCGGGAGTGATGGCAGACCATGCGCAGAGCTCGCATGAAATGCGGCAGGTGACGCGGGGCCTGTGCATTTCCACCCACTCATTCATCCCCACAAGGAGCCCAATCATGGAACACAAGCTTCCCGAACTGCCGTATGCACTGGATGCGCTCGCACCTGCCTATTCCAAGGAAACCATGGAATACCACTATGGCAAGCACCACAAGGCCTACGTCGACAAGCTCAACGAGCTGCAGAAAGGCACCGAGTTCGAGAGCATGGCCCTCGAAGACATCGTCAGAAAGTCGTCCGGCGCGCTGTTCAACAATGCAGCGCAGCACTGGAACCACTCCTTTTTCTGGAACTGCCTGACGCCCAACGGGGGTGCAGCTCCTGCCGGCGCTCTGGCGGATGCCATCAATGCCAAGTGGGGCAGCCTGGATGCCTTCAAGGAAGCCTTTACCAAGTCCGCCGTCGGCAACTTCGGTTCTGGCTGGACGTGGCTGGTCAAGAAGGTCGATGGTTCGCTGGACATCGTCAACACCAGCAATGCCGCTACTCCGCTCACTACGGGTGACAAGGCCCTGCTGACGGCCGATGTGTGGGAACATGCCTACTACATCGACTACCGCAATGCCCGTCCCAAGTTCCTGGAAGCCTATTTCGGCAAACTGGTCAACTGGGCCTTTGCAGAGCAGAACTTCGCCTGATGGACCGATAGACCAGGTCAGTCATCGACAAAGCGGGCATGCGCACAGCATGCCCGCTTTTTTTCGCACACGGACAGGTGGCAGAGCCGGTATCGACGCCTGCATGAAAAACGCCTTCCGACAAGGGAAGGCGTGGGGGCCGGAGAAGCCGCCGGCAGACAGAGAGAACAGAAGGGAGGAGCGCTACTCCCTCCCGCGCCTTCTGCAGATGGTGCGTCAGGCGATTTCCTGCACGAACTTGCGGGCTTCGGCCTGCAGCTCGCCGGTGGCATGATCTGCCACTTCCTGTGCCATGGCGCGTGCTCCATCCTTGTCGCCAATGGCCAGGAATTCGCGCGCCAGGGCCAGCTTGGTCGTGAGTGCATGCATGGCTTCGGCTTCCGGGGCAGCCGCAGGTTCGGGCGCGACACCGTTCTTCTGGATTTCGGGGGCATGGTCCAGATCGAGGGACAGTCCCTTCCAATCGAAGTCCAGCGGCTGTTCGCTGTCAGCAGCGTCACTGGCGGTGGGTGGGATGCTCGCTGCCGGTGCGGTGGGCTGCTGGGTGGCCACAGGGACTGCCACAGGGACTGCCACTGGCATGTCCATGGGCGTTGGTGCGACTGCCGGTGCTTCTGTGGGCAGCACCACGCTAGCGGGAGTCAGCGAGGCAGCCGCATGGCTGGCATCGAGTTCGTTGAAGTCGAGAGTGAGACCGGTGGTCTGAGCCGGTACATCGGTAGGTGCCGGCTGGGTATCCGGAGGCAGGGTATCGACATACGGCTTGACCGGGGCCTTCGGCGGAGCGGAGGACACTGCGGCAGCCTGTCCGGGAAGCAGCGATGCAGGCACACTTTCGGGAAGTTCGGTCGAGCTGAGCACGGCTCCCGAATCGGAAGCCGGGGTGCTGCTGGCTGCCGGTGCCGATGCATCGGTATACAGGGGGTTGCCAGGTTCCAGCGCGAGACCGTTCTTGCGTGCCAGATCCCAGTCCGGGCCTGCGGCCTGGGTCAGGTTCTTGAGTGTCTGGGCGGTCTGTGCATACGCCTTGGCGTCGCGGCGACGATGGTAGATTTCGAGCAGCTTGGCCAGAATGGCCACCCGGCCCGGATACTTGACCAGCGCATCCTTGAGGATTTCTTCGGCCTGCAGGTCACGCCCGTAAGCCATGTACACATCGGCTTCGGAAATGGGATCGACATCGGCCTCGGCATCGAGCTGACTGGGCGAATACAGCATCGAGGACTGGTTGATGTCGGTCTGCACGCCGGAGTCGGAGGTGTCCACATCCTTGCCCCCCGAGGCGTGGAAGAAGGAGTCGGGAGCGAAGTTGCTTTCGAGGAAGGAGCTTTCCTGGGTTTCCGCCTCTTTCTTGCGCTGACGGGCCCGGAAGGCGATCAGTCCCCCCACCAAGGCCAGCACACCGGCACCGCCTGCGAGCAGCAGGGGGTTGTCGAGGAGACTGGAGAAGAATCCCGGTTCTTCCTTCACGGGAGCGGGAGCAGGCGTGATGTGCTTCTTCTTGAGGGGAGCAGAGGCTGTCTTGAGCGGCGCCTTGGCTGCGGATGCTGTGGAGGCTGCGCTGCTGGCTGCACTGGCCGCGCCGCTGGCGGCCTGCAGGGCTGCGGGCGTGGTGGCGACCAGCGCACCTGCCTTGGGGGCAGAAGCAGCCTGGCCTCCTGTGGAGGACGCTGCGCCAGCGGCTGCACTGAGCTTTTTCAGATCGTCCAGGTTCTTGTTGAGCTCGTTGGTGCGGGAGTTGTTGGCTTTTTCCTGGGCAGCCTTGGCAATCCGCTCCTCGGTCTTGTTCTTGCCCTTGAGCGCTCCCTTGGACAGGGTCAGGGCATCCGGTGCGGCAGCATGTGCGGACTGGGTGTCCTGCACCTGTGCCTGCACTGCTCCGCCACTCTGGCGTGCGTTGGTCGTAGCCTGAGTGGTGGTGGTTTCGGCGAGCTTGTGGCGATAGCTGCGGAAGTCGGCACTCTGCGCGGCGATTTCACGGCTGGCCTGGGGCGCGGCTGTGGAAGTGGCCTGCGATGCCGAGGGCATCTGGATCACGGCACCCGATTTCAGGCGGTTGACGTTGCCGTCGATGAAGGCGTGGGGGTTGGCGCGCAGCATGGCCACCAGCATCTGATCGAGCGACACATTGGCGGGCTTGCGCATGGCTGCCAGGCTGCCGGCTGTGTCGCCAGGGCGTACACGAACCACTTTGGCACCATGCGAGGCATGACGAGAGGCCTTGCCGGCAGGGGCGGCAGGCCGTGCCGCGGCGTGACGGGCTGTGGCAGGGCGAGGAGCGATCTCTGCAGCCCGAGGGGGAGCTGCACGGTGCCGGGGGGCGGAGACCTCTGCGGCTGTCACGGCGGGGGCAGCGCGGTGGGCACGGCTGGGAGGATCCAGCAAAATGGAGTAGTCGCGAACCACCTGTCCAGAGCCGTCGTTGGCCTGCAGGACCACGTCCAGGAACGGATCGCTCAGGGGTCTGTCGCTGGTCAGGCGCAGCACCGTGCGGCCATTGATGCGCTGTACGCTCGAACGGATGCTGCTGACTATGGGGTTGTAATCCAGTCCACGCTTGGAATAGTTGGCTGCAGGTGCCAGCCCGGCGCGCAGTTCGCCGGGGCGGGCATCCAGGATTTCCACTTCAGCGTGCAGGGGCTGGCCCAGTGCGGATTGCACATGCAGCTTTCCGAACCCCAGGGCGTAGCTGTTGGTGCTGATTCCGGCCATGACGAGGGCAGCCGCCACGGCAATGCGTGACAGAGGGCTGCGCACGGATGCATCGCCTGCATCGGCGGGGGAAAAGTGCGTGGTGCAATGGTTCATGGGCGTGTGTGAGACAGGGTGAACGAGGTCTTGAAGTGGGAGCCGGCATCGCAACCGACCTGCACTGCCAACCTTCAGTGCCGGATCAGCCTATTGTCACCGAGTGATTTGTAAAATGAAACGTTTCGTTGCAGATAGGCTACGACGAAAGGGATATCCGCTCCCTCCTGCGTGCAGGCTGGCCTGTTTCTGCTGTCAGGACGATCCGTCGGGGTAGTGTAGGACAAATATGCGGTTGCCATGCACCCATGCAAAAAGCCTTCATCGACAGCGAGTCGATGAAGGCTTCAGGGGACAAAGTTCACTCGGTCCGGTGCCCTGTACCTGGCTCCCGTTCCGGTGGATGGAGGGGGAACACGCAGGGAGGAGATCAGTCTTCCAGCAGGATGCGCAGCATGCGGCGCAGCGGTTCGGCCGCGCCCCAGAGCAGCTGGTCACCGATCGTGAAGGCGCCGACATATTCCGGCCCCATGGCGAGCTTGCGAATGCGTCCGACCGGAATGGTCATGGTGCCGGTCACAGCCACGGGAGTGAGATCACGGAGCGTGTCTTCCTTGTTGTTGGGCACGACCTTTGCCCACGGATTGTCGGCAGCGATCAGCGCCTCGATGTCTGCCACAGGCACGTCCTTCTTGAGCTTGAAGGTCAGCGCCTGGCTGTGGCAGCGCATGGCGCCCACACGCACGCAGTACCCGTCCACGGGAATGGGGGCTGTTCCGAAGCCTTCGCCCAGTCCCATGATCTTGTTGGTTTCGGCCATGCCCTTCCATTCCTCGCGGGAGTAGCCGTCGCCCAGGTCCTTGTCGATCCACGGAATCAGGCTGCCGCCGAGCGGCACGAGGAAATTGGCAGTTTCTGCGGCAGTCAGCGCACGCTGCTTGGCGATGACCATGCGGTCGATTTCCAGAATGGCGCTCTTGGGATCCTGCAGCAGGGACTGGACTTCGCCATGCAGGGTGCCGAACTGCGTGAGCAGCTCGCGCATGTGCTGGGCGCCACCTCCGCTGGCTGCCTGGTAGGTCTGGGTGCTCATCCATTCGACCAGTCCGGCCTTGTAGAGGGCCCCTACACCCATGAGCATGCAGCTCACGGTGCAGTTGCCGCCGATCCAGTTGTTGCCCCCTTCGGCCAGTGCCTTCTTGATGACGGGCATGTTCACGGGATCGAGCACGATCACGGCATCGTCCTTCATGCGCAGGGTGCTGGCTGCATCGATCCAGTGCCCCTTCCAGCCTGCGGCGCGAAGCTTGGAGAAAATCTCCGTGGTGTAGTCGCCGCCCTGGCAGGAAAGAATCACGTCGCATCTGCGGAGCGCTTCCAGATCGTAGGCGTCCTGCAGGGTTTTTTCGTTCTTGGCCATGTCGGGCGCAGCGCCGCCCGCATTGGAAGTGGAGAAGAAAACCGGTTCGATCAGATCGAAGTCCTTTTCTTCCTTCATGCGGTCCATCAGAACCGAACCCACCATGCCACGCCAGCCTACGAGGCCGACCAGATTGCCAACTTTCATTGCGTACACGCCTTTCTCAGTGATGACCTAAAAGTGAGGGCCCGGAAAGACGAGGCAGGATCCGGGCGCACGAAAAGCAAACCTTTTCAGGCAGCGCCAGAACGATCATCGGATGGGAAAAAGGAACCTGTGCCCGGCTCGTCTGGGCCGGGGAAAGTGGCGCACGACGAACCTGGACTGGATCAGCCCTTGATGGTTGTCGTTTTGGTGATGCAGATCGATGCAAATGCACTTGCACCTGCAACCGGCGAGGGCTGCAGCGTGTGAATGGAATATTGCATGCGGATCATGCCTTGATTATAGGCAGTTGCAATGCCGGGCGGCGTGCAGCGGCTGCAGGATTGTTGCGTGGGCGCGAATCCTTGCCCCATTGGCATGCCTGTGCACACTGTGGAAGTTCAGGCGCCAGTGCTTCCGCACTGTCGGATGCGGCCGACCCGGCAGGTGGCGGAGCATTCCCCTACACTGTGCAGCCATGAAGATTTTGCTCGATGCTTTCTGGCGGGCGGTGGCGTACTGTCTGCACCCCCGCGTGATTGTGCTGTCCCTGCTGCCCCTCGTGCTGCTCATCGCTGTGGCACTGGCTTTTGCGCAGTGGGGATGGATGCCGGCGGTCGATGCCGTGCGCCAGGCCCTGGAGGGTACGGCGGTGCAGACGGTGATCGACCGTGCGGTGGAGTGGCTGCACATGCCGCAGCTCAAGGCGGTGGTGCCGGTGCTGACGGTGATCTTCGCCATCACGCCGCTGCTGGTGCTGGTCTCCCTGCTGGCCATCGCCTTTTTCATGACTCCCCCTCTGACGCGCATGGTGGCCGAGCGGCGTTTCCCGCTTCTGGAGCAGCGCCACGGAGGCTCCTTCTTCGGCAGTGTCGGATGGTCTCTGGGGCATACCGCGCTGGCGCTGGTGGCGTTGGGACTGAGCATTCCCCTGTGGTTCGTGCCCCCCCTGGTGCTGATCGTGCCGCCGCTCATCTGGGGCTGGCTCACCTATCGCGTCATGGCCTACGACACCCTGGCAGATTTTGCTTCCCGCGAGGAGCGGCGGGCCCTCATGCGCAGCCATCACGTGGAATTGCTGGTCATGGGCATCATTGTCGGACTGCTGGGGGCAGCGCCCGGGGTCGTGTGGAGTTCGGTGGCATTCTTTGCCGTAGCCTTTGTGCTGCTGGTGCCGGTGGCCGTGTGGATCTATGCGCTGGTCTTTGCCTTTTCCTCCCTGTGGTTTGCCCATTACTGCCTGGCGGTGCTGCAGCAGATGCGTCTTGCTGCCGATGCCGAGCAGGCAGCCAGAACCGCCGCAATGGACGTCATCGATGTGTCGGCGCGTACCATGGGAGAGGGAGAGCCCCCGCAAGGCAGGGGCCTCGTGTCGCGTCTTTGACCAGGCAGGGCTGTGGAATGCCTGCCGCCCTCTGCCAAACGGGAACTTTCATCGGGAGAAAACATGAATTCACCTGCATCCGCAATATCGACTGAATCCCTTCAGACCGGCTCCTTGCCAGAGGGAGTGGTTCCGCCTGCTCCCCATGCCTCGATGCCCACTTTCGGGCTGCTGGTCCTGGGGGACGAGCTGCTGTCGGGCCGGCGTGCCGACAAGCATGTGCCCAAGGCCATCGAGCTGCTGGGCGCGCGGGGCCTGGCACTGTCCTATGTGCACATGATCGGGGACGACCGTGCACGCATCGCCGATCAGCTGCGGCGGTCATTTGCCAGTGGCGATGTGGTGTTCAGCTGTGGGGGCATTGGCGCCACCCCGGATGACCACACGCGGCAGGCTGCGGCAGAAGCACTGGGCGTTCCGCTCGCCATGCACCCGGCTGCCCGGGCGCAGATCCTGGCGCGCATGCGCGACGTGGCCAGCGAAAAGGGCGAACCTTTCGACGAAGAGCGTGCCGACAATCTCCAGCGTCTCCAGATGGCCATGTTCCCAGAGGGGGCCAGCATCATTCCCAATCCCTACAACCGCATTGCCGGGTTTTCGGTCGGACATGTGCACTTCATGCCGGGTTTCCCGGTCATGGCGTGGCCCATGATGGAATGGGTGCTCGACACGTTCTATGCACGCTGGTTCGAAAGGCGCCATTGGGTGGAACGTTCCATCATCGTGCGCAAGGCCTACGAGGCGGCCCTGACTCCCCTGATGGAGCGGCTGGAGGCCGCCTATCCCGGCATCAAGGTCTTCAGTCTGCCGAGCGTGGATCACCCCGTATATGGCCCGCACATCGATCTGGGGGTCAAGGGAGGGGATCAGCAGGCGGTGGATGCGGCCTTTGAGGACATGGTGCGCAGCCTTGGCGCCATGGGATGTGATCTGGGCCCCGAATTGCGCCGATGATTTGCACCTGTTTGGTGCAAATGCCTTTTTGTGGTGCCTTCCGGTTGCTGTATTCAGAGGGAATCGCGTGGGCGAACCCTTCCGTTTTTTTGCGGCCGGTCAACCCGGAGGCAGGAAAAAACCGCAACACAAGGCACAATAGCAGGTGGACGAAATGACCGTAAAGGCGGTTCCCCTTCGAGTCCCCGGCGGGGTATCGGAGTGCACGGAGCATCCTGTGTACATTCCTGTCTCATGGTACGTTGGCACGTTTTGTGCATGCCCGTTGCGCCGCAGGCCGCCATGAAGTTGGTTTTCTGAATAATTGTGTAACCCTCTTGAGGAGATTCCAGATGGCAAAAACCGTCGCTGAAGTGATGAGCATGGTGAAGGAGAACGAGGTCAAGTTTGTCGACTTCCGCTTCACCGACACCCGTGGCAAGGAGCAGCACGTGACCGTGCCCATCTCCGCCTTTGACGAGGGCAAGTTCTCCGAAGGCCACGCGTTCGACGGTTCCTCCGTCGCAGGCTGGAAGGGCATCGAAGCATCCGACATGCTGCTCATGCCCGATGCAGAAACTGCGGTGGTCGATCCCTTCTTCGAGGAAACGACGCTGGTGCTGACCTGCGACGTGCTCGAACCGGGCGACGGCAAGGCCTATGACCGCGATCCCCGCTCCATCGCCAAGCGCGCTGAAGCGTACCTCAAGGCTTCCGGCCTGGGCGATGCCGCCTACTTCGGACCTGAACCCGAATTCTTCATCTTCGATGGCGTGCGCTTCAGTACCGAAATGGGCCGCACCATGTACGAAATCGACGAATACGAGGCTCCCTGGAACAGCGGCCGCGACTTCGACGGCGGCAACAAGGGCCACCGTCCCACCATCAAGGGCGGCTACTTCCCCGTTCCCCCCGTCGACAGCACGCAGGACATGCGCGCCGAGATGGTCATGATCCTCGAATCCCTGGGCATTCCGGTCGAAGTGTTCCACCATGAAGTGGCGGGCGCAGGCCAGAACGAGATCGGTACCAAGTTCAGCACGCTGGTGCAGCGCGCCGACTGGACCCAGCTCCAGAAGTATGTGGTGTGGAACGTGGCCAACGCCTATGGCAAGACCGCAACCTTCATGCCCAAGCCCTATGCAGGTGACAACGGCAGCGGCATGCACGTGCACCAGTCCGTCTGGAAGGATGGCAAGAACCTGTTCGCAGGCAACGGCTATGCAGGCCTGTCCGATTTCGCCATCTACTACATCGGCGGCATCATCAAGCACGCACGCGCCCTGAACGCCATCACCAACCCCTCCACCAACAGCTACAAGCGTCTGGTGCCGCACTTCGAGGCTCCCGTGAAGCTGGCTTACTCCAGCCGCAACCGCTCTGCCTCCATCCGCATCCCGCACGTGATGAGCGACAAGGCACGTCGCGTCGAAGCCCGTTTCCCCGACCCGATGATGAACCCCTACCTGGGCTTTGCTGCCCTGCTGATGGCCGGTCTGGATGGCGTGGAAAACAAGATCCATCCCGGAGAGGCTGCCACCAAGGATCTGTACCATCTGCCGCCCGAAGAGGACAAGCTGGTGCCGACCGTGTGCCACAGCCTGGATCAGGCCCTCGAAGAGCTGGACAAGGACCGTGCATTCCTGACCAAGGGCGGCGTCTTCACCGACAGCATGCTCGACGCCTACATCGAGCTCAAGATGAGCGAAGTGAACAAGCTGCGCATTCAGCCGCACCCGGTTGAGTTCGAAATGTACTACTCGCTGTAAGCCGGTGGTATTCGCAAAAAAGCGGCGCAAGCCGCTTTTTTGTTGCCCGAAATGTAAAACCTGGACAGTGTCTCTTGGTTTTTCTTTGTAACTGTCAGATACTCATGTCACCACTGGTCAGTCGATGGGTGGTGTGCGTTGTCCATCTGGTCATTGACGGAAGTCGAGAGAGTCAAGCATGAAGAAACTGGGATTGCTCTTGTCGTTGGGAGTGCTGGGCGTGGGAGCCGTGCTGCCTGCCCAGGCACAGAGCCGTATCTATCGGTGTGGCAACGAATACACCAACAGTGCCGAGCGCATCCGTCAGGGGGGATGTGTAGCCCTGCGTGGCGGCAATGTGACCGTGGTGCGGGGTGGAACGATTCATGGGGTGACGGGGGGCAGTGCATCCGTGGTGCCTGCAGTGGCGAGTCCGCGCATGCGTGCGCAGAGCCGTCCTGCTCCTCTGAGCAACACCCCCACGCCACGGCGCATCGAGGATACGACCCAGCGTACCCGCGAGGCAGGGGCTCGCGCCATTCTGCAGGCCGAGTGGCAGCGCACGACCCAGAAGCTGGCCGATCTGCGCCGGGAATACAACAACGGCGAGCCTGAGCGCATGGGCTCTGAAACGCACAACTACCAGAAGTACCTGGAACGTGTGGCGGGCCTGCGTGCCAGCATCCAGCGTGCCGAGAGCGATCTGGCAGGGCTGCGCCGCGAACTGGGACGTGCGGGCGGGTAAGACCGCGTGACGCAGGGAGAGACTTCGCCTTCCTGCCATGCTCCCTTTGCAGGACGCAACCGCGCTGCAGGCTTTTGCCCTGGCTGCGCGGTTTTTGTTATTCCAGCCCGAGTTCCTGAATCTTGCGCGTGATGGTGTTGCGCCCGATGCCCAGCCGGTGAGCGGCCTCGATGCGGCGCTGGTGCGTCGAATGCAGGGCCGTGCGGATGAGGGTGCGTTCGCATTCGCCGATGAGCGCTTCCCAGATGTCGTTTCGTCCCTGCTCGAGCAGCAGCTGGGCTGCATGGGCCAGGCCCTGCTTCCAGTCTGTCGCCAGGGTTTGGGTGAGGTCCATCAGGGCATGTCCATCGGTGGTGGGCCAGCCTTGTGGCAGCGACATGGGCTCGGTCACCGGAGCGGAGACGGGGATCACCGTACCGCCTGAGACCGACGGACTGCCTGATGCAGTTGTGTCCGTGCCTTCGGGGGGCAGCGAAGAGCGCAGGGCAGCGGGGGCCGTGTTGAAGGACAGTGCGGCATCGGAGGCTGCCGAGGGGGCCGGGGCGCCTGCAGTGGCCGATTCGGTAAGGACTTCGGGAGGGAGATCCTTGACCTCGACGATCTGTGACGGGGACATGACGGTCAGCCAGTGGCAGATGTTTTCGAGCTGGCGCACATTGCCCGGAAAGCTGAAGGCGGAGAGGCGCTGCATGGCCTCGTCGCTGAGCCGCTTGGGTTCGACGCCCAGCTGCTGGGCACTGGTTTGGAGAAAATGACGCACCAAAATGGGGACATCTTCCCGGCGTTCATGCAGGGCCGGCAAACGCAGACGGATCACGTTGAGGCGGTGGAAGAGATCCTCGCGGAATTCGCCCAGGCGCACGCGGTCTTCCAGATTCTGGTGCGTGGCGGCGATGATGCGGACGTTGGCCTTGATGGCGCTGTGGCCACCGACACGGTAGAAGTGCCCATCGCTGAGCACACGCAGCAGGCGTGTCTGCAGCTCGAAGGGCATGTCGCCGATTTCGTCGAGGAAGAGGGTGCCGCCTTCGGCCTGTTCGAAGCGTCCACGGCGCTGGGCCTGTGCGCCAGTGAAGGAGCCTCGCTCGTGGCCGAAAAGTTCGCTTTCGAGCAGGTCCTTGGGAATGGCGGCCGTGTTGATGGCCACGAAGGGCCCCTTGGCGCGGGGGGAATGGCGGTGCAGGGCACGGGCCACCAGCTCCTTGCCCGTGCCGCTCGCACCGGTGACCAGCACCGTCACATGGCTCTGGCTGAGGCGGCCGATGGCGCGGAACACATCCTGCATGGCAGGGGCCTGTCCCAGGATTTCCTGGGGCATGACGTTTTCGTCGGCCTCTTCGGTGAATTCCTCGCGCTGGCTTTCCTGGGCGGCACGGCGAATGAGCTCGACGGCCTTGGGCACATCGAAGGGTTTGGGCAGGTATTCGAAGGCACCGCCCTGAAAGGCCGATACGGCGCTGTCAAGGTCGGAAAACGCCGTCATCACGATGACGGGCAGTGCGGGCAGGCGCTCCTGCACGCGGTTGAGCAGGTCCAGTCCCGAGAGGCCCTCCGGATCCGGCATGCGGATGTCGCTGACCAGCACCAGGGGCTGGCCATACTGGGCGGGCTTGTCGAGTGCGGCCAGCACCTGGCTGGGGCACGAGAAGCTCGTCACGGGAAGCTGGTCGCGTGCCAGCGCCTTCTGCAGCACGAAGCGGATGGACTCGTCGTCATCCACGATCCAGATTGATTTCATTGTCACCTTGGCCTCGCAATCCTGTGGCATTTTGCACAATTATGGTGCACATCGGTGCGATGCCCTGGCGGCTCCAGGACTAGAGCAGGGGAATCAGCACCCGGAATATGGTCTGGCCAGGCTCGCTTTCGCATTCGATCAGGCCGTGATGCTGCTGCACGTAGGTTTGTGCGAGCGTCAGGCCCAGACCGGTTCCGTTGGCGCGACCGGTGACGAGAGGGAAGAAGATCTGTTCAACAATGTCAGCCGGAATGCCTGGTCCGTTGTCGATGACAAGCAATTCCAGTGCCAATTTATGGCGCTGTTTACCCAAGGTAACCTGTCGGGCTACCCGCGTGCGCAGGGTGATGCGTGCATCACCGCGCGCAATGCGTTCCCCCAGGGCCTGTGCGGCGTTGTGGGCGATGTTGAGCACGGCCTGGATGAGATGTTCCCGGTCTCCGCGGAATTCGGGGATCGAGGTGTCGTAGTCGCGCACCACGGTGAGGCCATGCGGAAATTCGGCGACGATGAGTGCGCGCACCCGTTCGCAGACTTCGTGGATGTTGACTTCTCCCAGAGTGGGGGCGCTCCGATGTGGTGCGAGCAGGCGGTCCACCAGGGCCTGCAGGCGATCGGCTTCGCGGATGATGACCTGGGTGTATTCCTTGAGGGCCGGATCGGGCAGATCCATTTCGAGGAGCTGGGCTGCACCCCGCAGGCCCCCCAGGGGGTTCTTGATTTCGTGGGCCAGGCTGCGTACCAGGGTCTTGTTGGCCATGGACTGGGTGACCATGCGGTCTTCCCTGTCATGACGGACCTGGGCTTCGAGCGGGAGGAGTTCGACGATGACCTGATCCGGATCGTCGGTCTGGGCGACCACGACGTGCACGGGGAGGGGGTCCTGCCCCTGGCGCATGAGCCGGGCTTCGTAGCGCAGGGCGGCGTAGTCGTTGCTGCTGGCCCCCCGGATGGCCTGCAGGAGTACGCCGGGGCGGGCAAAGAAGCTGGCCAGAGTGGTGCCCAGCAGGGTGTGGCGGGAGTGGCCCAGTGCGTCTTCGAGAGCCGCGTTGGCGAACAGCACGGCACCTTCCGGATTGACCACCGATACGAGGGTGGCCAGCATGTCGAAAGGGGCGTAGCGTGCTTCGAGGACCGGATCGGTGGGAACGGTGACCACGGGAGCGCCCGGAGGACGCAGTTGCGGGGACGGATGACGGGGCAGGATTTCGGAATGGGGAGGACGCGTCTCCCGGCGACCAGGGGGGCTCGATCTGTTCATGGACGGGATGGTAATGCAGAACCCCGGGATTGATACAGCTTGTAACAGCATATCCTGCCCGATCCGTGGGGCATGTGTCGTTGTCCCCACGGGTCTTCTTGCTCCTCAGGACTGGGGCGGAGCGGAGGCGAGCGCGAGGGCTGTGCGCAGGATGCCCTGCAGGGTACTGGCGTCAAGGGCGTGCGCCTTGCCGAAGCCGCCGTTGAGGCTCGCGGATTCGGGCATCAGGCGCCAGAAGGCGAAGTCGGCAAAGTCGACATAGAGGGCTGCCTTGGGCTGCCAGGCCACGAAGGCGTCGCGGTGGATGGGCTTGTCCACATCCGGGATGCGCACGGCACGGCAGTCGACGCTGATGCGGGGGTGCGCCAGAGGGTCCCCGCCGCCGGATTCTCCCAGAAGCAGGCAGCAGCGCGGGTCATGCGACAGTGCGGCGAAATGCGCGGACAGGCCGGAGATCAGGATGAGGGGAATGCCCTCGGCATCCCGGCCCACGGCCACCCGGCTCACCTGGGGCCAGCCGTTGGAAGGAGACAGAAAGGCGAGGGCGCCCTGATGGGCATGAGCGAACAGGGAGGCAGCCAGGGACAGGGCCCGATCATCGACGGGTGTGAGAGCTTCTTGGCGAGAGCGCATGGTCAGGAGCAGGAAGAGGAGGGCAGAAGGGGATCAGGGCATAATCGGCACACACAGCGAGGGAGACACCCCCTCATTTCCGGGCACCGCACGATCCACGAGAAGTATATGGCGACCACCTCCAGCAAGACCCCCTCCACCTCTCTGCCCGAACAGGCAGAAGCCGATCAGCCCAAGAGCGTGGACGAAGGACACCTCCGGATCATCAAGAAGTACCCGAACCGCCGGATGTACGACACCGAGACCTCCAGCTACGTGACGCTCGCCGAGATCAAGGCGCTGGTGATGGCGGGGATCCCCTTTGTGGTGCGTGACGCCAAGACGCAGGATGACCTCACCCGCAGCATTCTGCTGCAGATCATTCTGGAGGAGGAGGCTGGGGGCAGTCCGCTGTTCAGCGAGACAGTGCTTGCCAATCTGATCCGGTTCTATGGACACACCATGCAGGGATTCTTCGGAGCCAGTCTGGAGAGCAATATCCAGGCTTTTGCCGACATGCAGAAGAAGATGATGGAGATGGCGCCCGGGTTCGGGGGGCGCGATGCATGGCAGAAGATGATGCACATGCCCATGCAGGGCATGCAGCAGATGCAGGACCAGATGCAGCGGCAATACCAGAAGAGCCTGCAGCAGTGGCTGGCGGCCTTCCAGCCCAAGCGCTGACCGGGCAGGGGCTGCGGCGCGGGCACCACAAGGGGGTGCAGCTGGGCAGATGCGTGCCGGGCTGCAAGCTGCGACAATAGCGCCCCATGACTGCACCGTACGTATCTTCTACCCCCAAGATCGGTTTTGTGAGCCTGGGCTGCCCGTGAGCTAGGCTATGTATATATAAAATGGGAATAAAAAAGCCACCTGGTCAGGTGGCTTCCCTCTGTGTGGAGTAGGTCAGGCGGCGCGCTTGATTGGCTCGGATAGCACGCGCAGATGCCCCTGGCCCTTGAGAAAATTGCGGTGGCAGTTGACCGCCACTGCTTC
This sequence comes from Allobrachymonas sp., assembly GCF_041912815.1. NCBI lineage: Bacteria > Pseudomonadati > Pseudomonadota > Betaproteobacteria > Burkholderiales > Comamonadaceae > Allobrachymonas > Allobrachymonas sp. The sequence continues at coordinate 5,423 of NZ_JAYRLV010000007.1, read as the reverse complement.
GGCCTCGCGTGCCACTGCCGCTCCGGCAGCAATCACCTTGCCGTCCACGATGATCGCCAACTCGGCCGGCTTGCCGTTGACGGTGACGCTTAGGCCTTCGTGGGCGACGGCCTGGATGCGGACGCCATCGATGGCGCCAGTGCGTTGTTCTCCGATCATGATCAGTGCTCCGCTTTCATCCATTTCTTCATTCCCGCACAGACGATGGCCGCGTACTCCGCTCCCTCTCGCCCGGCACGCTGTATTTCATGTGGCTGGCTGTGCTCCAGCATCTGGTCCCACAGCTCAATCGCGTTCAGGACCTGGCTACGCTCCTCGCCGTTGAATCCAAACCGGGCGCCTTGATGCTCGCGACGGTATGCTTTGACACACGCATCAGCTACGCGCTCGCCTAAGATCGCGCCGTTGTCCGGGTCGATGGCCAGCCCGCGTGCCCGTACTGCGCAGCCGAGTGCCAACAGCCGGGCTTTGTCATCATCGGAGGGATGGCCGGCGTCGACTGCTGACATGGCGTCATAAATCGGCGCCATTTCGCGCAGAACTTCGTCTTGTGTCAGTGGCTGGGTGCGACGCATGATCCAGCCGAGCGCGTCAGTGTGGTCGATATTGCGGCGCTCGTGCTTATGCCTGGCTGCTTTGCGGTGCTTGGTTTTCATGCTGTCACCTCTTCCAGTTCGGACACGTGGTACCCGGCGTGCACAATTTTTGAGTGGATGTGGAACATCACGTTAAGTACTTCCGGGCCAATGATGTCGGTCATGCTGTGGCTCCGATAGTCTCAATGCGGCCATCGCGGTAATACAGCTTGTTGCCACGGCGGCTAGGAATGGCGGCATAGTCCATTGCACCCGGGCGCATGGGTGGAGTGCTCATGTCGCCGGTGCGGACCAGATTGAATTGCTTGCCGATGGGGCTGTAGTCGGGAGCGACAAAGCGCCTGCCGGCACGTGCGCCCTCTTTTGGGTCGGATGTCAGCGCATATTGGCCTCGACCGATCAGCACAACCTTGTTTTCCTCGACCAGTTGCTGCAGGACATGGCGGATCAGCTTCTCGCTGTGTGGCAGGCCACTGGCCATCTGGCGCGGTGTTGTAGCTCCTCGGCGCACCCTGACCAATACGTCTTCACGAGCGATGGCGTAGTCGGTGCGGTAATTAACCATGCTGCAGCTCCGATGCGGTGGATGCAGGGCGTTCCAGAAAATGGATGTGCTGCACCTGGCGGAACGTGAGCTGCAGTTGCTGCATGTCGACATCGATCTTGAGCAGAGAGCCCGTGGCATATCTGCGCGCTGCAGCCTCGGCGCCCTGTGCGTCGGCAAAGCAGAATTCTTGCTCGACATGCACAGGCTTGTCCTGTCCCTCCACGTTCAGCTTGAGACGCAGGACCGGGATGCTGCGCAGCGTCCCCGGCTCGATGGCGATACGAACTTCTGGCGGTGCAATCACGCGCCCGATGATGTGGATGGGCTGGTCGCTCATGGCTGCTTCTCCTGTTGAGGTGAATAGGTGCGTGTCCAGTGCTGCTGCACGAGCAGCAGCTCCAGGCGGGCGAGGGCGTTCCAAGCCGCGTGCGCCGCGTGCAGCAGGCGGGTGTCCTGGTCCTGCAGTTCACCCGTGGCCTCGGCCAACAGGTGGCGATACATGGCATCTGTGTAGCGCTCGATGCCGTTTGGTACGGATTTCCAGCCATCTGGCGTGTACTTCTCGGCGCCGTAGGTTGCGACATGGCCAACGGCCTGCAGCGCGCGAGGGAAGCCCTGCATCACCAGTCCCAGGCGGTTCTTCCCAGCGTCAAGCTTGGCACCGGGCTGGTGCGGATTGCGGCCATGCGGATCTGTCTCAGTGCTCATTCAGTGCTCCCCACCAGCTCAGCAGCCTGATTGCCATGGCGCACATCCTCGGCAGTCCAGCGGTCCGGCTGGATACGCTGCAGCTCGGCCAGCGCGCATTGCATTCCGGCGCGCCCGGTCAGGTGGCCGCACTTGGCATCGAGGTGGGCTTGCATGGCTGCGGTCTCGGCGTCCTGGACGTCCATGGCCGTGTCTTCCGCCTCTTGCTGGGCGCCGGTAGCGTCTGTGCATCCACTCACTGCGCATATCAGGATGCAGGCGATGACAATCGCGCCGATGATGGCGATGATGCCGGGCCACTGATTGGCAGCGCCATCCTGTTCCCTCGTAGGGAGGTTTAGGGGGAGCAGGTCGGCGTCATAGACCGCATTGGCGCGGTCGCGGTCGAGGTCTTTGGGGGCGGTCATGGCTGCACCTCCACGAACTTATGGTTGTCGTCCAGTCGGTAGGCTGTACCAGCCTCGATGCCGTCTTCGCCGACGTATGCGATGGCGGTGCGGTAGCGCTCTGCTTTGTAATCCCAGTAACGGATGCGAAGCTCTCCGGTTTCGCCAGCCGTGGCCGTGCCCGAGTTGCCAGCCGTGGCCGTGCCCAAGTCGCCAGCCGTGGCCGTGCCCTTGTAGCCAGCCGTGGCCGTGCCCTTGTCGCCAGCCGTGGCCGTGCCCAAGTCGCCAGCCGTGGCCGTGCCCTTGTAGCCAGCCGTGGCCGTGCCCGAGTTGCCAGCCGTGGCCGTGCCCGAGTCGCCAGCCGTGGCCGTGCCCTTGTAGCCAGCCGTGGCCGTGCCAAGCGCTCCGACTGCTGCGGCTGCGCCATCCCCTACCTGCAGGCTTGCGCCGATCACCGCAACACTGGCAGCTTGCGGCTCATGTTTGATCAGGTAGGCTGCAGCTTCCGCCTTGTCTCCGACGAAACGGAGGACGCAGCGTTCAAATTTGCACTTGCCGACGAGCATCTGGATGCCGGCAGATTCAACTTCCAACACCAGCCAGTTAGCGTGTTCGTGTTCCCAGTGCGAGACACAGTCGTGTTCACCATGGCCGTACAGCCATCCGTGCAGGCCATTGCCGCATTCAGTGTTCGCTTTCCAATCAGGGGCTACCACTTCCGCCCCGACTGTCATCGGCCACTGGAATCCGCCGTGGCTGGAGCCATCAGGACGGCATACGCGCAGGACGAGGGAGGTTTTCGCGCTCATGCCACACCGCCTTCCTGCAGCTGCTGCACCTCGTACACGCGTTTGCCGGTGACGGCAGCTGCCGTGGCGCGGGCGTAGTCGGCGTGCGGTGCGCGGAACTGGATCGTCGGCAGGCGGCCTGCGCTGGCCGCGATTTCTACCTGGTCGGCCGGCATGTCTGCCGGAATGAGGGCGCAGCGGTAGCGCCTGGTGCGTTGGACTTGCATTGCCATAATTGCTCCTGGTTATTGCTGCGAAAAGCCAGTCAGGGCCACGGCGGCGTTGTCCAGCAGGTTGCCGCCCTGACTAGCCTTACTGCTTTGCAGCTTGTTGGCATGAGTGGTACTATACCCGAAGGTAATTACCTGAAGACGTACCTAGTGGTAATTATTTATGTATCAATATGCAACTGTGCCGATGGGAAACAAGGAGTGGTCATGGATGAGAACAGCCGCCGCATGCTGGACTGGGCTGAACAGCAGGGGCACGAAAACATGCGGGTGCGCATGCAGGTGACAGAGGCTTTGGCAAAAGAGGCGCACGCCACGCTGACACTGGCCATGGCGGCCTTGTCTGGCGGGGTGGGTTATGCGGTGCGACTTTTGGGGGCGGGCGCGCTACAGCCGGCCGGCTGGGGCTTGCTGGTGGTGACGGCGTGGGTGGCAGTGGTGGCGGGCCTGCTGCTGGGCAAGTGCATCATGAGCCGCGATTTGCAGATCGGGGCCAACGAACCCAAGAATCTGTACAAACCGGCCTACGAGGTGGACGATTTGCGTGCTGCCGAGCTGGAGGGTTTGCAGCGCCGTATTGAGCACAACACCGCCCGCAACCGGGCCGTGGCCTGCTGGCTAGATCGTTGCAGGGGCATGCTGGTGGCAAGCCCGTTGGTGTTTATTGCGGCCTGGGCTGTGGCGGTGGCCGGTTAAACGGCTCTTGTGGGCTGCGCCGCTCCGGGGTAGGGTCCGGCTGTACGGCAGCCGCTCGCGCAAGAACCAGAAGCTGCTTGACGGTGTGCGGGCCGCCGTGGAGAATGCGGCATGCTGATCGCTCACCGCATCGCGCTCGACCCGAACAACGCGCAGGCCACGTACTTTGCGCGCGCGGCGGGCACGGCGCGCTTCGCCTACAACTGGGCGTTGTCCGAGTGGCAGCGGCAATATGAGGCGTGGAAGGCCGACAACGCTTTGCCCAAGCCCTCGCAGGCGGCGCTGCGGCGGCAACTGAACGCCGTCAAGCGCGAGCAGTTTCCGTGGATGCTCGAAGTCACGAAGAACGCGCCGCAGATGGCGATCATCCAGTTGGGGCAGGCGTTCCAGAACTTCTTTGCGGGCCGCGCCCGGTATCCGCGATTCCGCAAGAAGGGCGTGCACGACCGCTTCACGCTCACCAACGACCAGTTCGACATCGACGGTTCCCGCATTCGCATCCCCAATCTGGGCTGGGTGCGCATGCGCGAGACGTTGCGCTTCGCTGGCAAGATCATGTCAGCCACGGTCTCCCGTGTGGCCGACCGCTGGTTCGTCAGCATCACCGTAGACACGCCCAATAGTTCGCACCTGCCGAAAGCCGAAAACCAAGGCGAGGTGGGTGTCGATCTGGGCGTGTCGGCATTGGCGACGCTCTCGACGGGAGAAACGATCCCAGGTCCGAAGCCCCACAAGGCGCTGCTGGACCGCTTGCGCAGGCTCTCGCGCAGCCTGAGCCGCAAGCAGAAGGGATCGGCTAACCGCCACAAGGCCAAGGCCAAACTGGCGATGCTGCACGCGAGCATCGCCGCGATCCGCTCGGACGCCCTGCACAAGCTCACCACGGACCTCACGCGCAGGTTCCACACCATCGGCATCGAGGACCTGAACGTGCGCGGCATGATGAGGAACCGGCATCTGGCACGCTCCATCGCCGACATGGGCTTCTTCGAGTTCCGGCGGCAGTTGGAGTACAAGGCCGCGATGCGCGGTGGTCAGGTCGTGGTGGCGGATCGCTTCTACGCCAGCAGCAAGACGTGCTCGGCGTGCGGGTACAAGCTCGCCGATCTGCCGCTGGCGGTGCGCTGGTGGACGTGCTCGGCGTGCGGTGTGGTCCACGACCGCGACGTGAACGCGGCGGCGAACCTAAGGAACATGGCCGTGAGTTCCACGGTTGCAGCCTGTGGAGAGGAAGGCGCTGGCTCGGGTCGCAAGACCCGAGTGAAACCGGCTTCGACGAAGCAGGAAGTCAGCGGCGGATTTGCTCAGCAATGAGCAGGTTTGCATAGGTCTGACGGAACGGTCCGGCTGCGACGGAACGGGAAGTGTGGCTATCGTCATAGCCCGCCTGGCCCCGACTTGTCGCGCACCCGCGCCAGTGCGTGATGGTGGGCCCCACCAACGATCGTCATAGCCCGCCTGGCCCCGACTTG